>VGXO01000009.1 GCA_016873275.1 Phycisphaerae bacterium
TGTGACCACGGTCCACGTCTTGTGACCACGGTCCACGTCTTGTGACCACGGTCCACGTCTTGTGACCACGGTCCACGTCTTGTGACCACGGTCCACGTCTTGTGACCACGGTCCACGTCTTGTGACCACGGTCCACGTCTTGTGACCGCCCCCTCCGGTGGACCGCGGGCATCTTGCCCGCATCGGGTCCACTCCTCGTGACCACTCGCCGCGTCCCGCCCCCGACCTCGGGTCCTCCACCCGTCCTTACTTGTGGACCTTCTTCCGCTTTGCCTTCCGCCATGCGTCGAGCGTCCTGGCGTCAAGGCAGTTGAGGCAGCGATCGGGGGTGAGCCCGCCGCGGCGGGCGGTGACCACGCCGTAGCGGAGCTCGTCGAACTGCTCGGGGCTGTGCACGTCGCAGTTGATCGCGATCCAGCAGCCCGCCTCGAGGGCGATCCGCACGTGGCGGTCGCGGAGGTCGAGCCGGTGGTGGTTGGCGTTCACCTCGAGCGCCGTGCCGCACTCCGCCGCCGCCTTCGCGATCGCCTCGATGTCCGGCTCGAGTCCCGGGCGGCTGCCGATGAGGCGACCCGTCGGATGCCCGAGCACGTGGACGAGCGGGTGCCTCACCGCGGCGAGGAGCCGCTCGGTCGCGACCTTCGGATCCTGCCGGAGCGCCACGTGCGGCGACGCGACGACCCAGTCGAGCTCGGCGAGGAGCTCGTCCTCGTAGTCGAGCCGACCATCGGCGAGGATGTCGACCTCGCTGCCGGCGAAGAGCCTGATCCCGTCGAGCCGCGCGTCCGCCTCGCGCACCGCGTCGAGGTGCCGGCGGAGCCGTGCCGGGTCGAGTCCGTTCGCCTGGACGCTCGACCGCGAGTGGTCGGTGATCGCGAGCGTGTGGAAGCCGCGGTCGCGGGCGAGCCTCGCGATCTCCTCGATCGACATCGTGCCGTCGCTGGCGCGGGTGTGGGCGTGGAGCTCGCTCCGGATCGCCTCGACGGTGACGAGCGTCGGGGTCTTCCGAAGCGAGAGCTCGCCGTGGTCCTCCCGCAGCTCCGGCGGGATCCACGGCAACCCGAGCGCCTCATAGATCTCCTCCTCGCTCGCCGCCGCGACCGGCGCGACCCCGCGCGACTGCGGCGGCGAGTCCTCGTCCGCCTCGGCGTGGGGGAAGAGCCCGTACTCGTTCAGGCGGAGTCCCCGCGCGATCGCCCGCTCGCGGAGCCGCACGTTGTGCTCCTTGCTGCCGGTGAAGTAGAGCCACGCCGCGCCGAAGCAGGAGGAGTCGACGACCCGAAGATCCGCCTGCATCCCGCTCGCGAGCCGCACCGAGCACTTCGTCTCCCCCGCGGCGAGCACCGACCGCACCTCCGGGTGGCTGCGGAACGCCTCGATGAGTCCCGCCGGATCGCCGCCGCACGCGAGGAGGTCGAGGTCGCCGATCGTCTCCCGACCCCGCCGCAGGCTGCCCGCCACCTCGACCCGCGCGACGCCCTTTACCGCCCGCAGGTGCCGCGCGAGCGACTCCGCGACCGGCGCCGCCTCGCCGAGCCGCGCCCGCCCGCCGCTCTTCTCCATGAACTCGAGGCTCTCGCGGATCTTCGCGAGCGTCTTCTCGCCCATGCGGGGAAGCCCGAGGAGCTCGCCCGACGCGAGCTTCGCCTTGAGGGTCGCGAGGTCGACGACGCCCGCCTCCTTCCAGAGGAGCCGCGCCGTCTTCGGTCCGAGCCCCGGGACCCGCAGCACCTCCGGCAGTCCCGGCGGCACCTGCTTCCGCAGCGACTCGAGGTCCTTGATCGACCCGCTCGCGAGCCACTCGCGGATCCGTCCCGCCGAGCCCTCGCCGATCCCCTCGATCGCCTCGATCGCTCCCGGCTCCCTCCCGAGCGCCTCCACGTCCGCGTCGAGCTCGCCGAGCACCCGCGCCACCTTCGCATGCGCGCTCACCCGGAACGAGTTCGCCCCCGTCAGCTCGAGCAGCGCCGCCATCTCCTCGAAGAGCGCGGCAAGGGTCGCGTTCGCGGACATGCCCCGATGGTACGGACCCGCCGCATCGCCGTGGGCGGCGAGGCGCCGGGGATCACGCGCCGGGGGAGCGAGGCGGAGCGGAGTGGTCACCGCGGCACTCGCGCCTGCGCCCCGCGCGAACTCCTCCCCGCGGCGACGCAGTCGCCGGGGGGAGGTGGCGCCGAGCGCAGCGAGGCGACGGAGGGGCTCCACGACGACGGGTTGCTCTCGGGTCCCGCGAGGAGACGGAGGGGCTTTTCGACGACGGGTTGCTCTCGCGCCCCGCGAGGCGACGGAGGGGCTCTTCGACGACGGGTTGCACCCGGTCCGCGCGAACTCCTCCCCGCGGCGACGCAGTCGCCGGGGGATGGGTGGCGCCTCGCGCAGCGAGGCGACGGAGGGGACCTCCTTCGACGGCAAGTCTTCGGCTCGGTGCGAAGGAGGTCGAGCCTGAGATCGTCGGGCGCGAGCACTCTCGCGTCGATCAAGATCAATCCCAGCCGTACGCTCGTCTGTACGATCCTTCCATGGCGGAGACGTCCGGGTCTGACACGGCGGACATGGGAGGCGGTCCTGACAGGTGGCAGCGGCTTCGACGCGCGATCACCGACTTCGCGATCGAACGCGACTGGCAGCAGTTCCACGATCCGAAGAACCTCTCCATGGCGATCGGCGTGGAGGCGGGGGAGTTGATGGATCACTTCCGGTGGGTTTCGAACGAGAAGTCGATCGCGGTGCTCGAGGATCCGACGAGTCGCTGCGGCGTCGAGGACGAGTCGGCGGACGTGCTGATCCTGCTGATCGAGTTCGCGGAGACATGCGGAATCGACCTGCTGGCGGCTGCCGAGCGGAAGTTGGCGCGGAACGCCGAGCGCTATCCGGTGGCGCTCGCCAAGGGGCGGGCGGTCAAGCACGATCGACTCCGCTCGACGTCGTCGGGATCGAGGGCGTCTGACGACCTATCTCCACGCGAGGAATGAATGCTGCTTGACGTGCAGACCTTCCGGAGGCGGGCGGCGTACGAGTTGGATCAGCTCGTCGACGATCTCTCGCGGGAGACTCGGCGGTCCACCCCTGCGGAGCGCACGGCGTGGCGATCGTCGTTGCCGACGCTGGCGCAGGTTCTTGCCAGCCCCTTGCTCGGGGACTTCCACGTCCACCTTGGTCGCCCGGGGGAGCTGGTGGTCGAGTATCGGCTGCCTGCCTCCACGGCATGGGCGGACGTGGTGTTGCTTGGGAGGAGCAACGATCGACCGACCGCGGTCGTCGTCGAGCTCAAGGACTGGGACGTCAGTCGCGACTCCTCCGGCGAGCGAGAGTCGCTCGTTCGTCGTTGGACTGGCGACGAGCTCCATCCTTCAGATCAGGTTCGTGGCTACGTCGAGTACTGCCGACGCTTTCACAGCACGGTGCTCGAGCGGACCGCGAGCGTCGATGGATGCGTTTTCTTCACCTACGCTTCGGCCGCAGACGCGTATGTCGCGATGCCCCATCACGACCTCGTTCGGGACTATCCGGTCTTCGCGAGGAACGCCGACGACGTCGAGTCACGGTTCCCTCGGTACCTCGCCGAGCGGCTCGTGTCGGCCGATGCGGACTTCGCTCGCGACTTCGAGCGAGGCGTCTACCTCCAGGATCGCGGCTTCGTTCGGCAGATCTCGACGGCCATCCGTCGCTCGGAGGATCGACCGTTCGTGCTGCTCGATCAGCAGCGACGCGGCTTCGAGTTGTGCCTTGCGCAGATCGAGCGTCGACTGAAGCCCGCCAAGGCGACCGCCAAGCGAAGGTCTAGCAAGAGCGTGATCGTGATCGAGGGACCGCCGGGATCCGGCAAGTCCGTCATCGCGGCCCAGTTGTGGGCCGAACTTGCGGACCGAGAGTCGATTGATGGCAACGTCGTGCTCACCACGACCTCGACGGCGCAGCGTTCGAACTGGGAGCAGCTCTTCGAGCGGGTCAGCGGCGCCCGAGCGGCACGAGGGGTCGTCGTGGGGGCGAATCGCTACAACCCCGGACTAAACCAGAAGTGGCTGCAGAAGGAGCGGGCGAGCGGGCGACCGACCACGATCGGCTCGTGGCGCGAGAACCTCGATCGCTTCGGTCGGAGCGTCGAGGGACTCAAGTGTCCAGACGATCAGTTCGCGGTCTCGATCGTCGACGAGGCGCACGCGCTGATCGATCCCACGACGGCGGGACGAGAGGGGATGGCGGCCTCGGGCTGGATGCTTCATGCCGGTCCGCAGGCATGGCACGTCATGCGGGCGTCGAAGGTCTCGGTGTTTCTCCTGGATCCGGATCAGAGCTATCGGGATAACGAGACGACCTCGATCGAGCGACTTCAGGCGTTCGCCGAGGAGTTCGGAGCGGACTTCACCCGGATCAGCCTCGAGGGCGCGCAGTTCCGTTGCGGTGGATCAGCCGAGTACCTCGAGTGGGTGGATCGCTCGCTCGACGTCGAGTCCGACGCGCGGGGCGGCGTCCAGACGAGACCGCCCACGCGATGGCGGCGAACGCTCGGTGGTCCGTACGAGTTCGAGGTGCTGGGGACGCCCTTTGCTCTCGAGGCATCGCTCCGCCGGCATGAGGCGAGCGGGCGTTCGGTTCGTCTGCTGGCGAGCTACTCGAGGAAGTGGAGGTCGAAGGGTGTCGCCAATCCTCATCGCCTTCCACCGACGGACCAGGACTTCCGCATCGACGTGAACACGCCGCAGGGTGTCAAGAGTTGGACGCGGATCTGGAACTACACGCCTGCCGAGGACTACTCGATCTTCATCCAGGCTCCACGGGGAAGTCCCATCTCCTCGGATCAGTTGTGCGAGGTCGGTTGTCCCTACGTCGTGCGGGGCTTCGACTTCGACTACGTCGGAGTGCTGTGGATGAGCGATCTGGTCTGGCGACGCGACCGATGGGCGGTGAACCTCGATCAGGTCCATGAATCCGCGTGGCGGCTTGCCGTCTCGGGCGCTCGGAGAGACCGCCCCGGCGCCTTGGCAGAGGTGGTGCGTCGGCTTCAGCGCGGCTATCGCATCCTGCTCACTCGAGCGATCCGAGGAACCTACGTCTGGTTCGAGGACGACGAGACGCGCGAGCATGTCGAAGACCTGTTGAGGCAGGATCGCGGCAGTTCCTTGCGATTGCAATGAACCCGTTGGGGGGCAAGAGAGATCGCGTCTGCCAGCGCCAACTCATCCCTCATGATGCGGGTCTTGCAAGCGGGTGGCAGGTCATTCGCCGCCCCCCCTCACCCCACCTCCACGAGCCCGAGGACGGCGCCATGCCTGCCGAGGACCATGCGGCGGAGACCC
This sequence comes from Phycisphaerae bacterium, assembly GCA_016873275.1. GTDB lineage: Bacteria > Planctomycetota > Phycisphaerae > Phycisphaerales > SM1A02 > VGXO01. Next base: position 5,298 of record VGXO01000009.1, read on the forward strand.
TCCTCGCCGGGGGCGTCGAGCCGCGGGCTCCGCTCGATCCACTCGCGGGCGTCGGCGCGGGCAAGGGCGAGGAGGTCGAGGTCGCGGACGAGGTCGGCGACGCGGAGCGGCGCGAGCCCCGACTGCCGCGCGCCGAAGAGCTCGCCCGGACCGCGGATCCCAAGGTCGAGCTCGGCGATGCGGAAGCCGTCGTCGGTCGAGGCGAACGCCTCCATGCGGGCGAGCGTTCGGAGACATGGGTGGCGCCCGAGTCGCGGGTCTTCTGACGAGGCGTGGTTGCTTCTGTTTGCCGAAACACATACATTTGGGCTCTCGTGCGGCACACGAAAGCAACTCCTCCCGCGTCCGGCGCCCACCCCCGCGGCGGGACGCAGGCTCCCGGCCTACAGGTCTTCCTCGCCCGGCACCCAGTCTTCACCGGCGACGAGCTCGCGCAGTTCCATGAACGCCGCGGCTCGGGCACCCTCGGGACGCTTCGGGTGCTGCTCTCCCGCCAACGAGCCCGAGGTCGGGTGCTGTCCGTCCGCCGTGGGGTCTACGCGGTGGTGCCCCTCGGCATGGACTCGGAGTCCGCGCCCGTCGATCCCTACCTCGTGGCGTCCCGGCTCGCCCGCGACTCCGTGCTCGCCTACCACACGGCGCTCGAGCTCCATGGGCACGCCCAGAGCGCGTTCACGCGCTACCAGTTCCTCACCCGCACCGCGGCGCGGGCGTGCACCTTCCGATCCGCGGTGTTCCAGCCGGTGCGGGTGCCGCGGGCGCTCGCAGGCCGTGGCGGCGACCGCATCGGGGTGCAGACGATGGACCGCATGGGTCTCGACCTGCGGGTGACCACGCTCGAGAGGACCTGCGTCGACGCGCTCGACCGCCCCGATCTCTGCGGCGGATGGGAGGAGGTCGTCCGGTCGCTCGAGTCGGTGCCGTCCCTCGACCTCGAGGCGGTGGTCGCCTACGCGCTCCGGCTGCGGTCGGCGACGCTGGCGGCCAAGGTCGGCTGGTTCCTCGAGCTCAACGCGAAGCGGCTCGACGTGCCCGAACGCGCGATTCGTCGCCTTCGGTCGCGGGCGCCGAAGTCGAGGCAGTACCTCGACCGCGGATCGAGGCGCGGTCATCGGCTCGCCTCCGGCTGGAACCTGATGCTGCCGACGCCGCTTGCCGAACGACGCTGGAGCGGCGAGGCGTGAACATCTCCCGCGAGCGGCTCGTGGCGGAGGCCGCGACGCTCTCCTTCCGCCCCGAGCTTCTGGAGAAGGTTGCGCGGCTCCTGTCGCTGCTCGAGGCGCTGCGCCGGCATCCTCGCCTGAAGGGACGGCTCGCCCTCAAGGGCGGCACGGCGCTCAACCTCTTCTGCTTCGACGTGCCGCGTCTCTCGGTCGACATCGACCTGAACTACATCGGGTCCCTCGACCGAGAGGACATGCTCGCCGAGCGTCCCGAGCTCGAGCGGGCGATCGACGTCGTCGGGCGGACCGAGGGGATGTCGATCCTCCGGGTCCCCGATGAGCACGCGGGCGGCAAGTGGCAGCTTCGCTACCAGAGCGCGCTTGGTCAGGCCGGAAACATCGAGATCGACCTGAACTACATGTTCCGGATCCCGCTGTGGCCGGTCCGACCGACCGACTCGCGCCCGCTCGGGCGATTCACGGCGTCGAGGATCCCGTTGCTCGACATCCACGAGATCGCGGCGGCCAAGCTTGCGGCGCTCCTGTCGCGTCGGGCAAGCCGCGACCTGTTCGACGCGCACGCGCTGCTGTCGCGCGAGGGCCTTGATGATCGTCGTCTTCGGACGGCGTTCGTCGCCTACGGGGCGATGAACCGCGTCGACTGGCGGACGGTCTCGCCGGACGCCGTCGGCTTCGAGGTCGACGAGCTCCGCGAGCAGCTGCTGCCGGTGCTGCGGTCGACGGCGTTCCGCGGTGACCGGGAACTGAAGGCGTGGGCAGCGGGGTTGGTCGACGGCTGCAGGAGGGGTCTTGCCAGGCTGCTCCCCTTCACGGCGGCGGAACGTGAGTTCCTCGACGGGGTTCTCGACCGCGGCGAGGTCAAGGCAGCGCTGCTGACCGATGACGAGGAGCTCGCGCAGCGGATCGCGCTGCAACCTTCGCTCGCGTGGAAGGTGCAGAACGTGAGGAAGCATTTCGGAAGGTGAGCGGCGCGATGCCGCCTTCTCGGCGTGCCGACGGAGCACCGAACGGATGCGGTCGGCGCGCGTTCTCGGGACCGCGCATGGTGCGGCACGACGCCGCGGGAACGCCCCCTCGGTTCCCGACCGCTTCGACCGTCGGTTCCGCCGGTTGATGGTCGCCCGATCGCCCTCGCGTGTCGCGCCCGCCGTGCGCCGCAGCCGAGTCGTGGCGGCTTCCCCCCCTCACCCCACCTCCACGAGCCCGAGGACGGCGCCGTACCTGCCGAGGACCATGCGGCGGAGACCCTCCTCGCCGGGGGCGTCGAGCCGCGGGCTCCGCTCGATCCACTCGCGGGCGTCGGCGCGGGCAAGGGCGAGGAGGTCGAGGTCGCGGACGAGGTCGGCGACGCGGAGCGGCGCGAGCCCCGACTGCCGCGCGCCGAAGAGCTCGCCCGGACCGCGGATCCCAAGGTCGAGCTCGGCGATGCGGAAGCCGTCGTCGGTCGAGGCGAACGCCTCCATGCGGGCGAGCGAGTCGGGCGTGACCGCCTCCGCGATCGCGACGCAGAGCCCGCGGCGGGTGCTGCGGGCGACGCGACCGCGGAGCTGATGGAGCTGGGCGAGCCCGAACCGCTCGGCGTGCTCGATGACCATGAGCGTCGCGTTCGGCACGTCGACTCCCACCTCGATCACCACCGTCGCGACGAGGACGTCGATCTCCCGGCGGCGGAAGCGGTCCATCACGAGGTCGCGCTCCGCCGCGGGCATGCGACCGTGGAGCCCCTCGACGCGGAGCCCGCGGAAGGCGCCATCGCGCAGGGACGCGAGCCGGCTCGAGACCGCGGCGAGCCCCGCGTCGCCCTCCTCGATCGCCGGCACCACCACGTACGCCTGCTCGCCCTGCTCGAGCCGGCGGCGCAGGTAGGCATCGACCTCGTCTCGCCGCGCGGGCGGCACCACCCGCGTCGCGGGAGGCACGCGACCGGGCGGCCGGTCGGCGATGGTGGTCACGTCGAGGTCGCCGAGCAGGGTCAGCGAGAGCGTGCGGGGGATCGGCGTCGCGGTCATCACGAGGACGTGCGGCGAGGTGCCGTCGCGACCGCGGTGGCGGCGGAGCGCCGCCCGCTGCGAGACGCCGAAGCGGTGCTGCTCGTCGATGACGACGAGCCCGAGGTCGTGGAACGAGATCGACTCGCCGAGGAGGGCGTGCGTGCCGACGACGAGCGCGACCTCGCCGGAGGCGAGCCGCTCGAGCCGCGAGCGCCTCACCGCCGCGGGAAGACCGCCGACGATCGAGCACACCTCGACCTCGCTCGCGGCGAGGATCGCCCGCAGCACCCGCTCGTGCTGCTCGGCGAGGATCTCGGTGGGGGCGATCATCAGCGCCTGCCGACCCGCCGCGGCGGCGAGGAGCATCGCGTGGAGCGCGACCGCGGTCTTCCCCGAGCCGACGTCCCCCTGGAGCAGGCGGTTCATCGGGAGGTCGCCCGCGAGGTCGGCGGAGATCTCGCGGATCGCGCCCTCCTGCCCGGGGGTGAGCGAGAAGGGAAGCCGCGCCCGGATCCGCGCGTCGATCTCCGGCGTCAGGGGAAGCCGCGGCGCCCGCGCGAGGCTCCGCAGCTGGTGCCTCCGCATCGCGACGGCAAGCTGCATCACGAGGAGCTCCTCGAAGGCGAGCCGCCGCCGTGCCCGCGCGGGCTGCGCGAGATCCTCCGGTCGATGCATCGCCCGCAGGCTCTCCGCGAGCCCGAGCAGCTCGCGGCGCCTGCGATACGCCTCGGGCAGGGTCTCCTCGACGAGGGCAAGCGCCGGCTCGAGCACCGCCTCCACCGCCCGCTCGATGCGGGCGGAGGGAAGGTCCTCCCGCGCCGGATAGATCGGGCGGATGCGGCTCGATCGCGCCTCCCGCGGCGCCTCCGCGTCGAGCGGCGTGAAGCGGGGGTTCACCATCTGGAGAAGTTCGCCGTGGCGGCGACCCTTCCCCTCGGCGAGTCCCTCCTGACCGGGATGCAGCCGCCGGGAGAGCCAGGGCATGTTGAAGAAGGTCAGCAGGACCGAGCCGGTCTCGTCCTCGAGCGTCGCCTCGACCCGCGTCATCCGACCGCGCCGCGTCCGGACCGCCGCGATCGTCCCGCGCACCGCGAGGTTCGCCCCATCCTGCGCCTCGACGAGCGCCTGCGCGTCGGCGATGGTGCTCTCCGCCTCCTCGCGCTCGTGCCGCAGCGGATAGTGGTGGAGGAGGTCCTCGACCGAGGAGAGCCCAAGCCCCGCGAGGCGCGCCGCATCCGGGCGGATCGAGTCGATCGCGTCAAGCGGCGTGGCGAGGGCAAGCGAGGCGAGGGGCATCGACGCGGAGGCAGCGAGAAACGTGGGGCGAGGTGAGGAGAGGTGAGGAGAGGTGAGGAGAGGTGAGGAGAGGTGAGGAGAGGTGAGGAGAGTTGAGGAGAGTTGAGGAGAGGAGAAGTGAGAGGACGAAACGCAGTCGGGGACGGGAGGAGAGCGCAGGAGCGAAGCAGGGAGCCGGGGGAGCGGAGACGAGCGCACTCGCGCCGAGGATCGTCGATCGAGTGCCCCGCGCTGCCGGAGGCAACTAGCCTCTGGCTCTACCATACGGTCGTGGCGCGACCGCCCTTCGATCCACGCCGAGCCGCCGGAGGCGAGCCTGACCTCTTCACGAGGCTCGACGACGCGCCGGCGGACGGGTCCTCGGGCTCGCCCCGATCGATCAGCCAGACCGGTCCGAGTGCCGCGGCGGGTTCGTCCCCGCAGGCGCCGGGGTCCTTGACTCCGCCTCCGCTGACTCCGTCGCCTCCGCCGCCATCACCCCCCGGGGAGCCGCCGAGGCGGCGTGGGGAGGGCGATGGCGAGTCGGACGCCGAGCCGGAGCCGATCTCGGTCTCCGAGCTCAGCGGGCTCGTGAGCTCGGCGCTCGCGCGGCTTCCCGCCCGGCTCCGCGTGGTCGGCGAGGTGAGCAACCTCCGGGCGAACAAGCACCTCTACTTCTCGCTCAAGGACGAGAGGGCGGTCGTCTCCTGCGCGATGTGGGCGTCGTCGATGAAGTCGCTCCGCGAGCTTCCGCGCGAGGGCGACCTCGTCGCGGTGACCGGATCGCTCGAGCACTACGCGCCGCAGGGAAAGACCCAGCTCATCGTGCGCCGGATCGAGGCGGTCGGGCTCGGACCGCTCGAGCAGCAGCTGCGGCGGCGGATGACCGAGCTCCGGGCGATCGGCTACTTCGACGACGCCCGCAAGAAGTCCCTGCCGCGGGTGCCGGGTCGGATCGCGATCATCACCGGCGCCGGAAGCGCCGCGCTTGCCGACTGCCTCCGCACCGCGCGGGACCGGATGCCCGCGGTCGAGCTTCTCGTGGTCGCGGTCCTCGTGCAGGGAAAGGGCGCCGCAGAGGAGGTCGCGCGGGCGATCGCGGCGCTCGACGCGGGCGCCCGGCGGCTCGGGATCGACGCGATCCTCGTCACCCGCGGCGGCGGCAGCCTCGAGGACCTCTGGGCGTTCAACGAGCGGATCGTCGCCGACGCGGTCTTCGCCTGCCGCACGCCGCTCGTCGCGGCGATCGGGCACGAGAGCGACACCTCGATCATCGAGCTCGTCGCGGACCGCCGGGCATCCACGCCGACGCAGGCGATCACCATGCTCGTCCCGGAGCGCCAGGCGCTCCGCGAGGCGCTCCGCGACGCCGCCCGGCGGCTTCGGCGGGAGGTCGAGGGCGGGATCGAGGACGCGAGGCGCCGGCTCGACCTCGCGCGGCGGCACGAGTTCCTGAGGCGACCGGAGGAGCGGGTGGGCGATGCGCGGCGGCGGATCGTCGAGGCGCGGGGACGCCTCGCGCGGTCGCTCGCCTCGCTCGTGCGGGAGGCGCGGGTCCACCTCGAGCACCGCCGCGGTCGCCTCGCGAGCGCCACGCGGGCGAGGATCCCCGAGCGGGCGGAGCTCTCGCTTCGCCGGCGGCGCCTCGAGCGGGCGCTCGCCTCGGGGCTCGAGCGGGCGCGAGCGCGGGTCGCGGCGGGCGCCGGACGGCTTCGGAGCATCGGTCCCGCGGAGGTGCTTGCCCGCGGCTACGCGATCCTCACCGACGACGCGGGACGCCTCCTGCGGAGCGTCGAGGACGCGCGGGTCGGCGCGGGCGTCTCGGTCGCGGTCGGCGACGGCACCGTCCGGGCGCGGGTCGAGTCGGTCCGCCGCGGCGACCCGCTCGAGGCGCCCTCGGAGGGATCGCCCGCGGGCGGTTGAGGTACATTCGCGACGTGTCGAAGGCGAGGAACAACCCGGTCACCGCGGACCCGTCGAGCGGCGAAGGACTTCCGCCCGAGATCGCGGCGATGACCTACGAGCAGGCGGTCGAGGCGCTCGAGGAGATCATCGACCGCATCGAGCAGGGCGAGATCGGTCTCGAGCAGTCGATCGCGGAGTACCGCCGCGGCGTGCTTCTCCTCCGCCGCTGCGAGGCGGTGATCGGCGCCGCCGAGCAGCAGGTGAAGGAGCTCTCGCTCGGCGAGGTCGAGCGGCTCGCGGCGGAGCCGGACGCTCGACGCGAGTCGCGGGACTGAACGGGTGCTCTCGATCCAGGCGACCACGCTGACGACCTCGCTCCCGGGAGCGCTCTCCGGACTCCTCGCGGCGGTGGACGACACGTGGTGGTCGCCCGCGCGGATCGAGCTTGCCTCGTGGCTCGTCTGGTCGCTCTTTCTCTTCGCGTTCGGGGCGTCGATCGGCAGCTTCGTGAACGTGATCGCGGTGCGCCTGCCGCGCGGGGGAAGCATCGTGCTGCCGCCGAGCCGCTGTCCCGCGTGCGGGGGGCTCCTCACCTGGCGCGAGAACCTGCCGGTCCTCGGCTGGCTTCTCCTCCGCGGTCGCTGCGCCCGCTGCCGGACGCCGATCAGCCCGCAGTACGTCCTCGTCGAGCTGCTGCTTGGGCTGCTCTTCGTCGCGACCTTCCTCGTCCTCTATCTGCCGGCGCCGGGAAGCTGGTGGCTCGCCGACACCGCGGGCTGGTGGACCGAGCGGCAGTTCTCGGGGTCGTATCCGGGGTTCCTCGTCGTGATCGGGCTCATCTCGGCGCTCCTTCCGATCACCCTGATCGACGCGCGGACGTTCATGATCCCGCTCTCGCTGACGGTGGTGGTGGTGGTGCTCGCGGTGGTGCTCTGGCCGCTGCAGGCGAGCCTGACCCCCGGCATGCGGGTGTCGCTCGCGAGCCCGCCGACGCCGCTGCCGACCTTCGGCGCCCCGGGGACCGGCGCGACCTTCGGCGGCATGGCGGGGGTGCTGGTCCTCGCGGGGCTCCTGCGGGCGGGATGGCTTCGACCCTCGTTCGCCGACTACGAGGAGTTCGTGCCTCAGGGCGAGGTGCTCGCCGAGTACCCCCACGCGCGGCGCGAGGCGGGGCGGGAGATCCTTCACCTCCTCCCGATCGTGGTGGGGCTCGGAGTCGGGTGGGCAGTCGGAGGATGGCTCGGCGGGCGCGGCGGGGCGATCGCCTCCCCGGCGGTTGAGGCACTTGGGGGGGTCCTCGGCGGCTACCTGATCGGCGGGGGCGTCGCGTGGGGGGTGCGGATCCTCGGGACGCTCGGCTTCGGTCGGGAGGCGATGGGACTCGGCGACGTCCACCTGATGGGGGCGATCGGCGCTGCGCTTGGGTGGCAGGACGCGGTCGCGACGTTCTTGATCGCGCCCTTCCTTGGACTTGCGTGGGCGGCGGCGGCGGCGGTCCTCGGCAGCGGGCTCCTCGGCGAGCGGGGGCGGGGGCTCGCCGGACTCGCGAAGGGAATCCCCTACGGACCGCACCTCGCGTTCGCGGCGGTCCTCGTCGTCCTCCTGCGACCGGCGGTGGTCGAGGTGCGCGAGCTGGTGCTGCCGAGCGACCGCGAGGGCGCGCGGTCGGGCATGCGCGAGGGGGAGATCCGGATCCCCCGTCGCGGGTTGTCGCCGAGTGCCGGACGGCGACGGGTGGTCGCCGGATCGATGCCGGTCGGGAGTCGGATGAAGCCTTGGGCGGCGCGACCGACGGCGCGTCGGAGCCGCCCCGCGCTCTCGGGTCGCTTTACAGGTCCCGAGGCGGCGTGTTCAATCCCACCTTCAGGACCGCGATGGAGCGGCGGTCCTCACGCGACGCGACCGACCCGCGCGAGCCGCGGGTCCAACACGGAAAGGATGCCTGAAGCATGCGACGGACACGGGCGGCAGTGCTGGCGATGACGGTGGGGGCGTTCTTCTTCACGGGCTGCGATGCGGCGAAGAAGAAGGAAGCCCTCCTCATGGACGAGAACGCGGGACTCCGCGATCAGGTGCAGACGCTGCGGACGCAGCTCGACGACTCGGAGGCACAGCGGCGCACGCTCGAGGCGGAGAACGCCTCGCTCAAGGAGACCTCCGCGCAGGCGTCGAACCGCGTGCCCGCCGGATTCGCGAGCGGACTCGAGGGCGTGACCATCGAGGGTCGCGCGGGCGAGATCGTCGCCATCATCGAGGGCGACGTCCTCTTCGACTCCGGCTCGGTCTCGCTGCGTCCCGCGGCGAAGCAGACGCTTGATCGCCTCGCGGCGCAGATCCGCAAGGAGTTCCCCAACCAGGCGATCCGCCTCGTCGGCTTCACCGACACCGACCCGATCCGCAAGAGCAACTTCCCGAGCAACTTCCACCTCGGGTTCCAGCGGGCGTATGAGGTCGGGCAGTTCCTGCAGAGCAAGGGGCTCACCGCGAAGAACATGTCCTACACGAGCTTCGGTCCGGAGATGCCCCGCGACACCAAGGCGAAGTCGCGCCGCGTCGAGGTGGCGATCGTCACCGAGTAAGCGGCGGTTCGACTCGCGGCTGCGGTCGGCGTGATCGGCGGACGAAGACGCCGCCCGACCGAGCGACTCCCGCGAGGTCGTGACCGAGCGAGAGACCTGAACCTTCCACGCGGCTCCCGAGATCCGGGAGCCGCGTGTGCTTGTGGACGTGGTGGGGTGGTCTGATCGGCGATGGTTCGAGCGGGCGCTCGGGGACGCTCGTCGCGGGTCGGACCACCCTCACCCGGTTCGCGACCGTTGGTCGCGAACCGGCCTCTCCCGCTCGTCGCGGTGCTTCTCACGGGAGAGGCGCGGAGTGTTCGGGCACTCTCCCGCTCGTCGCGGCGCTCCTCACGGGAGAGGCGCGGAGTGTTCCGGCACTCTCCCGCTCGTCGCGGTGCTCCTCACGGGAGAGGCGCGGAGTGTTCCGGCACTCTCCCGCTCGTCGCGTGGCGACGTGCGGGAGCGGTGGCGTGCTCCGGCACTCTCCCGCGAGCGGAGCTCGCGGGGGAGTCGGACTTCGAGCGCAGCGAGAAGTCCGGTGGGGGTGGTCCGCAGCACGACGAAGCAGAAGGACCGCTGGATCGATGAGCGATGTTTCGAGTCTTGCGCTCCACGACGCTCGTCGCGGGTCGGACCACCCTCACCCGGTTCGCGACCGTTGGTCGCGAACCGGCCTCTCCCGCTCGTCGCGGTGCTCCTCACGGGAGAGGCGCGGAGTGTTCCGGCACTCTCCCGCGAGCGGAGCTCGCGGGGGAGTCGGACTTCGAGCGCAGCGAGAAGTCCGGTGGGGGTGGTCCGCAGCACGACGAAGCAGAAGGACCGCTGGATCGATGAGCGATGTTTCGAGTCTTGCGCTCCACGACGCTCGTCGCGGGTCGGACCACCCTCACCCGGTTCGCGACCGTTGGTCGCGAACCGGCCTCTCCCGCTCGTCGCGGTGCTCCTCACGGGAGAGGCGCGGAGTGCTCGGGCACTCTCCCGCGCGTCGCGTGGCGACGTGCGGGATCGGTGGCGTGCTCGGGCACTCTCCCGCGAGCGGAGCTCGCGGGGGAGTCGGACTTCGAGCGCAGCGAGGAGTCCGGTGGGGGTGGTCCGCAGCACGACGAAGCAGAAGGACCGCTGGATCGATAAGCGATGTTTCGAGTCTTGCGCTCCACGACGCTCGTCGCGGGTCGGACCACCCTCACCCGGTTCGCGACCGTTGGTCGCGAACCGGCCTCTCCCGCTCGTCGCGGCGCTCCTCACGGGAGAGGCGAGGAGTGTTCGGGCACTCTCCCGCGCGTCGCGTGGCTCCTCACGGGAGAGGCGCGGGGTCTTCGGGCACTCTCCCGCTCGTCGCGTGGCGACGTGCGGGAGCGGTGGCGTGCTCGGGCACTCTCCCGCGAGCGGAGCTCGCGGGGGAGTCGGACTTCGAGCGCAGCGAGAAGTCCGGTGGGGGTGGTCCGCAGCACGACGAAGCAGAAGGACCGCTCGCCGCCTACTCGAACGACACGCCCAGCCCCTCCTCGCGGATCTTCTGGAGGAGGAGCTCGAGCTCGCCGAGCGTCGCCTGGAGGCGTCGCGCCGAGTCGACGAGGCTCTCGTGCAGGTCGGGGCTTCGGAGCAGTCGGCCCACCGTGCCGTCGCCCTCCGCGGCGAGGCGGGAGAGCGCCCCGAGCCGCTCGAGGAGGTCGCTCGCGCGATCGGCGACCGGCAGCACCGCCGCGACGAGCTCGCCCGCGCGGGCGTCGAAGGAGTCGACCGCGCGCCCCGCCTCGTCGCCGAGGGTCGTCGCGAGCGCCGAGAAGTCGTCGACCGCCTCGACGGTCTGCTCGAGCAGCACGCCCGCCCGCCATACGGCGTTCCGCACGTCCTGCTTGAGCTGCGCGTCGCCGAGCCACTCGGAGGCGAGCCCGATCGCGGTGCGGGCCTCGGCGAGGGTCGAGTTCATGCGGACGACGGTGGTTCGCAGGCTGCCTTCGACCGCCGCGGGATCCGCCGAGTCCGGATCGACCTCCTCGACGAGCGAGTTCAGGTTGTCGGCGAGCCGCGTGAACGCCCGCGCCGAGGCGCGGAGGTCCTCGAGCGGCGCCGCGAGGCGCTCGTCGATCGCCGCCGCGATCGCGCCGCCGAGACCAGCCGCCTTCCCGAAGATCAACGGCGGCGACTCCTGCGGCAGGACCTCCGGCTTCTCCGAGATCGGCAGCGGGATGACGAGGGTCAGCCGCGCCGAGCCGCCGAGGAGACCCGCCTCGACGTCGGCGGAGACGTTGGTGGGGATCGAGACCGTGCGGTCCACGCGGGCGACCACGATCACCGGATGCTCCGGACGATCCGCGGCTGGATCGAGCCGCACGTCCTGCACCTCGCCGACGGGGACGCCGTTGAGCGTCACGGGGCTTCCCTTGCGGAGTCCGCCGCCCGAGTCGAACGCGACCTCGACGGTGTAGCGGGAGGTCACGACGCCGGTCAGCTCCCCGTAGAGGAGGAGCAGCGTCGCGAAGCCGGCGAGACCGCCGATGCCGGCGATCCCGATGAGGAGGTCCTTCGAGGAGGTTCGCATGCGTGATCCGGCGAGGAAGGTAGCGGAGGATCAGCTTCCTCGCCGGAAGGTCGCCGCGTCGGACGCCTCCGACGCGATCGCGGCGAGATCCTCCTCCGACGCCTCGCCGCGGAGGAACCGCTGCACCACCGGCTGATCGGTCTGGCGGAAGACCTCCGGCGCCGCGTCGAGCAGGATCCTGCCCTCGTGGAGCATGATCATCCGGTCGGCGACCTTGAACCCGCTCGCGAGGTCGTGGGTCACCACCACGCTCGTCACCTTGAGCGACCGCTTGAGGCGGACGATCAGCTCGTTGATCAGGTCGGAGCGGATCGGGTCGAGCCCGGTGGTCGGCTCGTCGTAGAGGATGAGCTCGGGTCCGAGGACGATCGCCCGCGCGAGCGCCACCCGCTTCTGCTGCCCGCCGGAGAGCTGCGACGGCATCCGATCGACGAGGTCGGCGAGCCCGACGAGCCGCAGCGCCGTCCGCACGCGGTGCTCGGTCGCCTTGGGGTCCCCGACGCCCGCCTCCTGCAGCGGGAACGCCACGTTCTCCGCGACGGTGAGCGAGTCGAAGAGGGCGCCCTGCTGGAAGAGGTAGCCGACCCGACGCCGCACCGAGGCGAGGCGCGGCTCCGACCATTCGTCGATCCGCTCCTCGCCGAACCAGACCTCGCCCGCGTCCGGCTTGAGGAGCCCGACGAGGAGCTTGAGCAGCACCGACTTGCCGGTGCCGCTCGGGCCAAGGACGACGGTGGTCTCGCCGGCGCGGAAGTCGAGGTCGATCCCCCGGAGGACCTCGAGGCGACCGAAGCCCTTGACGAGCCCGCGCACCGAGGCGGTCGCGCCGCGCCCGGGTCGCTCGGCAGGAGGGGCGAGACCGTGGGGCGGTTGCGGCATCCTCGTATCATCGCGTCCGTGAGCGACGAGAGGCAAGTCCGCCGCCTCCACGCGGGGCGAGCCTTCGACGTGAACCTGCTCTCGTGGCGGGGTCGGGATGGTCGCCCGCTCGAGAAGGTGGTGATCCGCCACCGAGGCGCGGTCGCGGTGCTGCCGGTCCTCGACGATGGGCGGCTCGTCCTCATCCGGAACTACCGGGTCACCCTCGAGGGATGGCTCATCGAGTTCTGCGCCGGAGGGATCGACGCGGGCGAGTCGGCGATCGACGCGGCGAGACGCGAGCTCTCCGAGGAGACCGGCTACCGCGCGGGGGCGATCGAGCCGCTGACCTCGTTCTACACGGCGCCCGGATTCGCCGACGAGTGGATGCAGGTCTTCGTGGCGGGGGACCTCGAGCCGGGCGACGCCCACCTCGAGCCCTACGAGCGCATCGAGGTGATGGCGCTTCCGCCCGAGGAGGTCGCCGCCCTCATCGCGTCGGGGGAGATCCGCGACGCGAAGACGATCGTCGCCTTCCACGCCTGGAACCTGCGGGGGCGACCGCGACCGACGCGGCGAGGTGGCGCGTGAGGCGGTCGGCGGAGGATCCCGGCGAGGGCGAGTGGGTCCGCGACCGCGGCGCGTGGACCGACTCGCCGATGCGCTGGTCGATCCCCCTCGGAAGGCTCGCGGGGATCGAGATCCGGCTGCATCTGCTCTGGCCGTTCCTCGCCGCGATCGAGATGACCCGGGCGTGGCTCGGGCACTCCGCCCTCGGACCCGCGCCGACGGCGGCGGCGCTCGGATGCCTGCTCGCGTCGGTCCTCCTCCATGAGCTCGGGCACGTCGCGGCGTGCCGGCGGCTCGGCGGCACCGCGGACGAGATCCTGCTGTGGCCGCTCGGCGGGCTCGCCGCCTGCCGACCGCCGCACGACTGGTGGTCGAACCTCGTCGTCGCGATGGCGGGACCGCTCGTCAATCTGGCGCTCCTCCTCGCGGCGGGGCTCCTGCTCCTCGCGGCGGGCGCGCCCGCGTGGGGGGCGGCGTTCCCGCATCCGCTCGAGCCGGCGGCGGCGCTCGCCCTCGTCGGCGGCGGCGGATGGAAGGGCGTGGTCGTGCTGCTTGGGTGGGTGAACCTGATCCTTCTTCTCCTGAACCTCGTGCCGCTCATGCCCCTCGATGGAGGACGCGTGGTGCAGGCGATCGCCTGGCGCAGGCGCGGCGAGCTCGACGCGACGATGCTCGCGATCCGCGTCGGGCAGGTCGCGGCGATCGTGCTGGGACTCGTCGGGCTCCTGATCGACCAGCTGGGGCTCGTCGCGATCGCGGTGATCGGCTGGCTCTGGGGCTGGCAGGTCTCCCGGGCGATCCGCCTCGGCGAGGGGGCTTCGCTCCGCGGCGATGGTCTTCCGGCCGGCGCCTTCGAGCCGAGCTCGGAGTGGACGGCGCCGCGGGCGAACGATCGCGCGGCGTCCCGCGCCGAGGAGAAGGCGGCGCGGGAGCGCGAGGCGCTCGCCCGCGAGCAGGTGGAGCTCGATCGGGTCCTCGAGAAGATCCAGCGCGAGGGTCTCGACAGCCTGAGCATCGCGGAGCGCCGAGTGCTCCGCCGCGCGACCACCCGACGGCGCCGCGACGAGGCGTGAGGTCGGCGGGGGCATCGCTACACTCCGCCGCCCTTCGCCCCCCGACGCCCATGGGTCTCCACGACCGCGACTACCTGCGCGATGCCCAACGATCCTCGGGCGGTCGCGCGCCGCGCGGTCCCGGCTGGTCGGTGACCACCTGGATCATCGTCCTCTGCGTCGGGGTCTTCGTCCTCGACGGGTTCCTCCCCCGCGGGCGGGTGATGCTGCGGAACGACCTCGCGGAGAATCCCACGCTGCGGCAGGCCCGTCCGGAGAACTTCGGGACGACCGACTTCCAGCGGATTGGACCGCACGAGCTGCAGCGGATCGTCTTCCTCAAGGAGACCGGTCAGGCGGTGGGCACGCAGGTGTTCACGGAGGTCCCGGTCCTCCAGAAGTTCCTGCAGTTCACGACCGCCCAGGCGCTGATCTACTTTTCCCCGAGCACCGGGCTCGACGGCGGGCAGTTCTGGCGGTTCCTCGGCTTCCAGTTCCTGCACGCGAACCTGTCGCACCTGCTCTTCAACATGCTCGGGCTCTACTTCTTCGGTCCGGCGGTCGAGCGATACCTCGGCGGCAAGCGGTTCCTCGCGTTCTATCTCCTCTGCGGGATCTGCGGCGGGCTGATGTACCTCGTCCTCAACGCCGGAGGCATCGCGGCGTCGCTCGCCTTCGGACCGGAGTTCCGGATCCCGGGGCTTCTCTTCAACAATCCCTACACGCCGCTCGTCGGCGCCTCCGCGGGCGTCTTCGGCGTGATCATGGCGGGCGCGTTCCTCATCCCGAACGCGACGGTGCTCCTCTTCTTCGTGATCCCCATGCGCCTCGCGACGCTCGCCTACGCGCTCGTCGCGGTGGCGGTGCTGACGATCCTCATGCAGGGACGGAACGCCGGCGGCGAGGCGGCGCACCTCGGCGGCGCGATCGCGGGCTACTTCTTCATCCGCCGACCGCAGCATCTGCACGGCTTCTTCGACTTCCTCGGCCGCGTGGACCCCACCAGCGACCAGTTCCGCGGGCGCCGCGGCGGGCGACGCGCCGCGGACGTCGCGGAGGTGGACCGCATCCTCGAGAAGATCAACCGCGAGGGGCTCGCGCGGCTCACCGAGCGGGAGCGGCGGATCCTGCGGGAGGCGTCGCGCGGGCGCTGAGCCCGCGGCGGCGGATCCGATGGCGACCCGCTTCACGGTGCTCGCGAGGAGCTCGACCACGCGGGCGCGGCTCGGTCGCCTCGAGACGCCCCATGGCGCGGTGGACACGCCGGCGTTCATGCCGGTCGCGACCGCCGGCTCGATCAAGGGGGTGCTTCCGGCGCAGGTGCGGGAGGTCGGCGCGGGGATGATCCTCGCGAACGCCTACCACCTCCTGCTGCGCCCCGGCTCGAAGCGCGTCGCGGCGCTCGGCGGGCTGCACGAGTTCATGCGCTGGGATCGGCCGATCCTCACCGACTCGGGCGGCTACCAGGCGTTCTCGATGGCGGACCTCCTCTCGATCGACGAGGGCGGCTTCACCTTCCGCTCGTTCATCGATGGCTCGGCGATCCGGCTTGGTCCGCGCGAGTGCATGGAGGTGCAGAACGACCTCGGCGCCGACGTGATCATGCCGCTCGACGACTGCCCGCCCGCGGGCGCGGATCCGGCGCGGCTCGACCTCGCCCTCGAGCGGACCCACCGCTGGCTCGCCGAGTGCGTCGAGCATCACGCCCGACCCGAGGCGCAGGCGCTCTTCGGGATCGTGCAGGGCGGCGTGGATCCAGAGCGCCGCGCCCGATCGGTCGCGGCGGTGACCTCGCTTGACCTTCCCGGCTACGCGATCGGCGGCGTCGCGGTGGGGGAGGGACCGGGGGAGATCCACCGCACCGTCGCGGCGACGGCGCCGATGCTCCCGGAGGATCGACCCCGCTACCTGATGGGCGTCGGCTACGAGCGGGACATCGTCGCGGCGGTCGCGGCGGGGGTCGACCTCTTCGACTGCGTCCTGCCGACCCGGAACGGGCGGAACGCCCGCGTCTTCACCCGGACGGGACCGCTCAACCTCCGCAATGCCCTCCACGCGGAGGACCGCGCCCCGATCGAGACCGGCTGCGATTGCCCCGCGTGCGGAGGCGGGTTCAGCCGCGGCTTCCTGCGGCATCTCTTCCATGCCGGCGAGATGCTCGGACCGATCCTGGCGTCGGTGCACAACCTCCGGCACTACCAACGCCTGATGCTGGACATCCGAGGGGCGATCCAGCAAGATGCATGGTCTTCCCTCGCCGAGGGTTGGCCAGTCCTGGCCGCCTCGTCGGGCCCGCCATCCTCCCTTCGGAACCCGGCTCCATGACCCTCGCTTCGTTGTCCGAGTTGGCGATCCTCGCGATCTCGCGCCTCCCTCAAGGTCCCGATGCCGCCGGCACGCCCGCCGCGGCGCCGGCGGCGGGGGCGCCCGCGGGGGCGCCGGGCGCCGCGCCCGCCGATCCCGGGTTCAACATCCTGCTCTTCGTCCTGCCGATCCTCGTGCTGATGGTGGTCTTCTCCGCCGTCGCGCAGCGGAAGGAGAAGAAGCGACGCGAGGCGCTCCTCTCCGCCGTCAAGAAGCACGACCGCGTGATGACCACCGGCGGCGTCATCGGCACGGTCGTCGAGACCTCGGCGGACACCGTGGTCCTCCGCATCGACGAGAACTCCAGCGTCCGGATGACCTTCGCCCGCTCCGCCGTGCAGCAGATCCTCAAGGAGGGCGGCGAGGCCGGCGCCTGACGCCGATCGCCCGACTCCCCGTCCCGCCTCGACGGTCCGGTCCGGAATCTCCCTCATGTCCAAGCTCGTCTTCAAGTTCCTCCTGATCGCCGCCGTCACCGCGTTCTGCGTCTGGGAGATCTTCCCGATCGACCAGCAGATCCGGCTCGGCAAGGACCTCCGGGGCGGCGTGAGCCTGACCTACGCGGTCAACGTGCCGGAGGGCTCCGGCGAGGAGGTGCTCACGCAGGTGATCGAGGTCCTGAAGGACCGCGTCAACCCGCAGGGCGTGCTCGACATCTCGATGGAGCCGCAGGGCGCCGACCGCATCGAGGTCGTGATGCCTCTTCCGAATGCCGCGGTGCGGGCGCTGCAGCTCGGATTCCGCGACACGCTGGCGGATCTCCTCCGCTGCACGAACATCCGCCCGGCGGAGCTCGACGCGGCGCTCACCGAGGGCACCCTCGCCACCACGCACGCCTGCCTTGCCGCCGCCGAGACGCTGCAGGCGCTCCAGAAGGAGCACGACGACCTTCGCGAGGCGAGGATCGCCCTGCAGGAGGCGGTGCTCGCCCAGGCCGACCCGACGGTGATCTCCGGTCTCGAGGACCGCGTGGTCGACGGCGAGATCCGCCTCGAGCGCCAGCGGAGCGCGCTCCTCCGCCCGCTGCCCGAGCCGCGGATCCTCCGGATGCTCGCCCTCGACCAGACCAAGCCCGTCCAGCTCGACGCCGAGGGTCGCCGCATCGACGGTCCCGACGGCCAGCCGCTCCGCGATCCCTCGCCCCGCGAGGAGGCGCTCGCGGCGCTCGAGGCGGAGTATCCCGGGCAGCGCGACCGCATCGCGGCGGTGGTCGCCTCCTACGACGACTACGCCTCGAAGCGCACGGGACTCGACGACCCGGAGGACCTCAAGCGGCTCCTCCGCGGCGCGGGCGTCCTCGAGTTCCGCCTCGCGGTCGATCCGGAGGCTCCCGAGGGCGTCAATGTCGAGGACATGCGGAAGCAGCTCGCCGAGCGCGGACCCCGCAACACCGACAGCGTGATCGCCCGCTGGTTCGAGGTGCATGACCTCAAGCAGTGGTACGACGATCCCGCCCAGCTCCAGGCGCTGCAGGCGGATCCCGCCGCCTACTTCGCCCGGCGCGACCTCGTCGCGGGAGAGAAGGACGGGCGCTACTACGTCCTCCTCTACGTCATCCCCTCGAAGTCGATGACCCACGCCGCGGACCGACCGTGGTCGATCCGCAACGCCGGTCGGACCCGCGACGAGCTCGGTCGCACCGCGGTCGCCTTCGCGATGGACCAGGGCGGCGCCGCCCAGCTCGGCGCGCTCACCGGGCCGAACGTCGGGGCGGAGATGGCGATCGTCCTCGACGAGAAGGTCTACGGGGCGCCGACGCTCCAGAGCCGCATCTCCTCGAACGGTCAGATCACCGGCAACTACGGCGACGAGGAGATCAACTACCTGATCCGCGTCCTCGCCGCCGGCGCCCTCGAGGCCCGCCTGAGCCCCGAGCCGATCGCGGTGAGCGTCCTCGGTCCCTCGGTCGGTCGCGAGAACCTCGCGATCGGTCTCCAGGCGGTGGGGCTCTCGGTCATCGTCGTCATGCTGACGATGCTCGGCTACTACTTCTTCGCCGGGCTCGTGGCGGACATCGCCCTCCTCGTCGGCTCGACCATCATCTTCGGGGTGATGGCGATGATCGACGGGACCTTCACGCTGCCCGGTCTCGCCGGCATCGCGCTCTCGATCGGCATGGCGGTCGACTCGAACGTGCTCATCTACGAGCGCATCCGCGAGGAGATGGTCAACAACCGCGAGAAGCTCCGCGACGCGGTGCGGATCGGCTACTCGAAGGCGCTGAGCGCGATCATCGACGGCAACATCACGAACCTGATCGTCTGCTTCGTGCTCTACCAGACCGCGGCGACCGAGGTGAAGGGCTTCGCGCTCACCCTCGCGATCGGCATCCTCGCGACCCTCTTCTCGGCGCTCTACGTCACGCGGGCGATCTTCGAGCTCTACGTCGACGTGTTCAAGTGCCGGTCGCTCCCGATGCTCCCGACGGTCTTCCCGGGGATCCACCGGGCGCTCGAGCCGAGGATCGACTGGCTGCGGCTCCGCTGGATCACGATCCCGGGCAGCTGGATCGTGGCGATCGCGGGGCTGGTCCTCTTCCTCGCGACCGGTCGCGACATGCTCGAGACCGAGTTCCGCGGCGGCGTGAGCATGGTGATGACCACCCGCGCCGAGCCCGACGGCTCGGCGCTCCTCGTCAAGCGGCAGGAGGTCGAGGAGCGGATCCGGGCGATCGGCGAGGCGGCGTCGGATCCGGCGCTCCAGCAGCTCGCCCAGGCGAAGGTGCTCACCGTCGGCGAGTCCTCGCCCGAGCTCGGCGCCTCGAGCTTCAACATCAAGGTGGCGAACCCGCCCGCCGCGGGCGCCGACGAGGCGTTCACTGCCGCGATGGTGGCGGCGGTGGTCGCGGAGTTCGGCGACGAGATGGACGTGGTGCGACCGGTCGCCTTCGCCGGCTCGACCGACGCGGCGCACGCCGACCGCACCTTCCCGATCGAGAAGTCGATGCTCGCGGAGGTCCTGCGTCGTCCGTCGGCGCCCGTCCGCAGCGTCGAGGACTTCCGCGGCGGCGTGGCGGTGCTCGTCGAGGGGCTCGAGCCTCCGCTCTCCCTTGACGACGTCGCGGCGCGGATCGACCGCATGCGCCGCCAGCCCGACTACTCCGACGCGGTCGGACGCCGCGCCGAGGTCATCGGGCTCGTGCCCGCGGACGCCGCCAGACCCGCGGCGGGCTGGCGCGACGTGGCGATCGTCACGACCGATCCGGAGATCAACGCCTTCGACGTCGAGCTCGACGTCTGGGACCGCGACCTCGCCGCGAGCGAATGGCGGGTCGTGCAGGCGGCGCTCACCCGTCCGGCGAGCCTCGAGCAGGTGAGCAGCTTCTCGGCGAGCGTCGCGGAGAACCTCGCCGCGGGCGCGGTGGTGGCGGTGATCCTCAGCCTCGTCGGGATGCTGGTCTACATCTGGGCGAGGTTCGGCTCGCTCCGCTACTCGGCGGCGGCGGTGGCGGCGCTGGTCTTCAACGTGTTCATGTGCCTCGGGGCGCTCGCGGTCTCGCTGCGGCTCGCCCCGCTCGGCTTCGCCTCGCAGATCAAGCTCGAGGAGTTCCGCGTCGACATCAACGTGGTCGCGGGTCTGCTGACCATCATCGGCTACGGCCTCAACGACACGATCGTCATCCTCGACCGCATCCGCGAGAACCGCGGGAAGCTCTCCTACGTGTCGCGCGAGGTCGTGAACCGCTCCATCAACCAGACCTTCAGCCGCACGATCCTGACCGGCGGCACCACCTTCGTCACCGCGCTGATCCTCTACTGGCTCGGCGGCACCGGCATCCGGCCGTTCGCGTTCACCTTCGTGGTAGGTCTCGTCTTCGCGACCTACAGCTCGGTGATGATCGCGGCGCCCCTGACCTGGAGCCGCAAGGACCAGCAGGGGCACGGAGGCGGGGCGA
Organism: Phycisphaerae bacterium; assembly: GCA_016873275.1. GTDB lineage: Bacteria > Planctomycetota > Phycisphaerae > Phycisphaerales > SM1A02 > VGXO01. Next base: position 25,495 of record VGXO01000009.1, read on the forward strand.
CGAGCGACGCCGAGGGTCGGGAGATCGTGCCCGCCTAGTCCGCTCCTTCGTCGGAGGATCCCCGCATCGCCGCCGCCGAGCGCCTTCGAGCGTTGTGGATCGCGGCGTCGCTCGTGGGCGTCTGCGCGATCCTGCCGCCGCGGTGGCTCGGATGGACCGGCGAGGTCGGGGCGATCCTGTGGATCCCGCTTCATCCGCTGGCGCACGCCGGGACCGCCGCGCGGGAGTGGCTGCGACCCGCGGCGCGGGAGATGCCCCCGGCCGACGTGCTGACGCTCCTCGAGGAAAGGCAGGAGCTCCTCGGGCTCGTCGCGCGGCTGCGGATCGAGCTCGAGCGGGCGCAGGAGGAGATCGCGGCGCTGCAGGCGGAGCCCGCGCCGCGGGCGGGTGATCCGCGGCCGATCGCCGCGACGGTGCTCGGCGTGGGCTCCGATGGTGGCGTGATCCGCCTCAACCGCGGCACGCGGCACGGCGTCTCGGCGGGGGATCCGGTCGTCGAGGGCGGCGACCGCCTCGTCGGCGTCGTCGCGGCGCCGGTGGGGGCGTCCTGGTGCGAGGTGTTCCCGGCGTCGACGCGAGGCGGCGGGTCGATCCGGGCGAGGATCGTCGACCGCGACGGCGCGCTTCGGTCGCTCGTCCTGCTCGAGCCGCGGGGAGGATCGTGGCAGGGAGAGATCGACGAGTCGGTCGACCTCACCGAGGTCGCGGTCCGCCTCGACGATCCGACCTGGACCTCGACCGCGCAGGGACTCCTGATCGGCGAGGTCGCGTCGAGCCGGGCGGCGCCCGCGCGACCGCTGCGGGTCGAGATCGTCGTGCGACCCGCCGCGATCGCCGGCAGCGCCGACACCCTCGTCATCCGCCGCCTCGATCCGACATCGCCGGCGGAGGCGGATCGCTCGGAGTTGGATCGCTCGGAGCGGAACGCGCCATGAACTGGCTCCTCTTCGGGCTCGCCGGGGTGCTCACGACGGTCCTCGACCAGTCGTTCATGCCGGTCCTTCGGATCGGCGAGCACTGGCCGCTCCTGACCCCCGGGGTCGTCGTGTTCGCGGCGCTCTGGGCGTCGCGATCCTCCGCCTTGTGGGGCGCCTTCCTCCTCGGGCTCCTGCAGGATCTGTCGCGACCGGAGGTCGTCGAGGGCGCGAGGACGATCCGCGTGCTTGGTCCCGACGCCTTGGGCTGGCTCTTCGGGGCGGTGGGGGTCCTCGCGGTGCGGAGGGTCCTTCTTCGGCGGCATCCGCTCGCGGTCGGCGCCGCGACGTTCTGGTTCCTCCTGCTCGCCTCGGTCGTGTGGGGCGGGATCTGGACGATCCGCGGTCTGCTGCCCGGCACGGTGCTTCCGTGGACGCCGGGCGAGGCGGGCGAGGCGCTCGCCTCGCGGGCGATCACCGCCGCCTGTGCCGCGGCGGTCGCGGTCCCGCTCGCGTGGATGCTGTCGCTCCTGCGACCGTGGTGGGGGTTCCCCGGCGGCGCCTGGACCGCCGGTCGCCGCGCGTCTCCGTGAGCGATGCCCCGGGGTACAGTCCGGCGATGACCGCGTGGCTCCTCCTCGACGACGGCGGTGGGTCGTTTGGTCCGCTCACCGACCTCCGCTCCTTCGCGGAGGTCAGGACCGGCGCGATGACGGCGATCGAGCGGTTCGGTGCCCGGCTCGGTCCCTCGCTCGGCACGCTCGTCGGCGGGGACCTCGCGGCGCTTGCCGCCGAGCGTGGCATCGCGGCGCCGTCGCCGGCGTCGGCGGCGCAGGCGCAGACCTGCGAGGTCTGGAACGCCCGGCTCCGCGGCGGGCTTCCCAAGGACCGCCCCGCCCGCGGCGAGGCGTGGACCACCGCCGAGGGCGAGCTCCTCGCGGCGTCGCTCGAGGGCGCCGACGCGAGGGTGCTCCTCGAGCGAAGGCAGCTCCCCGACCGGGTCCGCCGGATCGTGCGGGGCGACCTCCACCTCCACGCGCGACCCTGGCACGTCCTCGACGACCTCGACGCGCGGCTGCGGGAGGATCTTTCGCTCCGCGAGGGTCGCGATGGGCTCGCCCGGGTGGTGCCCGCGGGGGTCGAGCGGGTCGGCGATGGCGCGGTCCTCCTCCATCCCACCGCGTCGATCGGGCGAGGCGTGGTCCTCGATGCCTCCGGGGGACCGATCGTGATCGAGGCGAAGGCGCGGATCGGGCACCTCGCGATCCTCGTCGGTCCGCTCTGGATCGGTCCGCAGGCGGTGGTCATCGATCGAGCCCACCTCAAGGCGGGCACCTCGATCGGTCCGGTCTCGAAGGTCGGCGGCGAGATCGGCGCGACGATCTTCCAGGGCTTCGCGAACAAGACCCACGACGGGCACCTCGGCGACTCGTGGGTCGGCGAGTGGGCGAACTTCGGCGCCGGCACCACCAACTCGAACCTGCTCAACACCTACGGCGAGGTCCTCATGCGCTCGATGCCCGAGGGACCGGTCGAGCGGACCGGTCGGAGCGCGATGGGCGTCCTCGTCGGCGACCACGTCAAGCTCGCGATCCTCACCCGCATCATGACCGGCGCGTCCTTCGGGACCGGCAGCATGATCGCCGCCGCGGAGCCGCCGCGATGCGTGGGTCGCTTCCGCTGGCTCACCGAGCGCGGCGACGCCGACTACCGCCTCGACCGGTTCCTCGAGGTCGCCCGCACGGTGATGGCGCGCCGCTCGGTCGAGCCGGGGAGCGCCTTGCTCGCGAGGCTCGCCGCGCTCCACGCCCGCGGGAGCGGCTGAGCGATGGGGCGCTCGCTCTACCTCGTCGATGGGCATGCCCAGTTCCATCGCGCCTACCACGCGATCCGCGGACCGATGCACAGCCCGATCACGGGGGAGCCGACGAACCTCGTGTTCGGCTTCACGAGCATGCTGCTCAAGGTCCTCCGCGACCAGCGCCCCGACTACCTCGTGGTGGTGATCGACGCGAGCGGCGACCGCGGCACCTTCCGCTCGCAGCTCTACCCCGCGTACAAGGCGCACCGCCCGCCTCCGCCCGAGGACTTCCCGCCGCAGGTCGAGCGATGCCGGGAGCTGCTCGGGGCGCTCGCCATCCCGGTCGTCGCGGTCGAGGGCGTCGAGGCGGACGACGCGATCGCGAGCCTCGTCGGGCGGCTCCGGCGCGAGGCGCCGGACCTCGACATCCGGATCGTGAGCCGCGACAAGGACCTCACCCAGCTCCTCGACGAGCGGACGACCCTCTTCGATCCGCAGAGCGACGGACCGGTCACGATCGAGAAGCTCTTCGGGCGCGCCGACCTCGCCCCGAGCCAGGTGCCGGATGCGCTCGCGCTCATGGGCGACGCGGTCGACAACGTGCCGGGAGTGAAGGGCGTCGGACCCAAGACCGCCGCGGAGCTGATCGTCCGCTTCGGGAGCCTCGCGGGAGTGCTCGCCCACCTCGACGAGATCTCCGGTCGCCGCGGCGAGGCGATCCGCGAGGCGGCCGCGTCGCTGCCGCTCTCGCGGCGGCTCGTCGAGCTTCGGCGTGACCTCGCGATCGACCTCTCCCTCGAGTCCGCCCGCGCCGACCCCCGGCAGGCGGATCGCGCGAAGGTCGCGGAGATCATGCGGCTCCTCGGCTTCGGGCGATTGCGCGACGAGATGAACGCGCTCGTGGGCGGCGCGCCGCCCGCGCCGACCGCGAAGGTCGACGCCAGCGAGCCGCCTCCGGCGCGACGGGCGAAGGTCGAGCCGGGGGGACTCTTCGACGAGGTCGCGCCGCCGACCGCCGCGCCGATCGCGGACGTGCCGACGAGCGTGGTGCGGGAGGCGGACGAGCTCGCGCGGCTGGTGGAGGAGGTCCGCCGCGCGATCGCGGCGGGAACGCCGATCTCGATCGACCTCGAGACGACGAGCGTGGTGGCGCGGAGCACCTCGCTCTGCGGGATCAGCCTCTCGCTCGATGGTCGCGAGGGGTTCTACGTCCCGGTCCGCTCGCCCGAGGCGTCGAGCCATCTCGACGAGCCGGCGGTGCTCGCGGCGCTCCGACCGGTCCTCGAGGATCCGGCGGCGGTGCTCCTCGGGCACAACCTCAAGTTCGACCTGGTCGTCCTGCGCTCCCACGGCGTCGAGCCGCGCGGCACGCTCGCGGACACCATGATCGAGTGCGACCTCGCCGGACCCGGAGAGGCGGGCAAGCGGCTCAAGGACGTCGCGGAGCGGTGGCTCGGCGTGCGGGGCGTGCGCCTCGAGGACCTGATCGGTCATGGTCCCTCGCAGCGGTCCTTCGCGGAGGTTCCGCTCGCGATCGCGGCGCCCTACGCGGCGCAGGATGCGGTGCTCGCGCGGCGCCTGCATGACCGGCTGCTCCCCGAGCTTCGCGCGGCGGGACTCGAGGCGCTCTGCCGCGACGTCGAGTTCCCGCTCGTCGGCGTCCTCGCCGAGATGGAGCATCGGGGGATCCTCGTCGATCCCGAGGAGCTCGATCGGCAGCGCGTGGCGATGGAGGCGGATCTCGACCGCCTGCGGCGGGCGATCAACGACGCCTCGCCGACGCCCTTCAGCCCGGATTCGCCGAAGCAGCTCGCGGCGGTCTTCTTCTCGCGCCGCGACGCGGAGCCGCCGGGGCTCGGGCTTCGACCGATCCGCCGCGGCAGGACCGGTCCCTCGACCGACTCGGAGACCCTCGAGCGGCTCGCGGCGGATCCCGAGGTCGACTCGCCGCTGCCGGGACTGATCCTCGAGTACCGCGGGCTCGCGAAGCTCGTCTCGACCTATCTCGTCGCCCTCAAGCAGGCGATCAATCCCGCGACCGGTCGGATCCACGCCTCCTTCCATCAGGCGGCGACCGCGACGGGGCGCCTCAGCTCCTCCGAGCCGAACCTGCAGAACATCCCGATCCGCACCGCGCGAGGTCGCGAGATCCGCAAGGCGTTCCGCGCGGAGCGGGGATTCCTGCTCCTTGCCGCGGACTACTCGCAGATCGAGCTTCGGATGCTCGCGCACCTGAGCGAGGATCCCGGGCTCCTCGAGGCGTTCCGCGCGGACCGCGACATCCACGTGGCGGTCGCGGCGGAGGTCTTCGGCGTCGCGCCGGAGGCGGTCACCTCCGACATGCGGAGCGTCGCCAAGATGGTGAACTTCGGCATCGTCTACGGGATCACCGCGCCCGGGCTTGCCCGGCGGCTTGGCGGCGGAACCTCCCGCGAGCGGGCGGCGCAGATCATCGCGACCTACAAGGCTCGCTTCGCCGGCATCGAGGCGTTCCTCGACCGGTGCGTTCGGACCGCCCGCGAGGAGGGTCACGTCGCGACGATCCTCGGTCGCCGCCGAGCCATGCCGCAGATCGCCTCGCGGAATCCGGCGGAGCGTGCGTTCGGCGAGCGTGCGGCGATCAACACCGTCGTGCAGGGCTCCTCCGCCGACCTGATCAAGGTCGCGATGGTCCGCCTCGATCGGCGGCTCCGCGAGGCGTGCCCGTCTGCGCGGATCCTCCTCCAGATTCACGACGAGCTGGTGCTCGAGGTCCCGCGCGAGGAGGTCGAGCGGGCAAGGTCGATCCTCGTCGACTCGATGGAGCACGCGATGGACCTTCGGGTCCCGCTCCGCGTCGAGACCGCGGCGAGCGAGGACTGGTTCGGCGCGAGCTGATCGCGCCCGCGTCGGCGCTCGCCGCCCCCTCGTCGCGATCCTTGACCATCGAAGACTCGCTGCTACATTACCTCCCCCTCAGGGGCGGTAGCTCAATTGGTTAGAGTACCGGCCTGTCACGCCGGTGGTTGCGGGTTCGAGTCCCGTCCGCCTCGTTCGAAGGTCCGCCTTCGAAGAACCCCTCTGGAAGAAGCCTTCTGATCGTGCACGGACGTCCGCCCCTCGGGCGGACGTCGTCGCTTCGGCGGGGTGCGGTTGATCACGCTCACGTCTACCCCTGACGCCTCGCGCCGCGCGCGACGCGATCACGCCGGGGCGCGACCGGGTCGCCACTTCACGTTGCAGCCGAGGCTCGGCTTCTGCGGCTCGAGCGGAGGGCGTCCTGCGGAGAGCGCCGCGATCGCCGCGCGGAGGTCGGTGCCGGAGGGCGACACGCCGTTGCCAGGTCGGGCGTCGTCGAGTTGCCCGCGATAGACCAGGCGATCGGCGTGGTCGTAGAGGAAGAAGTCCGGCGTGCAGGCCGCCCGATGGGCGAGCGCCACGGACTGGTCCTCGTCGACGAGGTAGGGGAACCGCCAGCCCCACGCCTTCGCCGCGGAGGTCATGTGGGCGGGGGCGTCGTCCGGATGGGTCGTGAAGTCGTTGCTCATGATCCCGACCGATCCGACTCCGAGTCGCGCGGCGTCCGCGGCGACGCGACCGATCTCCTCCCCGACGAGCTTCACGAAGGGGCAGTGGTTGCAGAGGAACATGACGAGCGTCCCCTTGGGACCGCGGCACTCGCTGAGCCGATGCACCCGACCGCCCGGATCCGGAAGCGAGAAGTCGGGAGCGGGGATCCCGAGCGGCGGCATCGTGGAGGGGGTTCGAGCCATGGGTGAGCTCCGAGGGCGCGCGGCGGGGGCAGGAACTACTCTACGACCCGCTACTCCCGACCGCCGGAGCCCCGATCATCGCCCGCCACGCGCCTGACTTCGACGACGAGGACCTCGACGACGAGCTCGATCCCGAGGGACCAAGCGAGGACGACCTCGAGCGCTTCTCGGGGGCGACCGTCCGGTGCCCCGGCTGCGGCGGCGAGGTGCACGACGAGTCGGTCTCCTGCCCGCGCTGCGGGGAGTTCATGGAGGACTCCTCCGGCTCTCCGGCTCGCGGGACGAGTTGGTGGACCATCGCGGTTGGGGGGGCGATCCTCCTCGCCCTCCTCGCGTGGGCGATCGGTCGTTGAAGGACCATTCGAAGGTATGGTGACGTTCAGTGACGTTTGCCCAAGACCTCGGTGGCGAACCGGAGACGGTGGGGTAAACTCCCCACGCCACTCCCGGAGACCGCAGTGCCCACTCCGATCCGCGTCCTCATCGCCGACGACCATCCGCTGATCCGGGACGCGATCGCGGCGCTTCTCAAGGAGACCGGCGACATGGAGTTGGTCGGCATCGCCGAGCAAGCGGGCCAGGCGGTGGACCTCGTCGCCAAGCTCAAGCCGCGGGTGGTCGTGATGGACATCCTGATGCCCGGGGTCGATGCCTTCCAGGCGGTCGATGAGATGCGCCGGCTGAGTCCCGGCACCGACGTGGTCTTCCTGAGCGGCGCCGCGTTCGACTCCATGATCGAGCAGGCGAAGCGGTCCGGCAGCATCGGCTTCGTCAGCAAGGCGGATGGCGGCGGGCCCGTCATCGAGGCGATTCGCGCCGCGGTGAAGGGGGAGCAGTACTTCTCCGAGTCGCTCCGCAGCGGGGTGCATGCCGGTCTCGGCGAGCGGCTGCGGTCGCTCTCCGGTCGCGAGCTCGAGGTGCTCCGCTACATCGCCCGAGGCTTCTCGAAGAAGGAGATCGGGAACTTGATGCACCTCTCGGTGAAGACGGTGGACCGCCACGCCACGAGCCTGATGGCGAAGCTCGACATCCACGACCGCGTGGAGCTCGCGAGGTTCGCGATCCGCGAGGGCCTCGTCACGGCGTCGAACTGATCGAAGGGGCGCCGGGAGGCCGATCGGACGACCTCGCCCGGCGAGGTCGCGACGGGATCGCGATCGGTGAATCAGATCACGACAGGCCGATCAACTGCTCGAGCTCCCGGAGCCTCGCGGAGCGGTCCGGTCCCGCGTCGGTGATCGCCGATCGCACCAGCTCGAGCATGCGGCGCCGCACTTCCTCGGAGAGCATCGCCCGCCGCGGCGGCGGCGCGGTGCGCCGGCGACCCTTGCGGGGACCGCGACCCCGGGGCGGGATCTCGTGCTTCTTCAGGTACTTCTGGATGGTCACGGAGGTCGCGTGGAGCTCCCGCGCGATCTCCGCGATGGTCATCCCCTCGTCGACGTACATCCGCGTGAGCAGATCCTTGTCGTCGTAGATCCTCGGCCGACTCACTCGTCGCTCCATTCCTTCAGCAATCCTTCAGCGGTCCTTCCGCGGTCCTTCAGCGGTCCTTCAGCGTTCACTCCGGGGTCCTTCAGCGGTCCGTGCCGCAAGGGACATCCGTCCGTAGCGCCACCCACCTTCTCGTGCCTGCTCCTCGCCACGGAGATCCGGCGGCAGGAGTCGATCGGTTCTCCGAAAGCGCCTTCTGCAGGAACTCCCCGAGGTTCATGACGAACCGCGTCGGGGGCGGTTCGGGTCCTCCTTGGGTTCTCTTCGGGTTCTCTTCGGGTTCTCCCGGTCAGACGTCGCGCGATCACCCCCGCCGGGGAATGCCTTCGCTCGGACTCGAACCGAGAACCCGCTGATTAAGAGTCAGCTGCTCTACCAATTGAGCTACGAAGGCGAAGCGGGGCAATGTATCCGTCCGATTCGGTTCTGCAAGCGTCGCGGCGACCCCGCAGGTCGTGACCTCACCGAGTCGTGATCACGGCGCCTTCCCGTGGCACTGCTTGTACTTCTTGCCCGAGCCGCACGGACAGGGCTCGTTGCGTCCGACGACCGCCGCGCCGGGCGAGGCGACCGCGGCGGCGGCCGGCTTGGGCGGCGCTGGTCTGAGCTGCGTCGCAGGACCGCGTCGCGCGGGAGGAGTCGGCGGCGCCGATGGCGGTGCCGCCTCGCCCGTGGGCGCCGATGGTCGCGTGGTCGTCGTCGGCGGGGAGGCGGCAGGAGCCTCGGCAACGCTCGCGGGCGCCCCGGTGGCGCCCGGGGCAGCCGCCGCCGCCGCTTGAGCCGGCTCGGCGGGCGCCGCCGGGCGCGGCTGCACCTGCACCGCGATACGTCCCTTGAAGATGATGTCGGTCACCTTCTCGCGGACGCTCTCCTGCATGCGGGCGAGCTGCATCGCCGCCTCCTTCTTGAACTCGATCCGCGGATCCCGCTGGCTGAACGCCCGGAACCCGATCGAGTCGCGGATCTGATCCATCTGGTGGAGGTTCTCCTTCCACGCCTCGTCGAGGATCCGGATCAGGATCCACCGCTCGAACTGCGAGAGCTCGGTCCGCTGGAGGTCGCGAAGCCGCCTCGGCACGAAGGTGGCGGGATCGGCGGCGAGGCTCGACCGCTCCGCCTCGCTCAGGCGCACGAGGCACTCCCGCTCGAACCACTCGGCGATGCGGGCGGGATCGGGACCGGCGGCGAGCGCCTTGGCGGCGCGGCGGGCGAACCTCGCGTCGTCCCACGTCGCCGCCTCCTCGGCGAGGATCTTCCGCAGCGCCGTGGGGTCGGTGCTCGGCAGCGCCTGCGGGCTCCAGTCGAGCTCGTAGCGGCTGCGGACCCATCCGCAGAACTGGGTGATCGCCGCCTGCGGATCCCGCGCGAGCATCGCGCCGGTCATCTCGAGCACGAAGTCGATCGGATAGTTCCGCTCGCGTCGCTCGTAGACCGCCTGCACCACCGCCATCAGCTTCTCCGACACGTCCGCGGGATCATCCGAGTCGCCGAGGGAGGCGACGGCGACCTCCTCGCCGAGCTTGCGACCCGCCCACGCCGCGAGGTCGCGGCGTCCGAGGTCCTCCGCGAGGAAGCCCTCCGCCGCGGTGAGGTCGATGGTCGCGAAGCGCTTCTCGACGAGCAGCTCGATCGAGCGAAGCGCCTCGGCGCGACCGAGCGACGAGAGCGTGGCGGCGTCGACGTCGACCTTGAGGTGGCCCTTCGACCACGCGGCAAGCCCCGTCCAATCCCACTCCGAGGCGTCCACGTCGGCGGGCAGCATCTCGCTCGCGGTGACCCGCAGGAGCTCGCTCGCCTCGCCGAGGGCATCCGCGCGGATGACCGTGGGAAGATCCTCGCGGTCCTTCCCCATCACGCGGTCTGGATGGACGGTGACGTCGAGATGCTCCCGCGCCCACTCCGCGATGCACTTCGCGGCGTAGTCCCTCGCGAGGAACCGCTCGGACGCCTCGGACACCGCGTCCTGGATCTCCTCGAAGATGAGCCCGCGGACGTCCCGCCCCTCGAGGACCCGCTGGCGGATCCCGTAGAAGTGCCGCCGCTGGTGCTCCATCGGCTCGTCGTACTCGAGGATGTTCTTGCGGATCTGGAAGTTCCGCTCCTCGACCTTCCGCTGGGCGCGGGCGATCTGGCGGGTGACCATCGGGTTCTCGATGGCGTCGCCCTCCTTCATGCCGAGCCGGCTGAGGAGCGAGAGCGTCTTCGGACCCGCGAAGAGCTTCATGAGGTCGTCCTCGAGGCTGAGGAAGAACCGGCTCGAGCCCTGGTCGCCCTGGCGACCGGAGCGTCCGCGCAGCTGGTTGTCGATGCGACGGCTCTCGTGGCGCTCGGTGCCGACGATGTGCAGCCCGCCGAGGTCCTCGACGTCGCCGAACATCCGCATGCGGTGGATGCGGCAGAGCCCGCCGGCGTCGAGCTTGCCGAGGAGCGCCTCCTCGGAGAGCGAGCCGGTCTGCTCGAGCGGGATCCCGTGATGGGTCTTGAGGAGGTGCCGGAAGAGCTCGCGGCGAACCTCCGCGGGCGCGAGCGTGGCGACCTCCGTCCTCGACCGACCGGACTCCTTCACGAGGAGGTGCCGGTGGACGAGGTCAAGGATCGCCGCGTCCTCCATCGACTCCTCCGCCTCGCGCGGGCAGACGTCTCGGCGCTTCCAGTGGTCGATGAGCTCGGCGCGGGTGAAGGCGCGGAGCTTGATGTCGGTGCCGCGACCCGCCATGTTCGTCGCGATCATCACCGCCCCGAGCCGTCCGGCGCCGAGGACGATCTCCGCCTCGCGCTCGTGATGCTTCGCGTTCAGCACCTCGTGGCGGATCTGGTGCCGCTTCGAGAGCATCTCGCTCAGCTTCTCCGACTTCTCGACGCTGGTGGTGCCGACGAGCACCGGCTGCCCGAGGTCGTGGCACGCCTTGATCTCGTCCACGATCGCCGACCACTTGTCCTTCAGCGAGAGGAAGACGAGGTCCTGGCGGTCCGCGCGGACGACCGGCTCGTTCGTCGGGATCGAGACGACGTCGAGCTTGTAGATCTCGTGGAACTCGGTCGCCTCGGTGTCGGCGGTGCCGGTCATGCCCGCGAGGCGTCGGTGCATCTTGAAGTAGTTCTGCACCGTGATGGTCGCCATCGTCTGGGTCTCTTCCTTGATCTTGACCCCTTCCTTCGCCTCGACCGCCTGGTGCAGGCCGTCCGACCACTGTCGGCCGGGCATCTTGCGGCCGGTGTTCTGGTCGACGATGACCACGCCCATCTCGTTCATGTGGTCGATCGCGATGACGTAGTCGCGGTCGCGCTGGTAGACCGCGTGGGCGCGGATCGCCTGCTCGAGCAGGTGCGGCATGTCCACGTTGTCGCCGACGTAGAAGGAGCCGATGCCGGCGGAGCGCTGCGCCTCCTCGATGCCCTGGTGGGTGAGGGTCGCCCGCTTCTTGTCGAGCTCGACCTCGTAGAACTGGGTGAACTTGTCGCGGGCGACCTCGAGCGCCGGGAGCTGCCGCCGCAGCTCCGCGAGCCGGGTCTTCATCGCGGGGATCGCGGCGCGGTCGCGGGTGCTTCGGATGTCGCCCTCGAGCCCCGCCGCCTCGACCTTCGCCGCCTCGAGCTTCTCGTTCGCGTCGTTCCATGCCTCCTGGCGCGAGACGAGGTGGCGGGCGACGCGGTCGGCGAGCTCGTAGCGCGGGCGATGGGGATGGGCGGGACCGGAGATGATCAGCGGCGTGCGGGCCTCGTCGATGAGGATCGAGTCCACCTCGTCCACGATCGCGAAGTCATGCCGCCGCTGGACCTGCTCCTCGGTCCGCTGCTTCATGTTGTCGCGGAGATAGTCGAAGCCGAACTCGGAGGTCGTGCCGTAGATCACGTCGCAGCCGTACGCCTTGAGCTTCTCCTCCGCCGGCTGCATGTGGAAGGGATGGATCGCCCCGACGGTCAGCCCGAGCGCCCGGAAGAAGGGGAAGGTCCAGTCGCGGTCGCGCTGCACGAGGTAGTCGTTGACGGTGACGACGTGGACCTTGAGCCCCTCGAGGACCGCGAGGTACGCCGCGAGCGGCGCGACGATGGTCTTGCCCTCGCCGGTCTTCATCTCGGCGATCCTGCCCTCGCTCAGGACGATCGCGCCGACGATCTGGACGTCGAAGGGACGGGCGCGGAAGGGCGGACGGGAGATCGGATGCAGCTCCCGCACCGCCTCGTAGAGCCGGGTGGGGATGTCCGCGACCTGCCAGGCGGGGACCTCCGCGCGGCATCCGCGGAGGTCCCCCTCGGGGGGGAGCGCCGCCTTCGCCGCGACCTCGGCGCGGAGCTCCTCGAGCATCCGCCGCGCATCCTCGGGAAGCTTGGAGGACTCGAGTCCCCGCGCCGGCGCCGACGCGCCTCCCGCGGAGACGAGGGTCGTTCCGCCGAGCAGACCGAGGTCGGCGCTTGGATCGAGCATGTTCCGAAGCCCCACCGCGCGATCCATCGCCTCGCGGGCGACCGCGAAGATCTCGGGTCGAAGCGCGATCGCCTTCTCGCCCGCGGCGATGCGGCGGCGGAACTCGGCGGTCTTCGCGCGGAGCTCCGCGTCGGAGAGTGCCCGCATGGTGGGCTCGAGCGCGTTGACCTTCGCGACCTCCGCGAGGTAGCGCTTCACCATGCGCTGGTTGCGGGTGCCGAAGAGGAGCCGTGCGAGAGGACCGAAGAAGGGGACGCCCATGGAATGAACCTCGAAGTCTGGCGCTCGACCGACGGGTCGGCGCGGAGGAAGCGTGGACAGGATGAGGGGTGGACCTGCGGAAAGGACCCGCGCATCGACCGGACGAGCCGGCGGCGCAGGTTCCTCAGCAGGCGGGGGGCGGCGTGTTCGCGACGATCGAGAGGAACCCGGCGAGGCTCGATCCGCCGAAGCCGCCCTCGAGGATGGGCGTCGGGGTCGCCGCGGGGCGCCCAAGATCGCGCCGCGCGACGAGGGTCCGCGGCGAGCAGGTCGCCCCGTCCACGCCGTCGACCTCGATCCATCCCGCGACGAGCCCGAGCGTCTGGAGACGCCCGGAGGCGACCCGACCATCCCGCCCCTCGACGCCGCCCGCTGCCGCGATCGCCGCGAGGCTCGCGAGGAGCATCGCGAGGAGCACGCGGCCGCCGCGGGGATTCGACGAGGCAGGGATGACCGGAGAGGGACGCATGCAGGGAGCGATATGGATCGACTATCGTCGAGTCCTGACTGTAGCCCATGGCATCGACCGCGGTCGATCGAGGCGCGAAGTCGCCCTGCGATCGACGGTGCACCGGCTGCGTCGCGAGCATTCCCCGGACCCTCCAGCCCCCATGCCAGAGTCCGTGAGCCACCCCCCGACCCCCGCCAGGACGACCATGCCGCCCGCGGTCGGGACTGGGATTGCCGGGACTGGGGTCGTCGGGCTGCGGGTGGAGGGGATGTCCTGTGCAGGGTGCGCCGGCGCCGTGCGCCGGGCGATCGAGGCGGTGCCGGGGGTGACCGCGGCGTCGGTCGACTTCGCCTCGGGGCGGGCGATCGTCCGGGGCACGGGGCTCGATCCGGACGTGATCGCCTCGAGCGTCCGCCGCGGCGGCTACGAGGCGAGTCCGGAGGTGATGCTCGAGTCGCCGCTCGAGGCGAGGAGCCGCCTCGAGCGCGAGGACCTCGATCGTCGCACCCGCTGGCGGCGGCGAGCGATCCTCGCGGTCGCGTTCTGGGTTCCGATGGAGTCGCTCCACTGGATCGGTCACGCGCTCCTTGGTCATCCCGCCTGGATCGACTGGCTCCTTGCCGCGGCGGGGACCGCGGTCCTCGTCGCGGTCGGCGGCGGCTTCTACCGCTCCGCGCTCGAGGCAGTGCGCCGCGGCAGCTCCAACATGGACGTCCTCATCTCGATCGGCGCGACCGCGGCGTGGACGCTGAGCATGGTCGTCATGATCGGGCGCACGCAGGGCGTGATGCTCTCGGAGCCGACCTACTTCGCGGAGATGGCGGCGCTCCTCGGGCTGATCAGCGTCGGGCACTGGCTCGAGGCGCGGGCGTCCGCGAGCGCCGCGTCGGCGATCCGAGAGCTCCTCGACCTCCAGCCCGAGACCGCCGCGCGGCGCCGCGAGGACGGCACCTTCGAGATCGTGCCGGCGTCGATGCTCCTCCCGGGCGATCTCGTGCGGGTCGCGCCGGGCGCACGGGTGCCGGTCGACGGCGTCGTCCGCGAGGGCGACTCCGCCCTCGACGAGAGCCTCCTGACCGGCGAGAGCCTGCCGGTCGAGCGGGCGCCCGGCGACCGCGTCGTCGCGGGCTCGCTCAACACGACCGGATCGCTCCTCGTCGAGGCGACGGTCGACGGACAGGGAACGACGCTCGCCCGCATCGCCGCGCTCGTCACCGAGGCGAGGGCGAGCAAGGCGGGGCTCCAGCGGCTCGCCGACCGCGTCTCGGCGGTCTTCGTGCCGTTGGTCGTCGCGATCGCCTTGGCGAGCTTCCTCGGTTGGTGGGCGGCGGGCGAGGTGGCGGTCGGCGCGGTCGCCGCGACGACGGTCCTCATCATCGCCTGCCCGTGCGCGCTCGGGCTCGCGACGCCGATGGCGATCGTCGTCGCGACCGGTCACGCGGCGACGCGGGGAATCCTCGTGCGCGACGCGGCGAGCCTCGAGCGGGCGGGTCGGGCGAGGCGGGTCATCCTCGACAAGACCGGCACGATCACCGAGGGGAAGCCGCGGGTCGATCGGATCGAGCCGGCAGGAGACCGCTCGGCGATCGAGGTGCTCTCGATCGCCGCGGCGGTGGAGGAGCCGAGCGAGCATCCGCTCGGGCGGGCGATCGTCGAGGCGGCGCGGGAGCGCGGCATCCGCCCGTCCCGCGTGGCGGGCTTCGCGGCGATGCCTGGACTCGGCGTCCGCGGGCGGGTCGATGGTCGATCGGTCGAGGTCGTGCGCGACGATGACGCCTCCTGCCTCGTGCGGGTCGACGGCGAGGCGTGGGGGAGGATCGATCTCGTGGACGCGCCGCGCGCCGATGCCCGCGCGGCGGTCGCGGCGATGCGCGGGCTCGGCGTGGAGGTCAGGCTCCTCTCCGGCGACCGGCGGAGTCGAGCGCTCGAGGTCGCCGAGGCGGTCGGCATCGACCCCGAGATGGTCGAGGCGGAGGCGTCGCCGGACCGCAAGGTCGCGGTGGTCGCGGCGCTGTCCGCCGGCAGCATGATGGTCGGCGACGGCGTCAACGACTCCGCGGCGCTCGCCCGCGCCGAGGTCGGCGTCGCGATCGCGACGGGAACCTCCGTCGCGATCGAGGCGGCGGGGATCGTCGTGCCGGGCGACCGCCTGCGGGCGGTGCCGGAGGTGATCCGGCTCGCCCGGCTCACGCGGCGCACGATCGCCCAGAACCTCTTCCTCGCCTTCGTCTACAACGCCCTCGTGATCCCCGTCGCGGCGTTCGGTCTCCTCGGCGTGCAAGGCCCGGTGATCGCCGCCGCGGCGATGGCGCTGAGCGACCTGAGCGTGATCGGCAACGCGCTTCGGTTCCGCGCCAGGCTCCGTCGAGGCGCTGCTCAGCCGGCGAGCGGGACGGCGCAGGCGAGCGACTCGTAGTCCGGTCGCTCCCCCGCGAAGGCGTGGCGGTGCACGTGGAGCACGCGACCTCCCGAGAGGAGCGCGGTGCCGGGCATCTGCAAGGGATCGCCGACGGGGTGCCCCACGCCGTGCCTCGCCGCGGCGATCGCCCGCAGGAAGTTCCGAGGTCCGAAGAGCTCGCGCAAGGATCCGCGGTCGAGCCCGACCGCGCGATAGAGACGCCGCGTCGGATCCTCGATGCGGGCGATCGAGCCGGCGCCGAGCCGCGACAGGAACGCGTCGCCCTGCGCCGCGTCTCCCATGTGGACGAGGACCGGCGTCGCGCCCGCCTGCTCGATCGCCTCCCGTCGCGCGGCGACGTCGCGGACCGCCTCGCGGCAGAAGGTGCAGCCGGCATGGCGGAGGAAGACGAGGAGCACCGGTCGCTCGCCTGAGAGGACCCGCAGCGAGGTGGTCCCGCTCGGACCGCGCACCGACCGCTCGTCGAGGAGCGGCTCGAGTCGCGGGGTCTCGCCCTCCCCGCGCCGCGACGCCTCGTGCCAGGCGGCGAGGAGGATCATCGTGAACGGCGCCCACCAGAGGAGGTCGTTCGTGAGGATCGTCCAGCCGAAGGACCAAGGGATCTCGCCGCGCGAGGCGGTCCAGACGAAGCCGATCGGACCGAGGATCTTCCCGAGCAGTCCGACGAGCACGATCGGCCAGTGACGGATCGGATCGAGGCTCGCCGCGAGGTACCCGATCCCGTAGACCCCGATGACCATCCCGAGGCACTGCCAGATCGCAAGACCCGCGGGCGTCATCTCGAGTCCGGCGAGATCGACGAGCGTCCGTGGCAGCAGGATCACGCCGGCGCCCCAGAGGAGGTTGTAGATCCCCGCCGCCACGAGCCAGCGGCGCATCCAACGGGGCGAAGAGGAGGTCGTCATGCGGGGTGGGGCGGGTCGAGAGGCGAGAGGGACGGCGGAAGGTCGCCCGCGCTTCGTCGGGGAATCATCCGGGGATTCCTCCGAGCGCGCCGCCAGGCGCATGGGCTGGCTCGGATTCGAACCGAGGTCTGATCGATTATGAGTCGACTGCTCTAGGCCGCTGAGCTACCAGCCCGATCGGCGGAGGATACCCGGCGCGCGGGCAGCTCAAAGATCAAGCCGAAGCGCCGCGTCCTCCATGAGGTAGAGCCCCACGAGCCACTGGTCGACGAGGTAGGGCTCCACGATGAGCTTGCCGGTGACGACCCCGTAGTCGATCGCGTGCATGGTGGTCCGCACCACCGGCGTGCGGAGCTTCACCTCGACCGCGTCGTAGGGGCTCGGCGGCACGCCGATGCAGCAGCCGTCCCAGCGGTTGAGCATCACCAGCGCCTCGCTCGCGGTGCCGACGAGCATCGGAAAGGCGACGTAGCCCTCGATCGCGACCCACGCGCCGTCGAGCATCGCGATGCGCTGCGGGATGCCGCGGTCGCCGACCCGCGGGCGGTAGCTCTCGCCCGCGCTCACGAGGAGCTCCCAGCTCACCCGGTAGGGCTTCTCCTCGGTACCCTCGCCCTCGATCCGGTAGCGGTCATCCGCGACGAGGACGCCGTCCGCCTCGCGCACGATGCGACCCGGCACGATCACCGCCGACTCGATGCTGCGACCGAGCCCGAGGTCGAGCGAGTCGCCCGCATCCTCTTCGTTGGTCGACGCAGCGTCCTCCGGCGGCGGGTCGGACGACATCGCCGATGGGTCGATGCTCGGCGCCGGGGTCGAGGCGACCGGCGGAATCAGTGGGGCGGGGATCGGTGGGGGAACCGGCGCGACCCCCTCGACGAGCGAGGTCGACTCGGCGGTCTCGACCGCCGTCGGGACCTCGACCGGGTCGTCGCGGCGGAACCACAGCACGAGCGCCGCCGCCGCGAGCAGGACGAGGAGGATCCAGAAGGTCCGCACGCGGAGGTTCCGTCAGCCGATGGGGCGGAGGTGCGCCGCCACCGGGGTGCGATAGGCGAGGATCGCGGGGCCCGTCCCGGCGAGCGCGGCGAGCACGGTGGTGCCGACGACCAAGCCAAGGACGACCGCGGGGTCGAAGGACCACGGGACGACGAGCCCAAGCTGCCGCGCGAGCGAGGCGGCAACGATGGTGTTGCCGACGCCGGCGAGCAGGATGCCTGCGACGGCGCCGCCGAGCCCGAGGAGCGCGCTCTCGGTGAGGGTCATCGCGAGGACCTTGCCGCGGCTTGCACCGAGCACGCGGATGATCGCGACCTGCCGGCGTCGGAGGTCCATCGAGCTCGTGAGGCTCAGCATGATCCCGACGCCGCTTGCGAGGAGCACGACCCCCGCCATCGCGAGGAGGAGCTGCTCGACGTTCGAGACGACCGCGAGGAGCTTGCCGACCTCCTGCGCCGGCTGCGCGACGGTGAGCCCCGACTCGCGTCGCATGCGGTCGAACTGCTGCGCGATCGCGGCGCCGACCGAGGAGCCGCTTCGGCTCGGGACCTTCAGCAGGATCCCGGTGATCTGCCGGTCCACCTCCTCGAGGTCCTCGACGCCGACGTGCACGTGGCGCCCCTCGCGCTCGTGACGGTCGAAGGCGTGCAGGACCCAGGAGCTCTCGAGGTCGGTGAAGAGGGCGCGGTCGTGCGCCGAGCCCGAGGGCGCGAGCACGCCCACCACCTCGTACTCGTACTCCTCGTGCACGTGCCCGTCGTGCCCGCCCTCGCGGGAGCCGCCGCTTCCGTGGGTGAGGAGGATCCTGCCGCCCGTGCCGATGCGGGTCGCCGCCGCGACGTCCGCGCCGAGGACGACCTCGAAGGGGCGCTCGAAGAGGCGACCCTCGGCGAGCTCCCACGGTTGCCCGGGGGAGGGCTCGTAGCGGGCGAAGAAGTCGGTGGTCGTCGCGATGGCGGGATAGCCGCGGTAGTTGTCGCCCTGCAGGATCGGCACCGTCCACGCCCAGGGGTAGCCGTCGCGGATCTCGAGGTAGCGGGCGAAGGGGATCGGGTTCGCCGGGGCTCCCGCGTGGAAGAGGGCGTTGAGCACCGCGACGAGCGGTCCCGGCTCCGCGGCGAGCAGGAGGTCGATGTTGCCGCTTCCGCGCCGGAACGCCGCTCGGCCCGCGTCGCGCATCGAGAGGAGCGTCGCCATGAGACCCACCGCCACCGCGACGGTCGCGATCGTGGTCGCGGTCTGGAACGCCCGGCTCCGGAGGCTCCGCAGGATGAAGAGAAGGTCGGTCATCGCGCGTCCTCGCCTCCGCCTCCCGCGGCGAACTCCCGCACGTCCACCACCCGCTCGAAGGATCGGCGCAGGTCGGGGTCATGGCTCGTGAGGAGGAGCGCCGCGCCCTCCTCCCGGCAGGTCCCGCGGATGAGCTCGACGACCTTCTCGGCGTTCTCCGGATCGAGGCTCGCCGTCGGCTCGTCGGCGAGGACGAGGGAGGGACCGACCGCGAGCGCCCGCGCGACCGCGACCCGCTGCTGCTGCCCGACGCTGAGGTGCTCGATCGGGCGGTCGAACTCCTCGATCCCGAGCGAGCGCAGGAGCGCCTCGCTGCGGGCACGATGGGTCGCGCGGGGGCGCTCCGCGAAGAGCATCGCGAGCATGACGTTCTCGGCGGCGGTGAACCCGGCGAGCAGGTTGAAGGTCTGGAAGATCATCCCGAGCCGCTCGCCCCGCAGGCGATCGCGGGCGGCGCCGCGGCGGGAGAGGATGTCCTCGCCCGCGATCTCGATCCGTCCGCCCTGCGGCTCGAGGAGCCCGGCGACCAAGGAGAGGAGCGTGCTCTTGCCGCTGCCGGAGGGACCGGCGAGCAGCATCTCGCCGCGCGCCTCGAGGCGGAGCGAGGGGACCTTGAGGCGCAGCCCGCCGGGGTGCGCGAAGTCGAGGTCGCGGATGGCAAGCGCCGCTCGGAGGGTCGTCGAGGTCGTCGAGGTCATCGTGATCCTGCGAAGGGCGGCACTATAGTCGGCGCAGCGCAGGGATCCAGAGGAGCGAACCGTTGGAGCCGCAGTCGCCGCGCAGCTTCGATCGCGAGGAGGCGCTCGACTTCCTCGACGCGCGGCGGCATGTCGCCGCCCGCGAGCTGCTCGCGGAGGCGTTCGACGCGGGTCTGATCGCGCCGCCGAACGGCGAGCCGCCTCGCGCCGCCGATCTTGGGTGCGGTCCTGGTCACGAGACGGTGGAGCTCGCCCGCCGAGGCTTCGAGGTCCTCGCGACCGACCTGCACCCCGAGTGCCTCGAGGCGACGCGACGCCTCGCCGAGCGTGCAGGAGTCCTCGACCGCGTCCGGCTCGAGGCGGTCGACTTCGAGTCGATGCGCCTTCCCGAGCGATCGTTCGACCTCGTGCATGCGGGCTTCTCGCTGCCCTTCTGCCGGGAGGATCGCTTCGCGGGCGCCTGGCGGATGATCGTCCGCTCGCTCCGCGCGGGCGGCGTCTTCGTCGGGCAGTGGTTCGGCGAGCGCGAGCCGCTCGTCCGCGACGCCCCGCCGGGGAGCGCGAAGGGCGTCTCGGCGGGAGAGATTCCGTCGCTTCTCCACGGCACGGGCGAGGACGAGCGGCTCGAGGTGATCAAGCTCGACGAGGTGGAGCGACCCGGCCGCGATGCCCGCGGTCGCGCCAAGCACTGGCACGTCTTCCACGCGATCCTGCGTCGAGCCTGATCCTCGTTCAGGCGTCGCCGCGACCGCGGTCCTCCTCGGCGTCCTTGCGGCGACGATCCTCGCGGACCGCGCGGTCGAGCATGGCGCGGAGGTAGGCGTTCTCGCGGCGGGTCGCCTCGAGGTCGAAGACGAGGTACTTCACGCGCAGCCGAAGGTGATCGACCGCGCCGTGGAGCTTCGCGACCGAGTCGCGGAGCTCCTCCGACCACAGGGGATCGCCCGGCTCGGCGGGATTCGCGACGCGATTCGACGCCTCGAGGGCGCCGAGGATCTCCCCCAGCTTGCGGCGGAAGCTCTCCTCGTCCATCTCGTCTCTCCTCATCTCTTGGGGACTCTTCCAGCGGATCGTGGGCGTCTCCATGCCGCCCGGGGAGAGGAAGGCAACCCCCATGCCCGCCGAGGACTGCGGGGCATGACCCTGATCGAGAAGGATCGCCGCGGGCACGCCGCGCGGGGCGAGCGGCGCGGGAGTCGAAGCCTCGCCGATCTTTCCGGTCGTGTCGTGATCCTCCGCAGGACCGGCGGTGCCGGTCGCGCGGCGTCGTGGCGGATCGTCAACGCCCGACGTGGAGCTTCCGCATCGCCCGGTGCGCCGCGGGAGGCGCCGTCCGCATCATGAGGTCGAAGAGACCGGGCTCCTGGCGGCACTCGGTGGCGAGGCGGGCAAGGTGCTGGTCCCGGCGGTGCGCCCATCGCTCGAAGAACTGCTCCAGCTCGTGGCGGTTGAAGCGGCTCAGCGGGTCCGTGAGGCCGCTCTGGGCGACCGCCCAGTCGAGCAGGCGCCCGCCGATCGGCTGGAAGCGGTAGAGCCCGATGGTCAGTTCCAGACGCTTGCGGAGGGTCAAGAAGGGGTCGCTGACCTCGGGGGGCAGGGAGGTCATCGCGTCCTCCGGCTTCGCGCGGGCGATCTGACCCAGCCAGCCTCCCTCGTGCCGCGCCTCACGGTCCGCGAGCGTCTGCGCCTCGCCGACGACCTCCGGGGAGGAGAGGCGATCAAGCTCGCCGACGCTCGCGAGCAGCACCTTCATGCCCGCGTTCGCGAAGCGGATCCAGAGCCGCTGATCGCTGCGGTCGCCGTGGCGGACCATCTCGACGCGCTCGACGCGACCCACGCCCCACTCCGGGCGCTTGCGATGGCGGACTTCCTCGCCGGTGCGGTAGGGGAGATCGCGATCCGATGCGTCCATGGCTCATCTGCCGGATGCCGCCGAGTGCGCAGACGAAGGTCGGGTCCGAGGACCCCACGGGGGCACGAGCCCCCATCGTCGTTCGCGCATCGAGCGGTCTCGTCCGCCGAGGAACATGGTCGCCCTCGCCCATCGCCGTCGATGGTCCGCCGGGAGTCCACGTTCCGAAGGCGCCGCGGCGGAGGGATCCGCCAGCGACCGAGGTAGTCTACTCTCCGCGGGCGACGAGGCGAGTCCGACCTGCGGATCCTCGCGCGGATCGCTCGCCGAGCCTCGACATGCCCGACCCCACGCCCATCCGCGTCCTCTTCCTTGGCGACGTGGTGGGCACTCCAGGGCGGCAGGCGCTCCAGACTCATCTTCCCCGCCTGATCACCGAGCTCCGTCCGCACCGGGTCATCTGCAACGCGGAGAACGCCCGCAACGGGTCGGGTCTCTCGCCCGAGATCGCCGAGAAGCTGCTCGGTCTCGGGATCCATGCGTTGACCTTGGGGGACCACGCCTTCCGGGATCACCGGGTGGTGCCGCTCCTCGAGTCGCCCGCGGTCGCGGTCATCCGACCGGCGAACCTCTCGTCGAAGGCACCCGGCAAGCGGATCCTCCGCATCCCTGCCGACTCCACCTGCCCCCGCGACCTCTACCTCTTCACGGTCCTCGGTCGCGTCTCGATGAACCTTCCCGCGGATGATCCGTTCGCCGCGGCGGAGGCGCTCCTCGGGTCGATCCCCGAGCGGAACCCGCTCGTCGTCGTCGAGGCGCACATGGAGGCGACGAGCGAGAAGATCGCCCTCGGGCAGCACCTCGATGGTCGGGTCGCGGCGGTGGTGGGGACCCATACCCACGTCCCCACGGCGGACGCGAGGATCCTGCGGGGCGGCACCGGCTTCATCTCCGACCTAGGCATGACCGGTCCCTACGACTCCATCATCGGTCGCGACTCCGCCGCAGTGCTTCGGCACATGACCACCGGCGTCCACGTCGCCTACGAGGTCGGGCAGGGGGGCGAGCGGGTGGCGGGGGCGCTCCTCGAGATCGATCCGACGACGGGTCGCTGCCGCGGCATCCGCTCGGTGGTCGTGCCAGCGTTCGCGTGATCGACCGAGAAGCGCGAGGGGATTGTCCGAGAACCGATCTGGCGTCCACCTTTCGCGCGTTGCCCTGCCTCGGTCCTTGACCAACTCGAATCCGGAGGCAGGTGTAGAGCTGGTCGTCGAGGACCACGGAGGAAGGCACGGGTCTTTCCTCCGCTCAGGCATCGCCGGCGAGCGTCGTCCGGCATCGAGACACCCTTTGGGAGGAGAAGAGATGAATCTGCGCACTCGTGTGGGTCTGCACTTGGCGGCGTGTGCCGCCGCGACCGTCGCCGGCAGCTCGTCGGCGGAGATCGTCTGGAGCGGGATCGTCAACCTGAACGTTCCGTCGAACTTCGACGGCGTGTACCTGAACGTGGTGACCGGCGCGACGGCGACGTCGGGCTTCGCTGGCTACGACGTCAATCCCTACAACTCGAGCACGCTCAGCTGGTTCTCGCCT
The DNA here is from genome assembly GCA_016873275.1 of Phycisphaerae bacterium. Classification (GTDB taxonomy): domain Bacteria; phylum Planctomycetota; class Phycisphaerae; order Phycisphaerales; family SM1A02; genus VGXO01. The sequence goes on from VGXO01000009.1 coordinate 48,350, forward strand.
GCGGCGAGCACCACCGGCGGCTTCGTCCGCGGCGGCGGCTCGAGCGCGACGCTCGTCGACAACCTGGCGTTCGGCACGGTGATCGGCGCCGGCGCGGCGTTCGCCTATGGCAACGGCGGGTCGGAGTCCACCGGCGCGACGGCGTTCAACCTGAGCAGCACGCAGAACCTCGTCGGCTTCCGCTTCGTGAACGAGGCGGGCGGCGGCGTCCACTACGGCTGGATGCGGATGGAGATCGGCGCGACCCTGGGCGGTCAGCCCCGCGCGATCGTCGAGTGGGCGTACGAGAGCGTCGCGGGCGCGACCATCACCGCGGGCACCATCCCGGCGCCCGGCGCGGTGGCGCTGCTCGGTCTCGCCGGTCTCGCCGGCCGTCGTCGTCGGGCGTGAGTGATCGGCGGGCTCGTCCCGTCCACCACCTCGATGCTGGATGACCTATCTCCACGACCGCCGGTCCCTCGGGACCGGCGGTCGTGCGTTCGCGGTGGTGGGGGCGTCCGGTCGGGACTCCGGAGCCGGGCGCTGGGACTTTCGGCAGAATTTTTGAGCTCCGCGGTTGCCCGAATCCCGGCCCGCAGTATGTTCGTGTTGGTCGCCCTCCCAGCGACCGGGTGACGAGGTCTTCCCAACCTCCCACCCTCCCCCTTCCCTTGCCCCCACCGGACTCTCTCAATCCGCTGGCGGCGAACCTTTTTCCCGAGAGGAGACAAGATGAATCTGCGCACTCGTGTGGGTCTGCACTTGGCGGCGTGTGCCGCCGCGACCGTCGCCGGCAGCTCGTCGGCGGCGATCGTCTGGAGCGGGATCGTCAACCTGAACGTTCCGTCGAACATCGACGGCGTGTACCTGAACGTGGTGACCGGCGCGACGGCGACGTCGGGCTTCGCTGGCTACGACGTCAATCCCTACGGCTCGAGCACGCTCAACTGGTTCTCGCCTGCGGCGAGCACCACCGGCGGCTTCGTCCGCGGCGGCGGCTCGAGCGCGACGCTCGTCGACAACCTGGCGTTCGGCACGGTGATCGGCGCCGGCGCGGCGTTCGCCTATGGCAACGGCGGGTCGGAGTCCACCGGCGCGACGGCGTTCAACCTGAGCAGCACGCAGAACCTCGTCGGCTTCCGCTTCGTGAACGAGGCGGGCGGCGGCGTCCACTACGGCTGGATGCGGATGGAGATCGGCGCGACCCTGGGCGGTCAGCCCCGCGCGATCGTCGAGTGGGCGTACGAGAGCGTCGCGGGCGCGACCATTACCGCGGGCACCATCCCGGCGCCCGGCGCGGTGGCGCTGCTCGGTCTCGCCGGTCTCGCCGGCCGTCGTCGTCGGGCGTGATCGACCCGACATCTCCCGTTCCCTGATTCCCTTCTCGTCCTGTTCTAGGGAGACCGCATGATCCGCACCCTTTCCATCACCACCGCGCTCGCGTGCTGCTCGATGGCGTCGGCCGACGTCGTCCTCGGCAGCGGCGACGGGTTCCTCATCGACGGTTCCGTCGTGCACTCGTCCTCGATCGTGATCGGGCCGTCGTATGGCACGCCGCTCCAGAACCTCAACGTCGAGGTTCGCCTGATGGGCCTCCAGCACGACTTTCTCGGTGATCTCGTCGTGACCCTGACCCATGTCGAGAGTGGCGCGACCGCCACCATCTTCGACTCGGTCGGCAACCCGCCAGGCTTCTTCGGTTCGCCCGCCGTGCTCGATGGGTCGTACGTCTTCAACGACAACATCTACGACTCCTCGAGTCCCACGTCGGGCAGCTTCTGGGCCGCCGCGGACGCGGCGGGCACCGGCGTGGTGCCGACGGCGTTCTACTACGCCACCGGTGCCGGCTCGCCGAACTTCGTGTCCATGGATGCGGCATTCGCCAGCGACACCTCGTCGGGCACCTGGCGGCTCGACGTGGTCGACACGTTCGCCGCGTTCGACGACGGCGCCCTCTTCAAGTGGGTGCTCGTCCTCAACGGCACCCCGGTGCCGGCGCCGGGAGCGATCGTGCTCCTCGGCTTCGCCGGAGTGCTCGGTCGGTCGCGTCGGCGCTGATCGCGGCACGACCGGAAACCTGCACGTGTTCCACGAAGACCGCCCCGCGAGGGGCGGTCTTCGCTTGGTGTTTCAGGACGTTCGGTCTGTGCGGGCGTCGCCGCGTGCTCGGGGCATCGCGAGGGTTGCGGGCGCTTGCTGCATCCTCGACTCGGTGTAGGGTCGAGGTCGGAGGGCGACATGCTTCGATCCTTGAGCATCGTGACCATCCTGGGCTTCTCGTCGGCGGCAAGCGCCGCCGTCGTGCTTGGCGCCAATGCCGGCTTCATCATCGACGGGTCGGAGATCCACTCCTCGTCGATCGTGATCGGTCCGGAGTACGGCACCCCGATCGAGGACTTCAACGTCGCGGTCCAGCTCGTCGGGTTCCAGCACGCGTATCTCGGCGACCTCGTCGTCACGCTGACGCACGTCGAGAGCGGTCGCACCGCGACGCTCTTCGACTCCGTGGGCATGCCGAGCGATCTCTTCGGGTCACCGGCGAAGCTCGACGGGACCTACGTCTTCAACGACAACATCTACAGCCCCGCGAACCCGAACGCCGCGAGCCTCTGGTCCGCCGCCGATGCGGCGGGGACGGGCGTGATCCCAACGGCGTTCTACTACCCGACCGGGTACGGCTCGCCGAGCCTGGTCTCGATGGACGCGGCGTTCGCGGGGATCACCTCGGCGGGCACCTGGCGGCTCGACGTGATCGACACCTTCCCGGCGTTCGACGACGGCTCGCTCTTCAAGTGGGTGATCGTGCTGACGGGCACCCCGGTCCCGGCACCTGGAGCGATCGCCCTCCTCGGGCTCGCGGCTCTCGTCGGCGGTCGCCGCCGTCGAGCCTGATCACCTGTTCAGGCGAAGCGTGACCTTCATCGCGTGATGCCGCATCCGCCGAGAGGCGGGTGCGGTCGTTCACGCCCGAGAGGTCGACGTCGCCGCGGCGGAGGGCGGCGAGTGCGCTCCGAATCCGCCGCCGCCGGGCGTCTCGACGACGAGGCGATCGCCCGGCTCAAGATCGACCTCGGCATGACCTGAGATCGCTTCGACTCGACCATCGTGGCGCAGGACCCGCTCGGCGCCGGGCGCGCCGGGCTCGCCGCCGGAGAGACCGGGTCCGCCCTCGCGCCGATGCTCGGCGACCACGCACGCCGAGAGCGGGGCAATCGCGCGGTAGACCCGCCGCACGCCGTCGCCTCCCGCGAAGCGTCCCCGCCCGCCGGTGCCGCGGCGGATCGAGAACTCCTCGATCCGGATCGGATGCCGCGCCTCGATGAACTCTGGATCCCCGATCCGGGTGTTGGTCATGTGGGTGTGCACGGCGGAGGCGCCCCGGAAGCCATCCCCCGCGCCGGCGCCGCCGCCGATCGTCTCGTAGGAGCCAAAGGCGTCGCTGCCGAGGATCACGTTGTTCATGGTGCCCTGACCGCCGGCGACGGCGCCGAAGGCGAGCATCAGGCACTCGACGATCCGTTGGCTGGTCTCGGTGTTCCCGGCGGCGACGGCGGGATCCTCCCGTGGATCGCCCACGAACGGCGGATCGAGGATCCCCGGTGGCACGCGGAGATCGACCGCCCGCATGAGGCCCTCGTGGAGCGGAAGGTCCTCGCCGAGGAGGACCCGAAGCACGTAGAGGACCGCGGCGTGCACGATCGCCCGCGGCGCGTTTCGGTTCGATGGATGCACGCCGCCCGAGCCGGCGAAGTCGACGACGAGCCACTCGCCCTCCCGGCGCGCCTCGCGGGAGAGCGAGACCGCGATCGGCGTGCCGTCGTCGAGCTCGACGCGGGCTTGCGTCGGCGAGGGAAGCAGGCGGGGGATCGCCCGGCGGAGCGTCGCGAGCCCGTGGGTCGCGAGCTCGGCGAGCGAACCGAGGAACGCCTCCGGACCCGCCTCCGCGATCAAGGTCCGAAGGCGCTCGGCGCCTCGCTGGTTGGCGGCGACCTGCGCGGCGAGGTCCGCGAGGTTCTCCTCGACCGCGCGGCTTGGGAAGGGAGCGCCTCGGAGGATCGCCTCCAGCTCCGACCAACGGGCTTCTCCTCCGGAGACGAGGAGCCGAGGCGCGATCGCCACCCCCTCGTCGACGAGGCGCGTCGCGCTTGGCGCCATCGAGCCGGGACGGACGCCGCCGATCTCCGCGTGGTGCGCGCGGTTGGCGAGGATCGCGATCGGTCGATCCGTCCCGTCGCCGGGCTCCTCGTCGAGGAAGATCGGGGTGATCACCGTGACGTCCGGAAGATGCGAGCCGCCGAACGCCGGATGGTTCGTCACCGCGACGTCGCCTCGGCGGAGGGGAAGCCGCGCGAGCATCGTCCTCGCGGCAAGCCCGAGCGCCCCGAGATGGACCGGAAGGTGAGGCGCGTTCACCACCAGCGTGCCCGCGCCATCGAGGATCGCGCAGGAGAAGTCGAGCCGGTGCTTGATGTTCACCGAGATCGCCGTGCGGCGCAGGCGCTCGCCCATCTCCTCCGCGATCGAGGCGAGGCGGGCGGCGAGGATCTCGGGTCGCCCTGCGGCGTGAAGCAGGGGACCGTCCCGCTCCCCGCATCGGCGGGCGACGACGGCTCCATCCGACTCGACGCGGGCGGTCCAGCCCTCGTCGAGGATCGCCGTCGACTGCGGGTCGCTGATCACCGCCGGACCGGCGATGGCGGCTCCCGGCTCGAGCCTCGCGCGGTCGAAGGACGGCGCCTCGACCCAGCGTCCGCGGGATCGGAGACGAATCGTCGCGTCCGCGGTCGGCGGCTCGAGGTCGGGGACCGCGACCGCGCGGGGCGGCTGCTCGAGGCGCTCGCGGCAGGTCGCATGGAGGAGCATCACCTCGATCGGGCGGGCGGGCGGCAGGTAGCCGTACTGCCCGCGGAAGGCGTCGCGGAAGCGCTCGGCGAGAAGGTCGATCGGAAAGAGCGGGAGCTCGATCGGCTCCTCCTGACCGGCGAGACGAAGCGCCGCGACCGGCTCGCCTCGCTCGATGCGATCGGAGGAGAGACCCTGGGCGAGGAGGTCCTCGGACGCGCGGTCGAGCAGTCCGCTCGCGACGGACTCGGCGCGCGAGGTGAACCGCTCGAGCGGCTCGAGGATGCTCTGCTCGCGGCGACGCTCGAGCCGCGCGTGGGAGAGTCCCGCCGCGCTCAGCAGCCCGGCGTCGAGCGGCAGGATGACCTCCGCGATCCCGAGGCGGTCGGCGATCGCGGTCGCGTGCTGACCACCCGCGCCCCCGAAGGCGACGAGCGAGTGATCGCTCGGCGCGAAGCCAAGACGGGAGGAGACCGACTCGATGGCGCCCGCCATGCGCTCGTCGGCGATCGCCCGGAATGACTCGAGGACCTCGAGGCGGTCCCGCGAGCCTCCACGCGAGGTCAGGATCCGCTCGAGGACGCGTTCGGCGGCGCGGACGTCGAGAGGCACCCCGAAGCGCCGGGGATCGACCCGACCGAGCAGGAGGTTGACGTCGGTGATCGTGAGCGGACCGCCTCGCCCGTAGCAGGCGGGTCCCGGGTCGGCGCCGGCGCTCTCCGGACCGACCCGCAGCCGTCCCTCGGCATCGACCGAGCAGATCGAGCCGCCGCCCGCGGCGACGGTCTCGATCCCGACGCAGGCGGAGGCGAGCGTCAGGTGACCGACCACGGTGCGGCCGCGCACCGGCACCCGACCAGCGACCCGCACGACGTCGGTGCTGGTGCCGCCCATGTCGAAGCCGATCACCTTCGAGCGACCGAGCGAGTCCGCCACCGCCGCGACGCCGACGGCGCCCGCGGCGGGACCGCTGAGGAGGCTCTCGATCGGCTCGAAGCGGGACCGCTCGACGAGGGCGCCGGCACTCGTCATCACCCGCACCGAGATCCTCTCGCCGGGGCGGCTGATCTCCGCGAGGAAGTCGCGGATCTCGCGGTCAAGCGCGGCGTTCGCGGTCGCGGCGGTCGTGCGCTCGAGGTATCCCGGGCGGCTCGACAGGGTGCTCCCGCACGAGATGCGTCGGAAGCCCTGCGCGCGGAGCAGCTCGGCGATCCGCGCCTCGGTCGCCGGATGCCTTGCTCCATGCACGAGGGAGAGCGCGACCGCGTCGATCTCGTCGCGGGCGACCGCGCCGAGGCGGCGACGGAGGAGGTCTTCGTCGAGCGGGCGGACCAAGCTGCCCAAGGCATCGAGCCGTGACGGGACCTCGACCACCGCCGCGTGCAGCGGGACGCGGTCCGGGATCGCGAGCGCAAAGAGGTCCGGACGAGTCTGGTCGCCGATCCGAAGCAGGTCGGCAAAGCCCTCGGTGACGAGGAGGAGCGTCCGTCCGACGCGATGCTCGAGGAGCGCGTTGGTGCCGCGGGTGGTGGCGATGCGGAGATCGACCGCGGCGAGGATTCGGCGCGGATCGCATCCGATCGCGAGGGCGATCGCGAGGCGAGGCGCGCCGATCCCGAGATCAAGCTCCACGATCCGCGGGTCGGCGATGGCGTCGAGCCACGCCGCCGGACGAAGCCGCACCTCGTCGCTGGCGGCGTCATGGGAGAGGATCTCGCTCGCCACCTCGCCCTCGGCGATCAGCATGCGAAGTCGTGCCCCGGTCAGGTCGAGTTCCGGGCGGGAGCCCCGCCACTCGAGGCGATGGGTGGTTCCGTCGCGGCGGAGGATCGCCCGCAGCCGCCCGTTGCTCAGGACCTTGATGCGGCGGTGAACCCCCTGGGGTGACCTCGCGATGCAGTCCGTGAACGTCCCGCCGGTATCGATCGAGATCGTCCAGGGGGCGTCGGAGATCGGGCGAACCGGTCGGTCAGTCACGAGGTCAGCGTACCGGGTTGGATCACGCGCTCCTGCCGGACGATGACCATGCCGGTCGATGCGTCGGGCGGTGGGAGATCGGGAGGTCCTAGGCTCGACCGATCGCCTACCGTGCTCGAACCTCTTGAGGGACGTCCCGTGAACTCCACGCTTGCCTTGGTCGCGAAGATCGCCGTGCTGCCGCTGCTCGTGGTCGGGTACGTCGGCGTGATGGGCTTCACCGGGACCTGCCCGACCTGTCAGTCGATGGTCGATTGGACGCTCGGGCGGTCGGCGGCGGCGTCCACGCAGGTCGCCGTCGATGCTGCGCCGCTCGCACGGTCCTCGTCGCCGCCCGCGACGACGCAGGCCTTGGGCGGACCGGTGCACGCGATCGATCTGCCCGACCTCAAGGGCGGCACGGTCTTGCTCGGCTCCTATGCGGGGCGTCCGATGCTCATCGAGGTTTGGGCGACGTGGTGCGGTCCCTGCCGCACCCTTCGGTCGAGGCTCGAGTCGATCGCCCCGCGGCTCCGCGAGAAGGCGACCCTCGTCGCGGTCTCGGTCGATCAGGGAGGAGCCGCCGCCGTGTCGCGGCATCTCGGCGGCAAGCCCACGGCGTTCGTCGAGCTCATGGCGACGCCCGAGTTCCGCGAGCTGCTGCGACCGATCGACACGGCAGGGACGATTCCCAAGCTCGTCTACGTCGACGCGCAGGGGAACATCGCCGGGCTCGAGCATGGCGTCGCGGATCCGAAGTGGATCGAGGCGCGGATCGACGCGCTCCGCTGACCGGGCGTACCGGATCCGCCTCAGTAGCGGCGCAGCACGCCGATCACGACCCCTTGGATCGTGCAGTCCTCGACGATGATCGGCGCGAAGTCGGGGTTCGCCGGCTGCAGGCGGATGGTGCCGTTCTTCTCGCGGAAGAAGGTCTTGAGGGTCGTCTCGCCGCTCGGGAGCATGGCGACGACCCGCTCGCCGTTGCGTGCGGTCGGACGTCGCTCGACGATCACGTAGTCGCCGTTGAGGATCCCCTCGTCGCGCATCGAGTCGCCATCGACCTGGAGCGCGAAGGTGGTGCCTCGCTGCCCGCGACGCGGACCGAAGACGTCCTCGAGGCTGAGCTGCTCCTCCTCCTGCAGTCGCTCGATGGGAAGTCCGGCGGCGATGCGACCCACGAGCGGCATGGTGGATGGGCGCCGCTCGCCGGGCAGCACCACGTCATCGGGCATCGACAAAGAGCGTGCCCTGTTCGCCTCGCGCTTCAGGACGCCCTTCCGCTCGAGCGCCCCGACGTGCTCGAAGACCGTCACCTTGCTGACGCCGAGCGAGTCGGCGAGCTCCTGCATCGTCGGCGAATAGCCGCGCTCCTCGCGCGACTCCCGGATGATCTGCAGGATGCGGAGCTGCTTCGGCGTGAGGTTCGGTTCCATGGCGCGATGAGGTCCTTTCAGGCGCGGGACGAGCGAGCGGAGAGGCGCCCGAGGGACGGGCGCCGAGAAGGTCGCGAAGGAGTCGGTCGCAGGCGAGCGGCGTGCCGGGCTTCCACCGAAGGATCGGCATCGAGGGCGAGGTCTCGACACCGGATGCCTCCGGGCGCGAGGTGCCGCGGAGGTCGATCGTGCGGATCGCGCCGCGGCGGGCAGTTCCCGTCGGCTCGATCTCCGGGGTCGCCGCATGCAGGCGGGCCGTCACCGCGTCGAGCACCAAAGCGATGGGGTCGCCCACGAGACGCGAGGCAGCGCCAGCGAAGGCTCGGTGCATCCGCCGAACGAAGCGGCTTGCGAGGGTCGTCGTCGGACGGGGGTACCAGCGGGAGAGCGGTCGGTCGTCGCCTCGCACGAGGAGCCAGGACGTGCCGCTCGGGCGCGGAAGTCCAACGAGACGAGAGGTGAAGTCGCCGCCGGGACCGAACTGGACGAGCGGCGCCGTGATCGACGGGGCAAGGGTCGAGGTCATGTCGAGGTCCTCCGTGACCAGTCCCGCGGAGGTGCCACGGCTTGCAACGCGGTGGCTCCTGCGGGAGGGAGGACTTCGGCGGGAAGGGTTCGGCACCTGCACATTTGTTCGGGTGATGTTACCCCGAACAGGATCCGTCCGAGAACGCCCTCCCGGAGTTCGATGTGATCGTGGACAGGCAAGGTGATCGTGGACAGGGTGATCGTGGACAGGCAAGGTAATCGTGGACAGGCAACGACCGGGGGCGATGCTGGGTGGGGATCGGGGGGCGATCGTGGACAGGCAAGGACTTGGGGCGATGCTGGGTGGGGATCGGGGATCGGTGCTGGACAGGCATCGATCGGGCGGGCGTCGATCGCGGGGGGCGATCGTGGACAGGCAAGCGGGGCGATCGTGGACAGGCAAGGACCGGGTGACCGTGGGAAGGGGCGATCGGGGTGGCGATCGTGGACAGGCAAGAACGGGGGGCAATCGGGTGAGGGCGGGGTGAGGGCGATCGTGGACAGGCAAGAACCGGGATCGATGCTGGGGCGATCGTGGGATCGATGCTGGACAGGCATCGATCGGGCGGGCATCGATCGCGCGACTACGACCCTCGGAGGCGTTCCGGGCCGGCGTGGAGGCTCGATGCGACTGCTCGGGGAAGCCGTCTCGGGGGCGATTGGTCCCGAGGGTGCCTCGACCGTTGCCCGCGGACAGGGTTCCGACGCCATGGCAGGCCGCGACACTGCGTTGAACGCGTCGACCGCGTTGATCCCGGCGGGCGGTAGTCTCGGCGGCATGCCTGCACCCACGCCTCGGGACGTCCGTCCACCTCTCCCCACCTCGACCCGCGGAGCGGATGGATCGGGGGGGCGAGCGGTTCCCCGGCAGCCCCCTCCGGTCCTCGAGCCAGCGACCTTGGTCGATCCACGGCGGTGGCACCTCGACCCGGCCGTGACGTTCCTCAACCACGGCAGCTTTGGGGCGAGGACGCGCGACCTCCTCGCCCGACAGCGGACATGGCAGGACCGGATCGAGCAGCAGCCGATCGAGCACCTCGGTCGCCGCGTGCGGGAGTACCTCGCGCCCTCGCGGGAGGCGGTCGCGAGCTTCCTCGGGGCGGATCCATCAGGTCTTGGGTTCGTCACCAACGCGACGGAGGGCGTGAACGCCGCGCTTCGCTCGGTCGCGTTCCGTCGCGGCGACCGGGTCGTCACGACGACCCACGTCTACCACGCGGTGCGCCAGACCCTGCGTCGCCTCGCGGTCGAGTCGGGCATCGAGGTGGTCGAGGTTCCGGTCGAGCTTCCCATCGCCGACGCCGACTCGATCGTCGCCGCGATCGCTCCCTGGCTCGTCGCGCCGACGCGGCTCCTCCTGATCGATCACGTGACCTCGCCGACCGCCGTGCGCATGCCGGTCGAGAGGCTCGTTCCGATCGCTCGTCGCGCGAGGATCGAGACGCTCGTCGATGGAGCGCACGCACCGGGCATGATCGAGGTCGACCTCGCCTCGCTCGACGCGGACCACTACGCGGCGAACCTTCACAAGTGGGTCGGCGCGCCGCTCGGCACGGCGATCCTCTGGACTCATCCGCGGGTGCGCTCCCGGGTGCATCCCAACGTCACGAGCCACTTCTATGGCGAGGGATTCACGACCGAGTTCGACTGGCAGGGGACCCGCGACGTCTCGGGGTGGATCGTCGCCGTCGATGCGCTGAAGGACCTCGGGCGACTCGGGTGGGATCAGGTGCGGGCGCACAACCACGCCCTGGCGACCTGGGCTCACGCGATGCTCGTCGAGCGATGGGGCTCGACCCCGATGACCCCGCTCGACGGCTCGCTGCTCGGCTCGATCGCGTCGATCGAGCTCCCGTCGGCGGTCGCGCGGCGGTTCGAGCGGGTCGATCAGCTGCAGGCGTCGCTCCTCGCCGAGCACGGGATCGAGATCCCGTGCATCGAGTGGGGCGGACGCCGCTTCGTCCGGATCTCCGCGATGGTCTACAACCGACCTGCGCAGTACGAGAAGCTCGCCTCGGCGATCGAGTCCATGGCGGGATGACGCGTCGGGGCGACGGATGAATGGACGTCAGGAGCCGCTCGGTGCCGGCTCGTCCTTCGTCCCGATCGCGGCGTCGATCGCACGAATCGCCGCGACGCGGTCGCGGTTGAACGGCACGTAGACCTCGTTGAACCAGATCCGCCACGCCCGGGGGTCGTAGCCGAGCGACTCGGTCGACTGTCCGTAGTCCTCGGTCGTCATCGCGACGAGCGTGCGGTGGACGTCGACGCGGTAGGAGTACGCCACGCATCCGTCGATCTGGAGGACGACGCCCTCCATCACCGTGCCCGGCACCGGCTGGAAGGTCGCGACGTTGTTGCCGACGATCGGGATCAGGTTCGCGATGTAGGAGATCTGCGTGCCGATCGCGATCCAGGCGGCACCGCCGCCCGGCGAGATCGTGTCGGCGGTCGCTTGAGCGAGGATCAGATGCGGGATCGCGCCGAGCGCCTGGAGGTGCGACGCGACCACGCCGGCGTGGTTGACGACGGCGTGCGTGGTGTCGCGGAGCGCCTCGTCGAGCATGGCGAGCGCCCCCGGATCGGCGGGAATCGTGAGCCGCCGCATCGCCGCGCGGCGGAGCGACGGATCGGCATCGCGGATCGCGATGCACGCGAGCGCCGCCTGCCCCGGCGACCCGAGCGACGCGAAGTGCTCGAGGACGAACTCCCGCACGTCGTCCTTCTCCTCGCGGAGGACCGCGTGCATGGGCAGGAGCGAGGTCGGGGCGGTCATCTCGCGGAGGAGCCGCATGCCTTCCGCCCGCATCGCGGGATCGCGCCGCGTGCCGAGCCAGCGCCGGCGGATGAGCTTGATCTCCTCCTCGGCGGCGCGACTCGCGGGCGATCCGAGCATGCGGCGGCAGGTGAGGCTTGGATCGGCTCCCGGAATCTCGCCGAGACCGCCGCGCGAGGGGATCGGCTCGAGGAGGTTCGGCGGAAGGTCGCGACCGGACCCCATCGCCGCCGCGTCGATCGCGTCTGGCGCCGCGGGCGGCGACGACAGGAGGAACGCGGCGAAGCTGAGGAGAATCGGGAGGATCGACGTCATGCGCGGCTCCGACGACCCGCGACTGTAGGGGAGCCTCCAACGAGCAGTCGGTCGGAGACGAGGGGCGCGGCGGCGACGCGTTCGAGCCGCTCCTCGCGGAGCGCGCGACGAGCCTCCGCGGGGAGGCGGGATCAGGAGCCGCCCACGCTCTCGATCGCCCAGGTCGGGTGCCCGAGGCGATCCCGGGCGGAGCCAGCGGCGACGCGGTTTGGGAATTCGCCGATCTGCACCGCCCAGAGCGCCCGACCATCGCCCGCGCGGATCGGGCGGACCTGCGGGGCTCCGAGCCCGGCTTGGCGGGCGAGGGGCGCGAGTTCCCTTGCCCGGTCGCGGGCGGTCGACTCTCCTCCGAAGGCACCCGCCTGGATCGTGAATCGGGTGCCCGACGAGGTCGAGGAGGTCGATGAGATCGATGAGGGTGATGCGGACGGGCCACTCGAGGGGAGGTCGGCACCACCTCCGGCGAGGGTGGTTGCTCGACTTCGGATCGATCGATCCGGGGAGACCGCCGCCTGGCGGTACGCCGCCGCCGCCTTGGCGTCCTCGCCCTGGGCTCGGGCGACCGAACCGAGGGAGACGGACGCCCGGCTCGCGAGGTCGCGATCGGAGGAGTCCGCTGCCTCGCGGAGGTTCGCCTCGGCCGCGTCGAGGTCGCCCATCCGGGCGCTCGCGAGTCCGGCGAGGTACGCCGCCTCCTCGCGCTTCACGCCGGTCGACTGGCGTTCCGCGGTCTCGGCGAGCGTCCGGGCCTGCTCGAAGTCGCCGCGCCAGTAGGCGGAGGTCGCTTGATCGAGTCCGGAACTCTTCGGAGCGGACGAGGAGCAGCCGGTCGTCACGAAGGGAGTCAGCGCCGCGAGGACGATCGCGAGCCATGCTCGTCCCGTCGAACGTCCGATCGCCTGCATCCCGCGTCCGTCCACCGCGACCTTGCTCATCCGTCGAGCCTCCCGAGGCGATCCTTCGCTCGATGGTCGCCATCGACCGCCGAGGCGTCCGGACTTCGGAATCCGTCGTGCGTCGGTACCGTACCGCCTCCACCCACGGTGGGCATCCGACGAGGCACCACATGCGACTCGCCCGAACGATCCGCCGAAGGCTGCTGCTCTCGCCCCTGCGCGAGGCGGTGATCGACGACCAGCGGCGGTGGCGCGGGATCGACCTCGCCGTCGGATCGCTGCACCTCGCCTCGGTCCTCGAGGAGGCGACCCGAGCGCCGCGGATCGGAGTGATGGTGCCGACCTCGGGCCTGTTCCCGCTGGCGATGCTCGCCGGCTGGACCCTCGGTCGCACCATGGTGCCGCTCAACTACCTGCTCTCGCGGGAGGAGATCGAGTTCATCGTCGCCGACGCGGAGCTCGACGCGGTGGTGACGGTGGGACCGATGGTGACCCTGGTCGGGGGACTGCCCGCGTCGGTCAAGCAGCTTCGGCTGGAGGACCTCAAGCCTCGCTTCAAGGGGCTCCCGCGCTGGCGGTTCATCCGCGATCTTCCGAAGGACGATCCGGCGGTGATCCTCTACACCTCCGGCACGTCGGGCCGCCCCAAGGGGGTGATGCTCGCCGAGGAGAACCTCCGCGCGAACATCGCGCAGTGCCGCGCGTGGGCGGACTTCACGCGCCGCGACGTGATCCTCGGCGTGCTGCCGCAGTTCCACAGCTTCGGGCTGACGGTGCTCACGCTGCTCCCGCTCGCGACCGGCTGCCGCGCGATCTACACCGCCCGCTTCAACCCGAAGCGGTTGTGCGACCTTGCCGTCGAGCATCGTCCGACCGCGTTCGTGGCGATTCCCTCGATGTTCAACGCGCTGCGGCTGCAGCGGCACGCGCCCGACGACGCGTTCTCCTCGCTCCGCTTCGCGGTCTCCGGAGGCGAGCCGTTGCCTGACTCGGTCGCGGAGGGATTCCGCGAGCGGTTCGGCGTGACGATCGACCAAGGCTACGGGCTGACCGAGACGGGTCCGGTGACCAACTGGTGCCGACCGCACGAGCGTCGCCCGCGGACGGTGGGCAAGGCGCTGCCGAAGGTGGAGGAGCGGATCGTGGCGCCCGATGGCCGTCTCTGCGCGACCGGCGAGGACGGCGAGGTCCGGATCAAGGGTCCCAACGTGATGCGGGGCTACTTCAAGCGTCCCGAGGAGACCCGGAACGCCTTCGACGAGCAGGGCTTCCTCAAGACCGGCGACATGGGACGGCTCGACGCCGATGGGTTCCTCTACATCACCGGTCGAATCAAGGAGATGCTGATCATCGCCGGGGAGAACGTCTTCCCGCGGGAGATCGAGGAGGTGCTCGAGGCGCATCCGTCGGTCAAGGCGGCGGCGGTGATCGGCATGCCCGACGAGAGCCGCGGCGAGCTTCCGCTTGCCTTCGTCGAGCTCGTGGAGGGCGCGTCGTTCGACGAGACCGAGCTCCGCAGCCACTGCCGCAAGACCCTCGGGCAGTTCAAGGTGCCCCGGGAGATCCGTCGCCTCGCGGCGCTGCCGCGCAATCCGACCGGGAAGGTCCTCCGCCGGGCGCTCTCGCCGAGCACGCCGGGGCTCGCCGAGGACCGTCGCTGACGAGGCGCCGTGGTGATGGCGGTCGCGTCGTCGCGTCACGCCGCAGGAAGGTGCTCGACCACCCGACGCTGACCTATGGGCACTGACCCCAGCCGGCGAGGAGTTCGGTGAGGTCCGCACCGTTCACCATGCCGTCGTCGTTCAGGTCGCCGACCGGTCCCGGAGCACCCCACGCGGAGAGGAGGATCGTCAAGTCGGCGCCACCGACCGTGCCATCCTCGTCGAGGTCTCCTCGACACGGATCCACGCAGGGACCGCCGAGGCAGGTGAGGGTCAGGACTCCGGCGCCGGCGGCTCCCTTGAAGCCGCCGATGCGGATGAGGTAGACCTCGCCGCAGGCGGCGTCGACGAGCACGCGGCTCGCGCCGCTCGGCGAGCAGAGGGGTGCGTCGTCGCTGCACGCGAGGATCGCCGGCTTCGCGCAGCCGCCCTCGTAGACCGCCAGCCGCGTGTCGAAGCCGAGGTCGGCGCAGGTCTCGATCCGAAGCGGACCGCTGCAGGTCGCCTCGTGCCGGAACCAGACGTCCGCCTCGAGGGAGAGCCCGAAGCCCTCGTCGCACGCCGCAGGAAGCTCGGGACCATCGGTCGTCGCCAGCAGGCTCGAGAAAGGAGTCGATCCGAGCGGCACGTCGATCGCCTTCGCGCAGAGGTCGTTCGGCGGCGGCGTGAGCCCGCAGGCGGTGATCGCCTCGTCGACGCAGAGCTCGTCCCATCCGTCCACGCAGCACGCTGGATCGATCGCGCAGACCGCGGCGCAGCACTCGGGGTCCTCGCATCCGAGTCCGCCGTGGGGCAGGCTGCACGCCCCCTCGGCGTCGCCGCAGACCTCGCCGCAGGCCTCAAGGCACTCGACCATGAGCCGATACGCCCCGGCGACGCAGTCCCGCGCGGGGCCGCCGAGGGCATCCGGCGTGCCGGGCGCCACGAGGCAGAGGTAGTTGCCCGGCGGCAGGCAGGGGGTCTCGACGACCGTCGCGCAGAGCGAGGTCTCGATCACCAGCGCCGCGGCGTCGAGCGGCGTGCACCCCTGCGGCAGCACCGCGAGGAAGCCCTCCGACGCCATCGTGAAGGTGAATCGGATCCGGGTCGTCTCGCCGCCCACGAAGGGGACGGTGATCGAGTACGCATCCGAGTCGTAGTCGCCCGTCTTGGGATCGACGAAGACGCGACCACAGACCTCCTCGTCGCACCGGAGGATCTCGGGCGCCTGACCCACTCCGGCGCCAAGGCACGGATCGTTGACCCGCTCGCCGCAGGGCTCCTGCTCCTCGAACGTGCCCTCGGGGCAGGTGAGGCTGCAGCCGGTCAGGCAGTAGGTGTCCGCGAGCGAGACGCAGAGGAGATCCCAGCCGCTCGAGCAGCATGATGGATCAAGCGAGCAGACCACCTCGCAGCACTCCGCGTCGCTGCATGCCCCGGTCGGATGCGGCTCGCTGCAGCTTCCGGCGCCGGGATCGCCGCAGGTGCCGGGGCCTCCGGTGCAGTTGAAGCCCGCGAGCACCGCGCAGGTGAAGTCCCACTGCACGTTGCAGCAGAAGGGATCAAGGCTGCAGACGAGCTCGCAGCACGCCTCGTTGCTGCAGGCGGGATTCGCGTGGGGCGAGGTGCAGGGGCCGCTCGCGTTCGCCCCGCAGAGACCGATGCAGAGCTCGCTCGCGAGGAGCGCGCAACTCCCGTCCCAAGCGCTCGTGCAGCAGAGGGGGTCGAGCGAGCAGACCGCCACGCAGCAGTCGAGGTCCTCGCAGCCCGGCTGCGTGCCGGGCTGGACGCAGGAGCCGCCGGACCCGCAGACCTGCCCGAGCGCCGGCCCCGCCATCCCGCTCGCGAGCGACGCGGCGGCGATGATCCAGCCACGATGAGGAGTTCGACGGGAGGGAGTCGACATGGTGCGTCGCTACGAGTCTGGCGCCGACCGGGTTCCTCGCCAGTCGGGAGGTCGATGGAAAGGAAAAACCCCCCGGGCACGGGCCCGGGGGGTCGAGGAACTCGGAGGGTTGCCCCATCCTGACGGCTCAGAACGTCCAGTTCGCCAGCAGGATGTTGAGGTCGAGGGCGTTCACGATGCCGTCCTGGTTGATGTCGGCGACCGGATTGTTCGAACCCCACGCCGCGAGGAGCAGCGTCAGGTCGAGACCGTTGACCACGCCATCGCCGTTCAGGTCGCCGGGCGTCTCGTTGCCGCAGGGCTCGCCGCCGGCACATCCGACGAAGAGGTTGCCGCTTCCGAAGCCGGTGGTGCCGTAGGCGCCGAACTGCACGAGGTAGGTCTCGCCGCAGGTCGCCTGGAAGGTCACCTTGCTTTGCAGACCGCACGAGTCGTCGTTGCACGCGACGATGGCGAGGCTGCTGCATCCGCCCGACCAGACCGCGAGGCGGGTGTCAAACGTGCCGGACCCGCCCTCGGCGGGGCACATGGACATCGTGATCGTCCCGCTGCAGGTCGCGTCATAGAGGAACCACACGTCGTTGTAGATCGTCACGCTGCCGAACGAGGTGCACGCCGACGGCAGGAGGACGCCGCTGTTGGTCGCGTTGAAGTTGTTCACCGGCGTCACGCCGTCGAGCAGCTCGTACGCGCCGTTGCAGTTGTCGTTCTCCGGTCCGCCCGAGCCACCCTCGCCGATCGTGAGCACGCCGGTGCCCTGCGTGGTCGCGCCGAAGGAGCCGACGCGGATGTAGTAGGTGACGCCCAAGGTCACGTCGAGCTCCATCTTGGAGGTGAAGCCGGCGCAGCCGGTGGCGTCGTCGTTGCAGCCGACGAGCGTGAGGTTGTCGCAGGTGCCGATGTAGGCGGCGAGGCGGGTGTCGAAGGACGCCTGGTTGCAGGTGGAGACCGTCACGTTGCCGTTGGTGTCGGCGACCCACTTGAACCAGATGTCGTTGTAGATGATGGCGCTGCCGAAGCTGATGCACTGGCTTGGCAGCGGATCGCCGTCGCTGAACGAACCGACGTTGCTGAAGGAGGTGTCGCCGGTCTGGATCGCGATCGCACCCGAGCACTGATCGTTGTCGAGACCGCACTGGTCGGTCGCGGACGCGGTCAGCGTCGCGGTGTAGTTGTTGAGGGTCCCGCCGCAGGCGATCCCGTTGAAGAAGGGCATCGCGGCGAACGCGCGGTAAGTGCCCGGCGGGAGGCAGGTCGCCACCACGGTCGGGCAGGTGCCGGCGTCATCCGTCCCGATGATCGTCGGCGGGCACGTCGCGGAGATGATGAAGGCGACGACCTCGATGTCGGAGTTGACCGCCCAAGTCACGTCGCTGTCCTCGGTGATGGTGAACTGATACCAGTCGGTGTCGCGGACGTTGTTGGCGGCCCAGAAGGTCGAGCAGACCGTGTCGCCGACCTCGAGGGCGGTGGTGCCATCGGCGCCGCCGGGCATGTTGCAGCCGCCGTTCACGTCCTCGCCGCAAGGCTCGCCCTCGGGGACCGAGACCGGCGGGCAGTTCTGACCAGCCTTGCAGGGCTCGGCGAAGCAGAGGGCGTTCGCCTGGTTCGCGCAGATCTGATCCCACATCGTCGCACAGCAGAATGGATCGATCTCGCAGATGAACTCGCAGCACTCCACGTTGTCGCAGCCGGGCGTCGAGTTCGCCTGACCGCAGGGACCGGCGTCGGGGCTGCCGCAGCCGGGTGCCGCCGGGCATTCGACGTTGCAGCCGCAGACGAGCATGGTGCCGCTGCCGAACTGCGTCGCGCCGAAGGCGCCGAGCCGGATGACGTAGGTGGTTCCGGCGGTCGCGTCGAACTTGACGCGGGAGGTGAAGCCGCCGCAGCCGGAGCCGTCGTCGTTGCAGGCGACGAGCGAGAGGCTGGTGCACTCGCCGGTGTAGATCGCGAGCCGCGTGTCGAAGCTTGCGGTATCGCAGGTGCTGACCGTGATCTCGTCGGTGCAGGTCGCGGTGTAGGTGAACCAGATGTCGTTGAAGATCTGGCTGCTGCCGAAGCTCGCGCAGTTCGCCGGGAGGACCGGACCATCGGTGAACGCGTTGGTGTTGTCGAAGGGGGTCTCGCCCTCCTCGACCGGGATCGCGTTCGCGCAGAAGTCGTTCGGCGGACCCGCCGGGCAGTTCTCCGGGGAGGCGATGGAGAGGGTCGCGACGTAGTCGACGCCCGGGCACGCGAAGCCGCCGAAGACGCTCATCGCGGTGAACGCGACGTACTCGCCCGGGGGGAGGCACTTGGTCACGCTGACCGGGCAGGAGCCGGTGCCGACCTCGAGGACCGAGGGCGGGCAGGAGCCGGTCACGAGGAAGGCGACGAAGGGACCATCGCCCTTGACCGCCCAGGTGACTTCCGAGAGCTCGGTGAGCGTGAAGGAGTACCAGTCGGTGTCGCGGGTGTTGTCGGCGGCCCAGGCGTTGCCGCAGACCGCGACGCTGTCGCCGATCTCGACGACGCCGAGATCACGGAAGAGCGGCGGCTCGCTGTTGCAGCCGCCGTCGGTGTCCTCGCCGCAGGGCTCGTCCTCGCTCACCTCGGTGCCATCGCACTTGGTCGGGCAGGGAACCGCGCCGCAGGACTCGCAGAGGTTCGCCGCCTGGTCGGCGCATAGACCGTCCCACGACGTCTCGCAGCAGAAGGGATCGATCGCGCAGATCTGGGTGCAGCACGCCTCGTCCTCGCAGAAGGGCGTGCCGTTCGCGCTGCAGCAATCGCCGGTGCCCGGGTCGCCGCAGCCGCCTCCACCGCCGCCGCAGAGGGCATTCGCCTCGTCGACGCAGCCCGCATCCCACTCGACCTCGCAGCAGAACGCGTTGAACTCGCAGACCGCACAGCAGCACGCGGAGTCGTTGCAGCCCGGATCCGGGTGGACCTCGAAGCAGTCGCCGCCGGTGCCGCAGACCTCGAACTCGCAGCCGCCGCCGCCGTTGCAGACGGCGCAACTCGCGGTCGCCGCGTCGGCACAGATCTGGTCCCACTGCGTGTTGCAGCAGAAGGGATCCGCAGCGCAGATCTGCGTGCAGCACTCCGAATCGCTGCAGAAGGGCGTGCCGTTCGCGCTGCAGCAGTCGCCGGCGGCCGGGTTTCCGCACTGGGCAGCAGCCGGGGCGACGAAGGTGGTGGTCGCGAGCACGGACACCGCTGCACCCGTGATCCAACTTGCGAATCCGCGGCGTGGGTTCATCGAAGAGTTCATCGAGGGCTCCGGGGAACGACGAGGCGTTCGTTCTGTCCGGTTTTCACCGGACTGCTGTGATTGCGGCGCGTTCCGTCCACGCCGCCTGCGGACGCCGAATCGGTATCGGCGGTTGCCTTTTGGAAGATAACCCCGAGTTGCCCATTGCCAACGGGAACTTTGCGGTTTCCACCCATCCCCGGAACTTGGGCAAGAGGGCGAGGGAGAGGTCGGCGGGAGGCGTCCGGCAGCTCGACCGTGGCATCCGGACGGGGCGACGCGATGCCCACGCCTCCCGTCGCTATCGTCCGTCCCCCTGTAGGTCCAACCAGCGTCTCGCCGGTCACGGTCCGGCGAGACGACTTCACCCAAGTTCCTTGAGGAGAGACCCATGCCTGCCCGCAAGGGAGAACCCGCCCCGCCGATCGCCCTTCCCGATGCCCCTGGTCACGTGGTGGACCTCGCCGGCGTCTTCGGTCGCAAGAAGGTCGTGCTGCTCTTCTTCCCGTTGGCGTTCAGTCCCGTCTGCACCGAGGAGATGTGCACCTTCCGAGACGACTGGACCAAGTGGACCGAGCTGGGCTGCGAGGTCTACGGGGTCTCCGTGGACAGCCCGTTCGTGGTCAAGAAGTTCCGCGAGGACCTGAACATCCCGTTCCCGATCCTCTCGGACTTCAACAAGACGACCTGCCGGACCTACGGCGCCCTGCACCGGGATCTCTTCGGCATGAAGGGCGTCGCCAAGCGGGCGGTGTTCGTCGTCGATGCCTCCGGCAAGATCGCCTATCGGTGGGTCTCGAACGACCCCCGGAAGCAGGCGAAGTTCGAGGCGATCCGCCGCGCCGTGAAGGCGTGCTGATCGCCGACCACCCGTCCTTCGCCGGGACGCGAGTCGTCGCGGCGTCGGATCCGGACCGGCGGGCACGACGGTCCAGCAAGCACGACGCCCTCGGCGTTCGCCGAGGGCGTCGTCCGTTCGCGTGGCGTGGTTCCCGAACTCACCGAACTCAGGAGCCCCAGGCGCCGAGCAGCATGGAGAGGTCGGACCCCCCGACGATGCCGTCGTCGTCGAGATCGGCGGCGCAACTTCCCTTCGGCGGGCAGGCGCCCCACATCCCGAGCATCATGGCGAGGTCCGAGCCGCCGACCACGCCGTCGCCGTCGAGGTCGGCCGGAGAACCTGGATCATCGCAGAAGGGGCGATCGATCCGGACCTGATCGATGCCCGCCTCGGTCACCGAGTTGTTGGGCGTGTCGTTCACGGAGGCGCGGATCAGCACCTGCTGCGGCGGAGTCATCACCGAGGAGACCGGGAAGGACACCTCGCGCCAGGTGCTTGCACTCGAGGTGATCTGCAGCGTCACGGAGTTCGAGTTCCAGGTCGCGCCGCCATCACCGGACAACTGGAACACCAGGGTGTCCTGCTCGACCGGATTGCCCGCGTCGTTGCAGAAGAACCAGTAGCGGAGCGAGATCACCGCGTCCTCGCCGCCGAGCGGGATGCTCGGCGAGGTGAGCCGGGTCGGTCCGAGGTCGAGGTCGTAGCTGCCCGCGAGACCGCCGGGGGGACCGTTGTAGGTGACGAAGGAGAACTGCCCCTCGGGGCTGTTGCCCGGAGCGGCCTGCACGCCGCCGGTGACGGTGGCGTTGGGCATCGCCCGCTGCCATCCCGGCTGCGTCATCGAGGCGTCGTTCTGGACGATCCAGCCGGCGTCGTTCGACTCGAAGCCGGCGACGTAGATGGTCTCGATGCCGCTCGAGACGCCTGCCGAGAAGCTCGAGGCGGGCGCGGTCGTCGGGTCTCGGTAGATCCCCGCGTTCGAGAGGTCGGCGGAGAGGTAGTAGGCGATCGTCGAGCCGCAGGAGGTCGCCGGAAGCGAGGCGATCCACTGACCACCCTGCTCGGTCATCGGTCGATCGATCCACGCGCCGCCGTCGATCGAGACGACGAGCTTCGCGGTGCCCGCCTCGATCGATCCGCCGCCCGCGATCTGGAGGACCACCGGGAAGCTGGTCTCGACGCCGGGCTCGACGGTGGTCGGCCGACCCTGCGGATACTGGTAGGTGATCCCGATCGGAGGCACGTTCATGTAGACGAACACGCCCTGGCAGCGGGCGATCACGAGGTCGAGCCAGCCGTCGCCGTCGAGGTCGATCGGGGCGGTGTCGTAGGTGTTCGCGAGCTGCGCGTTGGGAATGATCTGCCCGATCTCGTCGAGCATCGCGTTGGTCACGCCGGTGTTCCGGTAGACGTGCATCCGCCGACCGGTGGAGGGGCAGAACTCCGGCAGGTCCGCGTCGACGTCGGCGACGAGCACGTCCGGTCGACCATCGTTGTCGAGGTCGGCGATGCGCGTCCGGTTGCCGAACTCGTTGAGGCTGTCGGCGATCGTGTAGCTCGTGAAGGTCGCCTGCCCCTGCGCGTTGTTGCCGTTGTTGATGAGGTACTTGTCCTTGCCGTCATCGATGACCACGAGGTCCATGCGCCCGTCGCCGTTGAGGTCGCCCGGCTCGATGTTGTAGGGAGCGCCCGCGGAGATCGAGACCGGTCCGACGAAGGAGTTGCCGAGGTTCGCGGGATTGGCGTAGAGGACGGCGACGTCCTGACCTCCCGTCAGCGTGTTCACGCGGGCGATGTCGAGATGCCCGTCGCCGTTGAAGTCGGCGGCCTTCGCGGCGTTGCCGAACCCCGACGCCAGCTGCGACGCGGTCATCTTGGTGGTGCCGGTGTCGTAGAAGTGCCCCGGACCGGGACCGCCTGCGGCGTTGCCCCAGTTGTAGTAGAGGCGGTTGTTGAAGTCGTGCGCCGGGTTCTCCGCCGGGCTCTGCTGGCACTCTCCCGGATCGCTCGTGTCACCGTCCTGGTTCAGGTCGATGCACTGCGTGCCGCTCGTCTCCGGCGTGTCGTAGTCGGTCATGAAGATGTCGGCGAACCCGTCGCCGTTGAAGTCGCCGAAGGCGAAGTCGCAGAAGCGGGGGTTCGCGACGGTGGTGGTACCCGCGTACATCTGCGGAAACCGCTGGTGCTCGTAGCAGAAGCCGAGCCAGTTCCCGGAGGCGTCGTCGCCGCGGTTCTTGTAGACGCGGGGCTGGCCGAGGTGCCAGTTCAGCCCGTCGCTCATCGTGGTGCAGGTGACGAGGTCGAGCCAGCCATCGTTGTCGACGTCGATCGAGTGCACCCGCCGGTCGTTGGTCGGATCGGGGAACCCGAGGTAGGGCGCGATGTCCGAGCAGGTCGCGAGCTCCGACGTGCGGTCGACCAGCACGCCGGACTCGTTCATGAACAGGAAGTTCGAGAAGCCGCCGGTGATCGAGCCAGGGAACTTGCGGACCATGACCACGTCCACGTCCCCGTCGTGGTCGTAGTCACCCCAGGTGAAGACCTTCTCGAGGTTGTCGTTGACGATCGCCGAGGGCGGCGCGACGAGCCGCGTGGAGGTCTGGTTCTGGTAGACGACCCACGGCGCCTGCGCGAGGGCGGTGCCGGTCGAGGCAAGGGACGTCAGCAGGGTCGTGGCGACGAGGCGAGTAGTCATGAGCGTCGTTCTCGCAGGATTCGATCGATGGTCGGGAGGGGAGACGGAAGGGTCGTTCAGGAGCAGGAGCCCCACGCGGCGAGCAGCATGCTGAGGTCGACGCCGTTCACGGTGCCGTCGGCGTTGAGGTCGGCGGATCCGCGACCGCCCCAGCCGGCGAGCAGGGTGCTGAGGTCGACGCCGTTCACGACGCCATCGAGGTTGATGTCGCCGGGGCAGGCGACGCAGTCGTCCGGAACGCCGTCGCCGTCCTTGTCGGTTCCCGTGCCGAAGAGGATCTCCTCGAGGTCGCTGACGCCGTCGGAGTCGCAGTCACCGTTCTCGTCCTCGTAGGCAAGCAGGAAGTACTCGACGTCGATCGGGGTCAGCTCGCCGTCCTGATCGATGTCCGACACCGCGCAGGGATGGTCGGGGGAGTAGGCGGCCGCCGACGCGACGTAGCAAGCCCGGAAAGGCTCGAAGTCGGCGAGGTTCACCTTGCCGTCGCCGGTGTGGTCGAACTCCAGCCGACCGAGCGAGTTCAGGAAGTCGAACACCTGCGACTTCTCGACCTCCGAGAGCGCCGCGAACGCGGCGGCGCTCGCTGCGCCCTCGCCGAAGGGACCGTGACGGGCGATCGCCGTCGTCACCCGCTCGGCGAACGTGCCGCCGGCGGCGGAGCCGTCGTGGAGCATCGGGTCGCGGGTGCGGAGGTTCCACAGCGTGGGAGTCCGCATCTCGAGCCCGCTCGCGTCGCCGTCGGGGAAGCCGTCGGCGAGGAGCCCCATGTCATGCAGCAGGAAGTCGGAGTAGGGGCGGATCGCCTGACCGCGGATCGCCGCCTCGAGGGAAGGATCGCTGGAGGTCGTCCAGTCGGCGCGGTGGCACTTCACGCAGCCGACCGCGTTGAAGAGCGCCTCGCCGGTCATGCCGGAGCGGGGCGTCTGCGGCGGCGGGCTGAGGTAGCGCTGGAAGTGCGTGACGCGGTCGATGAAGTCGAAGCCATCGCCGTCGGGCGCGTCCTCGGGGTCCGCGACCGGATCGCAGTTCGCGAGCCGCTCGGGATCGCCGTTCGGCGCGTTCTCCGTCTGGATCAGGCGATTGGTCAGGCCCATCTCGTTGCGGGAGGCGTCCGCGGAGAAGGAGAGCACCGTCGCGACCTGCGCCTTCCAGCCGAAGCGTCCAGCCCGCAGCGGACCATTCGGCGTCTCGAGCGGGCGCACCCAGTGGACGCGACCGGAGATGCTGTCGCCATCCGCGTCGTCGGGGTCCGCGTTCGCGGCGATCGCCGCGTCGGGGATCGCCTCGACCATGCCGAACGCCATCGAACTGTTCGTCACGCGGGTGATCACCACGTTCGCCTCTGGAGGCACGAACTCTCCGCAGCTGACGGAGATCGTCTGCGTCTGCAGGAGCGGTCCGCCGAGCGATTCGAGGAACTCGAAGGAGCCCTTGTCCTCGAGACCGAAGTGCGTCACCGCGATGTTGCCCCAGCCGCCGACGGGGGTCGAGTGGCAGCTCTGGCAGTTGCTCTTGTTGAAGATCGGTCCGAGACCATCCGCCGCCGTGAGGGGCGTCGTGTAGAGGACGCGTCCAGCCTGGAAGAGCGCGAGCTCCTGCGTGGTGAGACCGCGGAGCGGTGAACCCGCCTTTGGCTGGATCCAGAGGTCGCCCGCCGAGCCCGCCGAGGCGACGAGAAGGGTCACGGCGACGGCGGAGGCACGCAGGGGGTTCGTTCGGTCATGCACGGGCGTGGCTCTCGGGCGTCGGAGGAATCTCGGCAGGGAATCGCGGGGCGTCCTGACCGCGGAATCTCGATCCAGCATGTCCCCGAGGAGGAACCCTCGGCGGCGATCCCCGCCGACCGGTCAAAAATAGACCGGCTACGGGACCTGTGGGGTGTTGGTTTCGACATTTGTGGTCCGAATCCTGAATCGCCTCGAGCCTCCGTCTACGGCGGCGATGGGTGGATCGGACGTCGGAGGGGACGTCGTCGCACTATCCTCGACTCCCGGATGACGCCGCTCGATCAGGCTCCCTCGGATCCGACCCAGTTGAACGCACAGACGGACTCCCGTCAGGGGCGATGGGGGCAGACGAGATCGATGCTTATCGCCGCAGGTCTGACGCTGGGTCTCGGCTCGGGCTGCGATCGCGAGCCATCGAACGCGACCCCGACGCCCCACGCTGCCCCCCCGGCGTCCCGCCAGCTTGCCCAGACACCCGCCGCGCTTCCCGATCCCTCGCCCGATGACTTTCGGATCGATGCCGCCCGCCGGCTCATGGCGGACGGACGGCTTGACCTGGCGGAGACCGCGCTTCGGACGGTGCTCGCCGAGAAGCCCGCAAGCGATCGCGCGAGGTTCTTCCTCGCGGTCTCGGTCGCGAAGCAGAAGCGCTACGGCGAGGCTCGACCGCTCTACGAGGAGATCGCCAGGTCCGGTCGGACCTTTCCGGAACGGCGGCACGTGCCGCACTTTCATGGGTGGGCGCTCTTCTATCTCGGCGAGCACGACCTCGCCCGCGAGCAGTTCCTCCTCCACGCGGAGTCGGTGCCGGAGGAGGGCGACTCCGCGTTCGCCCTCGGCGTCATCGCCCTCGAGAAGGACGACCAAGTCGAGGCGGAGCGGTGGCTCCTCGAGGCGATCCGCCGGCAGGAGGGAAGTCCCGCGCTCGTCCGCGAGATCGCGAAGGCGGAGGCACGGCTCGGCGACCTCCGCTACCGCCAGGACCGCGTCGAGGAGGCGGTGGTCCTCTGGCAGCGCTGCGTCGATCGCTGGCCGGATCACCACGAGGCGTGGAGCAAGCTCGCGAGGGGGCAGGCGCGGCTCGGTCGCGAGACGGAGTCTGCCTACGCCACCACCCAGTGGCGGAACGCCCTCGCGAGGCTTGGTCGAGAGGTTCCGCCGGACTCGCCCGGAGCCTCGCCATGAGGGTGGCGTGGAGGCTCGGCGCGACGACCTCGTTGATCCTCGCGACCGGTTGCGGCGAGGGATCCCCGGCGCCGAAACCCTCCGCGCCGAGCGCCGCGGCGCCGAGCGGTCCTCCGATCCGCCTCCGCGACGCGACGAGGGGAAGCGGGCTCGAGATGACGGTGACCTCCGGCGCGACGCCGAGCACGCGGATCCTGGAGGTGAAGGGTGGCGGTCTGGTCCTCATCGACGTTGATCGGGATGGGCTCGTCGATCTCTTCGTGCCCAACGGGGCGACCCTCGAGGATCCCGAGCAGGGACCTGGCGCGAGGCTCTTCCGGAACGAGGGCGGACTTCGCTTCCGCGACGTGACCGCCGAGAGCGGGATCAATCACCGCCGCTGGAGCTTCGGCGGCGCCGCGGGCGACCTCGACGGCAACGGCTTCGAGGACCTGGTGATCGCCTGCTACGGACCGGAGGTCGTGCTCCTCAACCGAGGCGATGGCACCTTCGAGGACGCCTCGGCGCGATCGGGGCTCGGCGATCCGGGCTGGACCACGTCGATCGCCCTCGGCGACCTCGACCTCGACGGCGACCTCGACGCCTTCGCGACCAACTACGTGGGGTTCGATCCCTCGAAGCCACCGATGGAGGCCCGCTTCAAGGGGATCGCCGTGCTCGCGGGGCCGCGCGGCTACGACGCCGCGCCCGACCGGGTCTACGAGAACCTTGGCGACGGCACCTTCCGCGACCGCACCGCCGACGCGGGCTTCGCGGTCGCGCCCGCCTTCGGGCTCAACGCGGCGATCGCGGACTTCTCCGGCGACGGGCGACCGGACGTCTACGTCGGCAACGACTCGCAGCCGAACCACCTCTTCGTCCAGACGGCGCCGTGGACCTTCGAGGAGCGCGGACTCGCCTCCGGCGCGGCGATCAACTTCGAGGGCGCCGCGCAGGCGACGATG
The DNA here is from genome assembly GCA_016873275.1 of Phycisphaerae bacterium. GTDB lineage: Bacteria > Planctomycetota > Phycisphaerae > Phycisphaerales > SM1A02 > VGXO01. The sequence continues at coordinate 75,248 of VGXO01000009.1, forward strand.
GGGCTCGCGATCGCCGACGTGGACGGCAACGGTCGACCGGACCTCTTCAGCACCAACTTCTCGAGCGACACCAACACGCTGCACCTCAACCTCGACGGGCGGATCTTCGACGACCGCACCGCCGCCTACGGGCTCGCGGCGCCGAGCCGCTCCTCGCTCGGCTGGGCGACGGGGTTCTTCGACCTTGATCACGATGGCGCCGAGGACCTCCTCGTGGTCAACGGTCACGTCTATCCCCAGGCGACCGTCGAGTCGATGGACTCGCCCTACCGCCAGCGACCGCAGGTCTTCCGTCGGGCGGGCACCAGGTTCGAGGAGGAACTCGAGGTGGGCGATTGGGCGCGGGAGCCGCACGTGGACCGCAGCGCCGTCTTCGCCGACCTCGACGAGGACGGCGACATCGACCTCGTGATCTCCGAGCTCAACGGACCTCTGCGGCTCATCGCGAACGACGCCGATCCGGATCCCGCCCGCTGGCTGCGGGTGCGGCTCCGCGATCCGCGGCAGGGGATCTCGAACCGCGCCGGCATCGGCGCGGTCGTCTCGCTCGAGACCTCCCGCGGCACCCTGCGGCGATGGCTCTCGGGAGGCGGGCCGTTCCAGTCGAACCTTCGCCCCGAGGCGCACTTCGGTCTCCCGTC
>VGXO01000010.1 GCA_016873275.1 Phycisphaerae bacterium
CTGGACCATCGTCCCTTGTCCTGTCGATCGCCTTCGGCGGCCCCGCTTGCGCGCTCGCGGTGCCGCCGAAGGGTGCTTGTGTCGTGGCTTCTTCATGGTTCCGTGCATTGGGTCCTCGAGTCCCAAATGGGTGTCTCAGGAAACCGTGCAGCGGACCACCAACCGCGTAGCTGTTGGGCGCTCCCCTTGAGCCCGTGGTTAGGCCGCATTGGTCGGATCGGCGCCGACAATGTGCCAGGCATCTCTAAATCCTTCAGCGTCGCGCTTATTGAAGCCGAACCAGGTGCTCCTTGGTCGCTCGGAAACGAATGTCTTCTCGGCGACAATCGCTGATGGGACAACGTAGAACTCATGACGCCCATCCTTGTCGCGAAGGTTGACGAGGACATAGACATGGCTGCGTGAAGTGAGCCGGGCACCGCGTTCACCGACGAGCCAAAAAGATGCCGGCTTAGCGTTCGTCTTCACCTGAATCGAGAACGCGTTCTCGCAATTGTGGTCAGTGACGAGTAGATCCGCACCCGCTGCCCCTCGCGACGTCGGCGAGACAATGAGACCGCGCGCCGACAGTTCGGCTGCGACGAGGAAGACGCCGCGCATTCCGGTCTGTTGAGCCTTTGTTGCCACGCGATCTCCTCGTGCGGCCTAACGCTGCGCCTCAGCCGCGCCCGAAAGCTGAAGCGGAGCGTAATCTGTAGGGCGTCAGCTGTAGGCGTTTGTTAGGTGCAGGCTCTGAGAGGGACGCCGGTCTTCCCGACCACCGTCCCCTGCTCCACCGTGCCCGGCCGCTGCGGTCTCGGCTCAGACGTAATGGCGCAGGAAGCTCTCAATCATCAGATTCACTTGGTCAGGCACTTCGAGCTGACTGAAGTGGCCCGCACCAACGGTCCAGCCATTGACAACCGTCGGCAGCCACTGTGACATGAGATGGGGCGGATTGCGCGGCGGCGTGGCCGCCAAATGGAGCGCCGGCACCTTGACATTGTGCGCCACAGCCGGGCCGTCGAACGCGAGGGTCCCCCGTGCGGTACTGGCAGCCACATGGCTCGGCGCCGCTAGCATCACGGCCAGCACGTCCTCGACCAGCCTCCGGTCGGAGGTCGGCAGGAACATCGTGTTCGCAATGAACTGCCGGCGGGGCTCATGGTTACCGGCTTCGATGGCTGCCGCCATCGCCTCCATGCTGGCTCGCCGCTCGGGTGGATAGACAAACGGGGCCGGGTCCACCATGACGATAGCGGCGACACGGTCGGGATGGGCAGCGGCCAGCTGTAAGACCGTCATGCCCCCGCTACTGTGCCCGACGGCCACGACTGGGCCAAGGCCCAATTGCTCGATCAGATACGCGAGATCGTCGGCGTAGGCTGCGAGGGGATACGCCCCCTGCGGCTTATCGCTCTCCCCATGCCCGCGCAGGTCGACAGACACGACCCGGTGCCGCCGGGCGAAGTGCGCGGCCTGCGGCGCGAAGAACGTGCGATTGCACGTCCACCCATGGACGAACACGAAGGCTGGCTTACCCGCGCCCCGATCCTCGTACGCGAGCTTGATCCCCTGATGGACTATCGTGGCCATGCTGGCTTCTCCTCTCTGTATCTGCCCACTGGGTGCACGGCGCTGCGCGGTAGCGATGCTGCGCCGCTACCAGCCCTGCTGCCAGGCGGCCAGACCGACCACGCTGCCCAACGCCCGTGGAGCGCGCGTCGGCGGGGTAGGGACGGCAGCAGGTGTTGGGGCTTGTGTCTCATACTACACCTCCTCGGGGCAAGGGTAGAAATGCGCTGGAGAGATCCAGGGACAGATGGCTCCTTATCTTCATGGGGGCACCTAACGCTAGCCATCACCCAGCACGCGCGAGTAAAGCCACCCTGTAGAAAACAGCCGATCGCGTGCTCGGCGTGCAAGGCATTGTTATGCAGTTCTGGGTAGTTGGACGGCGTTTTTTACGAGTGTCGTCAATGCATTGTGAGTTCGTGTCCGTATCATCTTGGACATCATGGGTGAAAGGAGAAGCGAAGGAATAACGGGAAGCATTGCACCGCCGATTGCAAAGAGCATCCAGGTCAATCCTTGAGCCCAAGGTACACCGAAGCCAACACCGAATTGTCGACCAAACACGATGCCGCCAAAAACCCCGAAGAACAATCCAAGTCCAAGTCCGAGCATGAATGGGAATCGCATCAAGAATCTTCGCATCGTTTCGACGCCATCGAGTTCTGCGTCAAGAGACAGTTCATGCCCATGAAGTTCGAGGTGAACTCTCGAAGCACCCAGCAACGGATTTTGTCTTGTACTGTTTAGACCGGGGCCAGTCAGGTCAACCGACTTGCCGTCGCGTTTGACAATGGCGAATCCGTTGTTGGTCAATGTCATGAGTGCCGCTTGAAGCACATCCTCGGTTGGCTTTGTTGTGACAGCGGACGTCGAAAATGTATTCATGGTTTCTCCTGCATAACGGATGGCCGCTAAGCTGCGGCCGCGCGCAATGCTACCACGCCGCGTGTCGGGCTGAAGTCGCCCGCTTGGCTCAAGCCCGCGGCCGTCAGCTTCAGCGGCTTGTTAGACGGCAGCACGGGCTAGCTCGATACCGCCGCGAGTAGTTTCTGGGCGAGCGGAGAATAGAGGCGTTCATCGGATAGCGAAGGCGCTGCGATCTGCCCAGGCCCAACGACAGAATCAAGCGCTAGGCCGGCGCCAGATAACACCGACTGTGGGCCCGCGCAGAGCATTACGGAACGCGCGAGCCACACTCCGTGCTCTCTGTCATCTAGGATCGGCGAGATGCGGTGATGGAAGACTCCGGCACCCTGGTCTGCTGGCTTGGCCACGACGTATGCGACGATGGCATTGGAGGTGAGGGACAAAGCCTCCTCTCTGGTCTTGAACCGAAAGACGGGCCACAGCGGATCGCTGAGCCCGTCGATGGAGAGCTCGAGAATCCGCCCAAGGAGCAAAGCGGGGGATTCGACTTGTGCGGACCGGTGAAAGACCCAGCGAGTCATGGCTGCCAATGCCAGCCAGAGAAACTCCCGCGTGAGGGTGGTCTCCCTCTCGAGTCGTTCCGAAGAGACGAACCGATCAAAGAACGGACCGCGGCGAGGTCGGCGGCGGAAGCCCACGAGCCGCCATGTCAGGTCGTCCATGACGAACTGGAGGGCGAAGCTCGTGGCCTGCCGGGCGACTACTTCTCCTTCGACTGTGCTCATTTCTGCTGCCGTCTAACGACCAAGCTAACCTGCCGCTATGGAGCGCAGCGGAATAGCGGTCAGGTGTAGCGCCTGGTTCGGCGAATGGATGCTATTGGGCTCCCTTTTCACAAACCAGTGCCCCGTGATAAGTAAATAGTCCTGTTGCCACCTTGGGTACCGTTGTTAAAAGCGCCTGCTTAATGTAGTAATGAATTAGCCCTTTGCTTCCCATTTGAAATGTGTAGGTTCCCTTTGGAGGGTTGGTGTCTATCTGATGAAGCACACGTAAATTGCAGGATTGAACTAATTGCCGAATTGTCTTTGGAGAATAGAAGTTTATGTGCCCAACTTTGTCGAACCTAAAGTCGCGTGGTAACCGGATGGTGTCCTCCAGAGGTACCTCGATGAATAGGTATTTTGCGACACGGGAAGCCTCGTAAAGCAGTTGCCGAGGATGTTCTACATGTTCGACAACGTGACTTAGGATTGCTATGTTAAATCTGTCGTTGTCGTACGGAATGTGGTATCCATCGAAAATCTTGCACTCAACTAGACGAGGAATATTCTTGCTCTTTATCGTTTCGACTCCGGTCGGTGAAATCTCCAGAGCATACAGTTCTTCGCAAAAGTTCAATTCTGACAGTCTCCTCAATATTGAACCTTCTCCAGCCCCAATTTCGAGTATAGATTTGTGGGGAAGATCACCACAAAGCGAAACGATGTTTTCGACCTTGCCAATGGCACCTAGGCGACGCCATTCGGAATCGCCCTCCTCGTAGTAGTCCTCGTAGTTGGTTCTAAGCTGGTCACTGATTGTTACTTTTTTCATGAATTTCTCCGTGGTCTATGTAACGCCGAACGTCCACAATCACCCGGCGGGCGCGAGAGACTGTCCATTTTGAAAACGCCCGATTCGCCCGCTCGGGTGCATTGTGTTGTTCGTCGCAGTTCTGTCTCAGTGTGCTTCGAACGTTTTTGTGATGACAGCCCGAACGTATGGTCGGTTGCCAACATCATGCGTTGGTTGCCTGCAGTTACTGTTCAAGCTGCGGGCCGTGGATTTTTGGGGCGACTTTCGAATAGTGTTGGAATCTGATGACGAAATCGATGGCGAGGAAGGCGAGAAGCCACAAACTGCCGAGCGTTATCCATTGGAGTTTGAGCGACAACCAGAGTCCCGTTCCGACGCAAATCATTTCGACGGGTAACCAATACAGTTCCCAGATCAATGCGGCCTTCACCGCTTGTCGCTTGTCGTGTGATGTCATTGGTTTTCTTTCCTAGAAATGGGGTGGTCAACAAACCGTCAGTCGGTGATGCGACGAACAGTTGATTCTACGGTTCCTCGTACATGGGACTTACCGCAGGAGTGTACATCACTGCGGCCCCAACGGCGTGCCTTGCGCGCGACGTCTGGGTGAAGAACCGCGTGTAGCCGCCCGATCTTCGCTTTCCGCAGAACGCGTGGGGTGACAGTTCTGTGCTTCCGCAGAACAGGCTCGGCGCGACTTCGCGGGGAATGTGCCATGACCGCCAGGACCACCCCGATCGGGCGGTAACGTCGCGCGAGATGGCCTCTGTGCTTCACCAGCAGTTCGTTGCGGTCGTCCGCCGTCGACATCTCGCGCGTCGTACCGAGAAGGCGTATTGGATGTGGATCATCGCCTTCCTGCGCTTTCACCGAGGAAGCGACGGATGGAGGCATCCGCGTTCCATGGGCGCAGCGGAGGTCGAGGCGTTTCTGTCGCATCTCGCCGTCGAGCGGAAGGTCGCCGCCGCCACGCAGAATCAGGCGCTGAACGCGATCGTGTTTCTCTACAAGCAGGTGCTCGAGATCGACCCGGGTTCCTTCCACGCGGTGCGGGCGCGCCCCTCGAGACGGCTTCCGACGGTCCTGAGCCGTCGCGAAGTCTCCTTGGTCATCAACGAGATCCCGCCGCCGATCCGGCTGCTCGCCGAGCTCATGTACGGCGGCGGGCTGCGCGTCGGCGAGGCGTGTTCGGTTCGCGTGATGGACATCGACCTCGACCGCCTTCAGCTGACGGTCCGACGCGGCAAGGGCGACAAGGATCGCGTGACTCCTCTGCCCGAGCGGCTCGTCGACCCGCTTCGGGCGATCATCGATGCCCGCCGCATTCGGCACGCCGCGGACATCGAGGCCGGAGAAGGCTGGGTCGAGCTTCCGTTCGCCTTCGAGCGGAAGTCGCCCCGGGCCGCGTGGAGCCTCGCGTGGCAGTACCTGTTCGCCGCGGCTGACCTGAGCGTCGACCCCGTGTCGGACCGTCGGGGCCGGTGGCACATCCACGAGTCGACCGTGCAGAAGGCGGTGACGGCGGCGGCTCGGGCTGCAGGCATCACGCGGCGGGTGACGAGCCATGTCTTCCGGCACTCCTTCGCGACGCATCTTCTCGAGGACGGCTACGACATTCGCACGATTCAGACGCTGCTTGGCCACTCCCATGTCGAGACGACGATGATCTACACCCATGTCGTCGAACAGGCCGCGCGCGGAGTTCTGCGGGTCCGCAGCCCGCTCGACTCGCTCGACGGCCTTGAGGGGAGTGGTCCACGTGCCGTGCTCCCTTCCTGACAATGATCTCGATGAGCAACCATCGCCGACGAGGCGTGCTTCGTGTGTGCGAGGCGCGCGCCGTGCACCCTCTGCGTCACGCATGCGTGAAGCGTCCTCCGCGCTACCCGCGGACCCCGCCGACCGCGACCGCGTGCGGTCGGAGGAACCGCCGCGCCGCGGGACCGGGATCCACGCCGGGGTTCGCCTGGGCAAGCGCCGCGGAGAGCAGTCCCATGAAGAGAGGCTGCGGCGAGAGCGGTCGGCTGGTGAGCTCCGGGTGGAACTGCGTGCCCACGAAGGAAGGGTGCATCGCCGCGGGCAGCTCGAACGCCTGCATGATGGGCTGGCTCGGATGGCGACCGGTGAAGCGGAGCCCCGCCGCCTGAATCTGCTCGATGAAGCGAGGCTCCACCTCGTAGCGGTGGCGGAACCGCTCGCGGACGCGGCTCCGTCCGCCGTAGAGGAAGCTCACGAGCGAGCCCGGCTCGAGGTCGACGTCCTGACCGCCGAGCCGCATCGTGCCGCCCATGATCCCCTCGAGCTTCTTCTGCTCGGGGAGCTCGGAGATCACCGGATGCGGCGTGCGCGGGTCGAACTCGGTGCTGTGCGCCTTCTCGAGCCCGAGCACGTGGCGGGCGAACTCGATCACCGCCACCTGGAAGCCGAGGCAGATCCCTAGGAACGGAATGCCGCGGGTGCGGGCGTGCTCGACGCAGAGGATCTTGCCCTCGATCCCGCGGGTCCCGAAGCCGCCCGGGACGATGATCGCCTGCGCGCCCTCGAGGGCGACCTCCGCGTCGCGGCTCGACCGGATCTCGGAGGTCTCGAGCCATCGCACGTCGACCTCGGCGCCAAGCTGGATGCCGCAGTGCTCGACCGCCTTGTCGATCGAGGCGTAGGCGTCGCGGAGCGAGGCGTACTTCCCGGTGATCGCGAGGGTGATCCGCCTCGGGCGCGGCGCCGCGAGGCGGGCGCTGAACTCGCTCCACCGCACGCGGGCGCGATCCTCGTTCGCCTGGTCGACGCGGTCATGCAGGTCGAGGATCGAGAGGATCTCCCGGTCGAGCCCGCCCTGGCGCATCGCGTCGGGGATGGTGTAGATCGACTCCCGGTCGTGCATCGAGAAGATGCGGCGCATCGGGACGTTCGAGAACATCGAGATCTTCTCCATCACCGTGGTGGTGACGGGGTTCTTCGCGCGGCAGGCGACGATCTGCGGCTGCACGCCCGCCTCCATCAGCCGCTTGATGCCGAGCTGCGCCGCCTTCGACTTCTGCTCGCCGAGGATGCTCGGCTCGAGGATGTAGGTGAGCGCGACGAAGCAGGTGGACTCCGGTCCCTCCTCGAAGGCGAGCTCGCGGAGCGCCTCGATGTAGAAGCCGTTCTCGTAGTCGCCCGCGGTGCCGCCGACCTCGACGAAGACGACGTCCGCCGGACGACCGTCGCCGATCCCGTTCACCGCGAGCTCGCGCAGCTTCAGCTTCACCGCCCCGGTGACGTGCGGGATCATCTGCACGTCGCGCCCGAGGTAGCCGCCGCGCCGCTCGCGCTCGAGGACCTCGGTGTAGATCTGCCCGGCGGTGAGGTAGTTCCGCCGCGAGAGGTCCTGGTCGAGGATCCGCTCGTAGGTCCCGAGGTCCATGTCGGTCTCGAGCCCGTCGTCGAGGACGAACACCTCGCCGTGGCGGTAGGGATTCAGGGTCCCGGAGTCGATGTTGAGGTACCCCTCCATCTTGAGGGGCGTGACGAGGAGACCCTTGTCCTGGATCAACTTCGCGAGCGAGGAGCTGAAGATGCCCTTGCCGAGCCCGCTCATTACCGTGCCGATGACGGCGACGAACTTGGTGCGACCCTTGCGGTAGCCCGGCGGGACCGGGCTGTACCACTCGGTAGGACCATCCGAGCGGGCGAAGCGTGCGAGGAACTCCTCCTCGGCTCCATCGTCGGGTCGCACCGAAGGTTCAGAGGGCATGTCGGAGGATACCGCGCGGGAGCGGGCGCGGTCCCTCGAGGATGCCGCCTCCCGTTCAGGCGCGACCGACGCGGCGGACGAACTCGGCGTACTGCTCGGGGGTGTCGATCCCCCCCTCGGCGCGGTCGACGATGCCCACCGAGATCGCGATCCCATGCTCGAGCGCCCGCAGCTGCTCGAGGCGCTCGGCGCGCTCGAGGGCGGACTCCGGGAGCGACGCGAGGCGGAGAAGCGCCTCCCGCCGGTAGGCGTAGAGCCCGAGGTGCCGGAACCGCCTTGGCGGGGGATCGGCGGCGTCGCGGTGGAAGGGGACGCACGCGCGGCTGAAGTAGAGCGCCCGTCCCGACGCCGCCACCACCGCCTTGACCACGTTGGGGTTCGTCGGATCCTCGCCGGGCGCGAAGGGAGCAACCAGGGTGGAGATTCCGGCGCCGGGATCCTGCGCGAGCCGCTCGACCGCGAGGTCGACGTGCGCCGGATCGACCAGCGGCTCGTCGCCCTGGATGTTCACGATGATCGAGTCGCCTCCTCCGGCGGGATCGACGCGCTCGATCGCCTCGGCGATGCGGGAGGTGCCGTTGGGGTGGTCGAGGCTCGTCGCGACCGCCTCGCCGCCGTGCCGCCGCACCGCCTCGAGGATCGCCTCGTCCGGCGCCGCCACCACCACGCGGGAGAGTCGGGTCGCCCGCTCCGCCTGGCGGAGGACGTGCACGACGAGGGGAAGTCCCGTCTCGCTCGCGAGGGGCTTGTTCGGGAACCGGACCGAGGCGAGCCGGGCGGGGATGACGCCGATCGCGGTGCGGAGAGTCATCGTCGGCGCGGCGGATCAGCCTCCGCCGGAGATCTCCTTGATCACCGCGTCGATCTCCTTGCGGCGGTCGCGGATGTCGCGGAAGGAGATGTCCTTGCGGAGGATCTGCGAGCAGATCTCCGCCGCCTCGCGGGCGTGCTGCACGCTCCGCTCGCCCTTGGCGAGCTCGATCAGCGAGAGCATGAGGTCGTAGCGGAGCGGAAGCTCGCGCTCCCGCTCGGTGGCGTCGATGTGCTCGAGCGCCTCCCGGTACTCGCTGATCGCCTCGGGATGCCAGCCGCTGCGGGCGAAGCAGGTCCCGAGCATGTGGGCACTCTCGACGCGGAACTTCGGCTCGTCCTTGCACTCCTGGAAGCACGCCATCGCGTCCTCGTGGCGACCGAGCTGGATCAGCACGCGACCGAGGTCGAGCTTGAGGCGGCGATCGGTGGGGTACTTCGCGACCCGCTCCTCGAACTCGAGCTGCTCGCGCTCGAGGAGCGCCTGCCGCGCCGCCGCGAGCTTCTGCTTTGCCGCGTCGCCGGGCGCCTTCGCGAGCGCCTCCTCGGCGTCGCGGACCGAACGCCGCAGGCGACCGAGGTCGATGTCCGCGGCGAGCGCCTTGAAGCGGTACTCGCCGAGCCGCTCGAAGCCCGCGAGGTAGACCTGCCTCGCCTCCTCCTCGGACTCCGGGGTGCCGGCACGCCGCAGGAGCTGCCCGAGCTTCGAGACCGCCTCCGGGGAGGACGCATTCGCCTCGAGGTCCTGCCGCGCCTTCTGCATCGCGAGCTGCGCCGAGTCGGCGACGCCGGAGATCGACTCCGCCGCCTCGAGCTGCCGCTGCTTGTCGAGGTCCTTCACCATGGCGCGGAAGCCGCCGTCGGGCTGCTTGGCGGCGTCGGCGTAGCCGCCCTGGGTGATCGCCCGCTGCGCGGTGAGCTGCTTGAGCTCCGCGATGAGGAGGCTGTCGGTGGGATCGAGCCGCACCGCCTCCTCGCCCGCGAGGAACGCCTCGTTCCACGCCCCGACCTCCGCGAAGCGGTCCTTCGCCTGCACGAACATCGCCTTGGTGGGCTTCTTCTGCGCCCGCAGCATGTTCATGACCTTCGGGGCAAGCCAGGCGCCGAACGCCTCCTGGTTCGCCTTCGCCGACGCCTCGAGCAGCTTCATCGCCGCGGCGAGGTTGTTGATGTCCCGCATCCAGGTGAACTCGGCGACCGCGAAGCGATCGACCGGTCCGGGGCCCTCGATCTGCTTGAGGTCCTTGCCGGACGCGGGCTTTCCTCCCGCGGCGAGGAATCGCCGCGCCGCGTCGAGCATCGCCTCGTGGATCGCCAGGTTCGCCGGGTCGAGCTTCGCGGCGCTCGCGAAGCAGGTCAGGGCGTACTCGAAGTTCGAGCTCGCCACGAGGCTGCGACCATGGTCGAGCCACTTGCGGGCCTTCTCGGGGTCCGGCTTGAACCCGCCCTGATCCGGCGCTGGTTCACCGCTGCCCGAGCCGCCCTTCTTGAAGCCAAAGAGTGCCAACCGTGCGTCTCCGTCGCGTCCTTGATGGGTCCGAGGGGCGGGATCCGTCCGACACGATCAACCAACGCGGTCCGTTCCTGTGGACCCGTCGCCGTCGAAGGGTCCGCCCGAGCCCGCGGATCACATCGACCAGCCGTGCGGCTGTTCGAGGCAAGGAAAGCGTTCGATGCTAGCAGGTCGATGGGCGTGAGCGTCGGTCATCCGCGGTCTTGAGCGGAGGGGACGTCGAAGCAAGTCCGGGAATCGACCTCCCGGCGGCGAGAGGACCGGGCGCGACCGCGTAGCATTCGACCGATGACCCCGTCCGTCTCCGAGCCCCGCCGAACGCCCGGTCGCTCGCTCGTCCTCTATCCGGATCCCGTGCTTCGTCGGCGGGCGCGACCGATCGAGGCGTTCGATGGCTGGCTCCGCGACCTCGTCGCCGACATGCGCGAGTTGATGCGGATCCACCGAGGCGCGGGCATCGCGGCGCCGCAGGCGGGCGAGGCGGTGCGGGTCTTCCTCGCGGTGGGCGACGATTCGGAGGAGGAGCCGCGGGTCTTCGTGAACCCGAGGCTCCATGACTTTGCCGGGGAGATCTCCCTCGCCGCCGAGGGCTGCCTCAGCCTTCCGGACATCGAGGGACAGGTCGCCCGCTCCCCCGAGCTCTCGATCACCGCCTTCGACCTCGAGGGGCGAGCGTTCACCCTGCAATCGGCGGAGTTTGCCGCGCGGGTCTGGCAGCACGAGATGGATCATCTCGACGGGGTGCTCATCGTCGATCGGATGCGGTCGATCGACCGCCTCTCCAACCGGAAGGCGATCAAGGAGCTCGAGCAGGCGCACGCGGGAGGCTGATCGGTGATCTCGATCGACCGCACGCGGGTGGTCTTCGCGGGCTCCGGCGCCTTCGGCGTCCCCACGCTCGAGGCGATCCGCGACTCGAAGGACCTCGAGGTGGTGCTGGTGGTCACGCCGCCGGACCGCCCGGCGGGTCGCGGTCAGCAGCCCACGCCGACCCCGATCGCCGAGGTCGCGGCGCGGTCGGGACTTGCCCGTCACGCGACCGAGGACGTCAACGCGCCGGCGTCGCTCGAGGCGATCCGCGCGGCGGCGCCCTCGGCGCTCGTCGTGATCGCGTTCGGGCAGAAGCTCGGACCCGCGGTGCGCGACGCGGCGTTCTCGATCAACCTGCATGCGTCGCTCCTTCCCAAGTACCGAGGCGCCGCCCCGATCCAGCGGGCGCTGATGGGAGGCGAGCGCACCACGGGTCTCAGCGTGATCTCGCTCGCCGAGCGCATGGACGCCGGCGCGGTGCACGACCGCGTGGAGGTCGCGATCGATCCGCGGGAGACCGCGGGGGAGCTCCACGACCGCCTCGCGGCGCTCGGTCCGGAGGCGGTGCTCCGCGTGCTGCGCCGCTTCCGCGCGGGCGAGGTCCGCGCGGAGGCGCAGGAGGAGCGCCTCGCGACGAGGGCGCCGAAGATCTCCCGCGAGGACGCGTGGGTCGACTTCTCGCGCGACGCCGAGCACCTCCGCGGATGGATCCACGGGCTGAGTCCGCGCCCCGGCTGCACGATCCGGATCGACGGCCGGACGCTGCGGCTCGTCCGCGTCGAGGCGGTCGAGGAGGTCGAGGTCGCGGCGCTGGCAGAGGTCGATGCGTCGAAGGTCGCGCCCGGGACGCTCGTCGAGCCGGGGCTTCTCCGCTGCGCCCGCGGGTGGCTTCACCCGCTCGAGGTCCAGCCGGCGGGCGGTCGGGTGATGAGCTGGGAGGAGTGGCGTCGCGGTCACGCCGTCGCCTCGGGCACGAGGGTCGAGTCGCCATGAGCGTCTCCTCATGAGCCTTCCCACCACCGCCGCCGAGTGGTTCGCCCGGATCCGCCGGATGCTTGCGGGACTCGAGCCGCCGCCTGCGGTCCGCGCGACGCCCGTGCCCGCGTCCGGGCGATCGCCGGTCCGCCGTCGTCGGGCGAGGTCATCGGCGACGCCGGTGGTCGAGCCGACGTCGACGATGATGCCGCTTGGTCGCGGCGCGGAGGCGTCCCCCCTCGTTCCGGAGTCGCTGCGCCGCCTCGAGACGATCGGCGCGCGCTATCAGGCGCTCGCGCATTGGATGGTCGAGGCGCATGGGCTTCGGGTCAGGCGATGGCGGTCGGGGACCTCCGGCGTCGCGTGGGAGGTCCGCCGCCGCGGTCGCGCGGTCGAGCGGTGGATCGAGGCGCCCTATCCAAAGGGTCCGGTCTCCTGCGCGGTGTTCCTGCATGAGGTGGCGCATCACTCGATCGGCGTCGGGAGGGTCTCGCCCCGGTGCCTCGAGGAGTTCCACGCCTGGCGCTGGGCGATCGAGTGCATGGAGGCGGCGGGGTTGCCACCCTCGCCGCTGGTCCTGCGTCGGCGCGATGCGTCGCTCCGCCACGCCCTCGCGAAGGCGCTTCGGCGGGGGATCCGCGAGGTGCCGGTCGAGCTCGAGCCGTGGCGACCGGCGCCGCGTCGCCGCCGGACGGGCGCGACCACCGTCTGATCGGAACTTCTTCCTGCAGGACCCGCGTCCGTGCGCCGCGACGATCTCGACTACCCGCTCGATCCACGCCTGATCGCCACCGAGCCGGCGACCCCGCGCGACTCGGCGCGGCTGATGGTGGTGCATCCGGACCGGGTCGAGCACCGGCGGGTCCGCGACCTGCCCGAGTACCTCCGTGCCGGCGACCTCATGGTCGTGAACGCGACGCGGGTCGAGCCGCGGCGGGTGATCCTCGCCCGCGCGACGGGCGGGAGGCTCGAGGGTCTGCTCCTCGAGCCGCTCGGGGGGCGGCGCTGGCGGGCGATGCTCAAGGGCGGTCGCCGGGTCGCGAGCGGCGAGCGGCTCGACCTCCTCGACGCCGCCGGCGCGGTCCGGGCGAGCCTCGTGGTCGAGGGGAGGGAGGGGGATGCGTGGTCCCTCCGCTTCGAGGGCGACCGTGTCGAGTCCGACGACGAGTCCGGGGACGAGTCGGAGATCTTGCGCCTCGCCGGTCGCACGCCGCTTCCTCCCTACATCCTGCGGGCGAGGCGGGAGCGGGGCGACTCGACCGAGGTGCTCGATCAGGAGGACGCCCTCGACCGCGACCGCTACCAGACCGTCTACGCCCACGCCGGGGCGGCGCCCTCGGTCGCGGCGCCGACGGCGGGACTTCACTTCACGCCCGACCTCCTCCGGCGCATCCGAGACGTCGGCGTCGAGCGGCTCGAGGTCGAGCTGCAGGTCGGTCCCGGGACCTTCCGAAGCGTGGAGACCGAGCGCCTCGAGGATCACCGGATGGATCGGGAGGGATTCCGGGTGGCACCGGCGGACCTCGCGAGGCTCATCGCCCATGAGGCAAGGCGGCGGAAGGGCGAGGCGCGGACCCTCGCGGTCGGATCGACGAGCGTCCGGACGCTCGAGTCGCTGCCGGAGGATCTCGAGGCGTTGGCGGCGACCGGTCGGGGGATCGAGGCTCGGACCGACCTCCTCGTCGCTCCGGGCACGCCGATCCGGCGGTGCGACCTCCTGTTGACGAACTTCCACCTCCCGAAGTCCACCCTCGTCGCGCTCGTCGCGGCGCTCATCGGGCTCGACCGGCTCAAGTCGATCTACGCCCTCGCGGCGTCGGAGGGCTACCGGTTCTTCAGCTACGGCGACGCGATGCTCATCCTGCCGCGCGAGGCGATTCGCGATTGACGACGCGCCGACTCGGAATCCACGCCCACGGAGGGCGGCGGATCCGCTATCACATCCCGCCGTCCCCGCCGCCCCGCCCGGAACCATCACCGTGTTCTTCAGCCATCTCGCGACCGGGCTCGTCCGGGTCGCGAGCCCGCCGTGGATCGATCCAGTCGTCCGTGGTCTGTCGGATGACTCGCGCCTCGTCCGACCAGGTGAGCTCTTCGTCGCGCGACCAGGTCCGCGCGACGATGGCGCGCGGCACGTGCGCGACGCGATCGACCGCGGCGCCGTCGCGGTGATCGGTCCGCCGGGCGTCGCGCCCGGCGCCCTCGCGGGCGACCGGGTCGTCGCCGTCGGCGAGGCGGAGGTCGCGGCGATGCCCGCGGTGCTCGGCGAGGTCGCGGCACGGTTCTTCCGCCGTCCCAGCGAGCGGCTCGACCTGATCGGCGTGACCGGCACCAACGGGAAGACGACGGTCGCGTTCCTGACCGCGCAGATCCTCTCGGCGGCGGGTCGGCGCACCGGGCTCATGGGCACGGTGATCACCGACGATGGCGCGACGCGGGCGCCATCGAGCCTGACGACTCCCGGCGCGATCGAGCTCCAGGACACGCTCGCCCGGATGGTCTCGCACGGTTGCACCGCCGCGTCGATCGAGGTCTCGAGCCACGCGCTCGACCAAGGTCGCGTCGCGGGAGTTCGCTTCCGCCGGGCGGTCTTCACGAACCTCACCGGCGACCACCTCGACTACCACGGCTCGATGGAGGCGTATGCCGCGGCGAAGCGGCGGCTCTTCCTCGCCCTGGATTCCTCGGGGCTCGCGATCGTCAACCTCGGCGACCCGATGGCGGAGTTCATGGTCGCGGGGATCGCGGCGCCGGTCCTCGGCTTCGCGGCGTGGGGAACGGGCGGCGCGACGGAGGCGGTCGCGGCGCGCTCGGCCGTGCGGGCCCGGCTCGGGGCGATGACGCCCTCGGGCACCGAGATCCTCCTCGAGACGCCGTGGGGCGAGTCGACGCTCCGCGTGCCCCTCGTCGGTCGGCACAACGTGGAGAACGTGCTCGCGGCGATCAGCGTCGCGGGATCGCTCGGCGTCCCCTTCGCGGCGATCCTCGCGGCGGTCGCGTCGGCGAAGGCGCCGCCGGGGCGATTCGAGCCGGTCCCGGTGCCGGGCGGGCGCTTCACCGTCCTCGTCGACTATGCCCACACCGACGACGCGCTCCGCAATGCGCTCTCGGCACTTCGTCCGCTGCTCGCGCCGGGCTCCCGGCTCGTCGCGGTCTTCGGATGCGGCGGCGACCGCGACCGCACCAAGCGTCCGCGCATGGCGGCGGTCGCCGCGGAGCTTGCCGACGAGGTCGTGATCACCTCGGACAATCCCCGCACCGAGGACCCCGAGGCGATCCTCGACGAGATCGCGGCGGGCCTGCCGAAGGGACGAGCCGGCGTGCGGCGGGAGGTCGATCGGGCGCGGGCGATCGAGCTCGCGATCGAGCATGCCCGCGAGGGCGACGTCGTGCTCATCGCGGGCAAGGGGCACGAGGACTACCAGATCGTGGGGCGCGAGAAGCGCGACTTCGACGACCGCCGCGTCGCGGCGGCGGCGATCGCGCGGCGGGGCGCGGGTGCGATGCAGGAGGCGGTGCTGGCGTGATCGAGGCGACGGCGGACCACCGCCGCGGAGCAGGAGGCTCGGCATGGGAAGCACGCAGGAGATGGGCGGCGGCGAGGGCGGCGAGGGCGGCGAGTACGGCGAGTACGGCGGTCCGAGACTGACCCCCGCCTCGATCGCCGAGGCGAGCGGTGGTCGCTGGCACGCCCCGCCCACCGCGGAGGGCGGGGCTCGGACGCTGCGCGGCGTCGGCATCGACTCGCGCGAGGACCTCGCGGGACGAGCGTTCCTCGCGGTGCGCGGCGACCGTCACGACGGTCATGGGTTCGTCGGCGCGGCGGTCGAGGCGGGCGCCGCGATGGTGATCGTCGAGGCGGCGGCGCTCGAGTCTGGCAAGGTCCCCTCGCTCCGCGTGCCGGTCCTCGCGGTGGACGACGCGCGGCGTGCCCTCACCCGGCTTGCCCGCGCCTGGCGGGCGGCGTTCCCGGGGCGCGTGATCGCGGTGACCGGCTCCTGCGGCAAGACCACCACGAAGCGCCTGATCCACGCGGCGCTCTCGACGCGGCTTCGCGGCAGCGCGTCCCCCAAGAGCTTCAACAACGACCTCGGCGTGCCGCTGACGCTCCTCGCGGCGGCGGGCTCCGACGACTACGTCGTGGTCGAGGTGGGCACGAATCGACCGGGCGAGATCGCGATGCTCGCCGAGGTGGTGCGACCGCACGTTGGCGTGATCACCATGGTCGGGCACGCGCACCTTGAGGAGCTCGGATCCCTCGAGGGCGTGGCGGCGGAGAAGAGCTCGCTCCTCGACCGCCTCGCCTCGCCGGCGATCGCGGTGATCCGCGCCGATGGCGGGCTCCTCGAGAGCGCCGTGGCGAGCCGGCGCGGTCGGCTCGGCGGCGTGATCCGCTTCGGCGACCGCGCGGGCGCCGACGTGCGGATGACCGACCGGCGCGTCGAGGGCGAGGGGCAGGTCGTCTCGCTCGCGGATGGTCGTCGCCTGCGGCTCCGCCTCGACGGCACCCACAACGCCCTCAACGCCCTCGCGGCGGTCGCGGTCGCGGACCGGCTGGGAATCCCCTTCGAGCCGGTCGCCCGGGCGCTCGAGTCGGTCGAGGCGACCGACCGCCGCCTCGAGGTGCGCACCGTCGGGGCGCTTCGGGTCCTCGACGACGCATACAACGCGAACCCGGACTCGATGAGCGCGGCGCTCGAGACGCTCGTCGAGCGGGTCGGTCGCGGTCCGGCGGCGGTCGTGCTCGGCGACATGCTCGAGCTCGGACCGCTTGGACCGGAGGCGCACCGCCGGCTCGGGCGGCTCGTCGGATCGCTCGCCCGCCGGATCGACCTCCGCCGGGTGGTGCTCGTGGGACCGCTCTCCGCCCATGCGGCGCGGGAGTGCGCGGGACTCGTCGAGTGCCCGGTCGAGCACCACGCCGCCGCGGCGCCGGAGATCGCCGCGTCGCTCCGCCGCGAGCTGCCGGCGGGGACGACCATCCTGCTCAAGGCGTCCCGCGGGATCGGGCTCGACCGGATCGGCGGATGGCTCGCGCCACCCGACCAGATGCCGACCTCGCCGCCCGAGGTCGAGCTCGTCACGCCAGCCGCCGCGGCGGTCGCTCGGGATTGACCCGTCGAGACGCGAACGGTCGATGACGACCGTTCCCTCGATTGTCCGCGGCGATGCTCTACAACCTCGTCGACAGCCTCCAGAATCAGCTTGCCGACTGGGGACTGCTCTGGCTCGTCCAGGTGGTCTTCCAGCTCGAGTTCCGCGCCTTCGCGGCGACGCTCGGCGCGTTCGTCCTCGTCCTCGCGATCGGTCCGGGCAGCATCCGCTGGCTGCGTCGGCAGAAGGTGGGGGACCAGCCGGAGTTCCACCGCGCCGACCTCAACGAGATCATGAAGGGGAAGAGCGGGACGCCGACCATGGGCGGGCTCTTCCTCTGCGGGGCGATCCTCCTGTCGATCCTCCTCTTCGCGGACCTCCAAAGCCGCCTCGTGCAGCTCTCGATCGCGGTCGTCGCGTGGCTCGCGGTCCTCGGCGCGGTGGATGATTGGGCGAAGCTGCATGCGTCGCGACGCCAGCCCGGCTCGCGCGATGGCTTGGTCGCGTGGGAGAAGCTCCTCTTCCAGCTCGGGCTCGGGCTGGTCGTCGGCTACTTCCTGCACCGCCAGCTCGTCGCGACGGCGCCCGAGATGCTCGTCGTGAACCTTCCCTTCCAGCGGACCTTCGAGCCGATCGCGTCCTCCGAGGCGATGCTGCAGGCGCCGCCGGTCTCCCCCGGGCTCTGGTCGATCCCCGTCTGGGTGTTCGTGCCCTTCGCGGCGATCTGGATCGCCTTCTGGTCGAACGCGGTGAACCTCACCGACGGAATGGATGGTCTCGCCGGCGGGTCGCTGGCGGTCTCCGCGATCGCCCTGATGGTCCTTGGGTTCATCGCCGGCTCCTCCCGGGCGTCCTACTACCTGCTCGTGCCGCACATTCCAGGCGCCGGCGAGCTGATGGTCGTCTCCGCGGCGATGGCGGGAGGCTGCCTCGGGTTCCTGTGGTTCAACACGAAGCCCGCGCAGGTCTTCATGGGCGACACCGGCTCGCTTCCCCTCGGCGGGATGCTGGGCTTCGTCTCGCTCGCGCTTCGCCAGGAGGTGCTGATGCTCCTCGTCGGCATCGTCTTCGTGCTGGAGCTCGCGAGCGTGGTGATGCAGGTCGGCTTCTTCAAGTGGACCAAGGGACGCCGCATCTTCCGCTGCGCTCCGATCCACCATCACTTCCAGCTCGGCGGCTGGAGCGAGCAGCAGGTGGTGACCCGCTTCTGGCTGATCACCACCGTGATGACGATGCTCGCGCTCGCCTCGATCAAGCTGCGCTGACCCGGCGCCTCACCCGCGTGGAAGTCCTGCCGCCTCCGGGGAGACGAGGCATCCGGTCCAGCGGAAGGTGCCCCAGCCGGCGCCCTCCGCGTCGGCGGCGCGGCGGAGCCTCTCGATCGCCTCGCGCATGTCCGGTCGAAGCGGCGCCTGGAAGACGCAGGGCTCGGCGGTGATCGGGTGCTCGAAGGCGAGGTACGCCGCGTGCAGCGCCTGCCGGGCGAGGATCGGTCGGGTCAGGTCGTCGCCGGGCAGGCGGGAGGACGCCGGAAGATCGCCGACGAGGAGGTGACGCCCGCCGTACATGTCGTCGCCCACGATCGGATAGCCGCGATGGGAGAGGTGGACGCGGATCTGGTGCGTCCGCCCCGTCCGCAGGTCGAGCTCGAGCAGCGCGAAGCCCCGCCACGACGCGATCGTGCGGTAGAGCGTGACCGCGGACTTCCCGAGCGAGTCGTGCCGCACCGCGTACTTCTCGCGCTGCGTGGGATGCTTCCCGAGCGGCATGTCGATGACGTCGGCGGAGGGCTCGGGGTTTCCCTGCACGAGGGCGAGGTAGCGCTTCTGCACGCGGCGCTGCTCGAACTGCTTGGCGAGCCGCCAGTGGGCGAGGTCGCTCTTCGCGACCGCCATCACTCCCGAGGTGAACCGATCGAGACGGTGCACGACGCCCGGTCGCGCGGCGTCCTCGCCGACGCTGCTGAGCCCGCCGCCGGAGTGCTGGAAGTGCCAGACGAGCCCGTTGAGGAGCGTCCCGCGCTTGTTGCCTCGCGCCGGATGGACGATCAGGTTCGGCTGCTTGTCGAGGATGACGAGGTGCTCGTCCTCGAACAGGATGTCGAGGGGGATCTCCTCCGCCGGCATCTCCTTGGTGGGCGGCGGGGGCAGCACCGCCGCGACCTCGTCCTCCGCCCGCAGCTTGGTGCTCGCCTTCGCGGCGCGACCGTTCACCGTGACGGCGCCCTCGGCGATCAGCCGCTGCAGCGCGGTGCGGCTCAGGAAGGGAATGCGGTCGGTGAGGTAGAGGTCGAGCCGCTTCTCGATGCCGGCGCCGACGCGGAACCGCGCGGTGATCGCGTCCTCGGCGGCATCACCCTCGGCGATCGCCTCATGGAGCGCGAGGAGCGCGTCGCGATCGACCTTGCCGCCGGCGCCGACGAGCGGACCGCTCGGCTCGGTCGGACGGTCGTCCTCGTCGCTCGTCACCCCGCTCACGCGCCAGGCGGCGTCGCCGGAGCGTCAGGCTCCGAAGGCGACGCGGGAGCCTCGGGCGCGGGCGCCGCGGGGTCCGGAGTCGGGGGGGCGGCGGGGGCTTCGCTCGCGGGCGACTCGGCGGCGGGCGCCGTCGCGCCCTCGGGCGCCGCGGGCGGCGTCGGGGGACTCATCAGGTCGCGCAGGAGGTCATCCGCGATCGCGGGCGAGAGCGGCGTCAGCGTCTCCCGCGCCGGCAGCGACGCCTGCGAGGGGATCGCCGCGGCGGTCGCGAGTCCCGGCAGCTCCTCGATCCGGCGGTTGCTCCACGCGACCACCGCCGGGAAGCGATCCCCGGCGATCTCCCGACCCTTCTCGAGGAACGCCTTCGCCGCGTCGAGTTCGCCGCGGCACTCCGCGACCGCGGCGCGACCGAAGTACGCCGACATCAGCATCGGGGCGCGGGTGCCGCTGGGATCGGGTCCGAGCGACTCGACCGCCGCGATCGCGCTGCGATAGGAGGCGTCGGCGGCGTCGAGGAACTCCGTGCGGCTCGAGGGATCGAGGCGGTAGTCGGGCTGATCGGTGGTGCGGTCGAACCGCACCCCGCTCTGCACGGAGCTCAGGTAGCGGTCGCCCGCGGAGAGGTGGGCGAGCACCGGCACCGCGTCGATGCCGGCGTGGCGCGTCGCGACCTCGAGGTAGCTCACGGGGAGGTTCGCCGCGACGAGCTCCGTCCATGCCGCGTCGCGGGACTCCTGGCGGCGCTGCTGCCAGATGTTCCAGCCGAGCCATCCGAGCAGGAGGATCAGGACGAGCAGCAGCCAGTTGAGACCCTTCGTCTTGAGCCAGGTCAGGAACTCCTCGTTCAGCCGGCTCTCGGAGAGGTCGCTCTCCTTGATCTGGGTCAGGCGGTTGTTGCGGTCCATGGGCGGGGCACTCGGGACGGGACGTCGGGAGGGACCGCCGCGCGGTCCGGGTGGGGCGGAAGGCGGACAGTGTAGGGACGCTCCCTCGGGCGGTCAGCGGGCGTGGAGCATCCGCAGCGACTCGCCGATCCGACCAAGGCACGCCTCAAGGTGGGCGGCGCCACCCTCCGACCGCGAGAAGGCGGGCGCGGTCGCCGCCATGAGGAGCCGCCGAATCGCGGCGAGGCGGGCATGGTTGGAGCCGTTCGAGAGCCCGATCGCCCGGCGGGCAGCGGCGATCGACTTCACCGGCGGGTGCCCGGCGATCCGGTCGGGGCGGGTCCAGTGGAGGCGCTCGAGATAGACCGCATCCTCGGTCCAGTGCCCGGCATGGACCTCGGCGAAGTCGATGAGGCAGACCTCGCCCTCCTCCGAGAGCGGTCGGCGGGTCATCGCGTTGCCCGGATGCAGGTCGCCGTGGACCCACTCCCTCGGCGCCCGGGCGGTCCACTCCGGCTCGAGCGTCGGGATCGCCCGCTCGACCTCGCGGAGCGAGTCGTTCCACTCCTTGGCGTGCGCTGGTCGCAGGTCCTTGAGCCTCGATCGCGCCCGCTCGAGGAGCGGAGCCCACGGCTCCTCCGCGCGGGGCGGATCGACCGCGTGGAGCGAGGCGGCGTGGGCGAAGGCGGCGGCGGCGCGGGCGATGCGCTCGATGAAGCTCGGCTGCCAGGAGAGGGCGAGCGGACCATGCGGCAGATGCTCGAGGACGACCCACGCGAGGTCGTAGCCGCCGAGCTCCTCGCCGCCGGCGAGGAGTCGGGGGAAGTGGGGGGATGAGACCGCCTGCAGCCGGCGGAGCCAGCGCAGCTCCCGAGGATGCACCGGCAGCTTCAGGACGACCTGCGGCGGACCGTCGGCGTCCTTCCATGCGGCGCGACCGGTCGCGGCGCCGCCGCGCTGCCAGTCGGTCCGGAACCACGCGATCGATCCGAGGCGACCTCCGCAGGCGGCGACGAGCGTCGGCTCGAGCAGCGCCGCGAGATCATGCGGCGACGCCGCGGACGAGGGCTCGAAGTCTCCGGAGTCCGACTGCTGCATCAGGGGCGACCCGACGAGGCGGCGTGGCGAACGGAGTGTACGCCTCGCGGTCGATGCATCCTCCGCTACGCTCGGGCGATGCGCCGCCGCCTCATCGCGATCGACCTCGACGGGACGCTCCTCTCGCCCGGCGGGGGCGTGTCGGCGGCGAACGTCCGGGCGGTCGCCGCGGCGGTCGAGGCGGGGCACCGGGTGGTGATCGCGACCGGGCGATCATGGCTCGAGTGCCGCGAGGCGGTCGAGGCGCTCCGCGGGTCGATGGGCGACGCGGACGCGGTGATCGGCGCCGGCGGCGCGATCATCTCGAGCTTCCTCGACGGGCGCACCCGCTGGCGGGCGGCGATCGATCCGGAGCTCGCGACGCTCGCGTCGCGGACCTTCCTCCGCCACGATCATCCGGCGCAGCTGCTGCAGGATCCGGACGGGGCGGGCGTGGACTACCTCCTCGTCGGCGAGGAGCTCGACCCCACCATGCACTGGTGGCTCGAGCGGTACCGCCATCGGACGGCGCTTCATCGCGAGGTCCCCGACGCGGCGCATCTCGGCGACACGGTGCGGGTGGGGACGATCCTGTGGCCCGAGCGGATGGGAGAGATGGTCGCGCAGCTCCGCGAGGAGGTCGGGCGGCGGCTGGTGATCCATCACTGGGCGGCGGGACCCACCGGCGACCACCGGGCGACGCCGCCGGAGCTCGTCGAGGTCTTCGCGCCGACCGTCGACAAGTGGACGGCGATCCTGCGGCTCTGCGGGGAGTGGTCGATCGATCCCGGGGAGGTCGTCGCGATCGGCGATGGGGCGAACGACCTCGGCATGATCGCGCACGCGGGGGTCGGCATCGCGATGGCGAACGCGGATCCCCGCGTGCTGGCGGTCGCGAAGGCGCGGACCGCCCGGCATGACCGCGACGGCGTCGCCGAGGCGATCGCGCAGGTCCTCGCCGGGCGGCTCTGAGCCGGTGCGGCGACGGCGACTCGTACAATCGCGGCGTGACGACGTCGGATGACGCAGCCCTCCGCCGCGCCGGCGGCGCCCTCGCCCGCGCGGAGGGACGCGACCTCTACACCGCCTGCGACGCGATCCTGAAGGGAGTGCTCGAGAGCGAGGTGGCGGTCTCGCGCCTCGTGGGCTCGGCCCGCCCGCCGTTCCTGGCGCTCCTCCGCCGGGCGGCGGAGCCCGCGGTCGAGGCGCTGCTTGCCCGCCACGCCTGCGAGTGCGTCTCGGTGGTGGACGCGGCGCGGGCGGTGTCGCTCGCGGGTCGGGTCGCCTCCGCCGGGCGGGCGGCGGTGCTGCTCCTCACCAACGACCAGCTCTTCTACGCGATGCCGGCGCTGCAGGCGCTCGCGGCGCTCCCGAGCGGCGGGGCGCTCGCGCTCCTCGTCGAGGACAACCCCGAGCTCGCGCCGGCGGCGTCGCCGCGGGCGCTGACGACGAGCCTCGGCGCCGCGTGCCTCGAGCCGCACGACCTCGAGTCCCTCCGCGACTCGGTCGAGATCGCCCTGCGGCTCTCGCGGGCGTCCGCTCGACCGACCGCGATCTGCGTCGACGTCGGGCGGCTCCGCTCGCTCGACACGCTCGAGGCGCGACCGAACCGCGTGGTCGATCGGCTCGACGCCGCCGCGGCAGGTCGGCGGGTCCGGCGGGGACCGCGTCCGGGCGAGCCGCTCGATCTGATGAGGCTCGCGCGTCGCCTCGAGCTGAACGTCGCCCGGGCGATGCCGAGTCCGGGCGAGCGGGCGCCGCTGGGGCTGCTCGTCGCGGGCAATGCCCTGCAGGCGACGCGGCACCTCCTCGCGGAGGTCGGTCTCGAGGGACGCGTGCCGGTGGTGGGTCTCGGGCTCACCCATCCCCTCGACGACGCGCTGGTGCTGCGGCTGCTGCAGCGGTGCGATCAGGTGGTGGTGCTCGAGACGCGACCGGGCGGTCTCGCGACGGAGCTCGCGGAGATCGTCGAGCGATCCCGTCGCCGCGGCGAGCAGCCCGCCTCGCTCTGGTGGCGGCTCGTCCCCGGCGATGGCGAGCAGCCGGCGCAGCTCGAGCCGGGAGACGCGCTCCGACCCTCGAGCCTCGCCCGCGAGCTCCTCGGTCTGCTCCACATGGCGCGACCCGGCTCGCGGGTGGCGTCGCGGCTCGCGAGCGTGCCGGCGGAGCTTGCGGACCTCCGCCTCGAGCCGCGGGGCGAGCGGCTCGGCGCCTCGGGCGCTGCGCGGCGGGTGCGCGAGGCGATCTCGGAGGTCGACCGCATCATCCGACGCGACGAGGAGGAGCGGGGCATCGCGACGGAGCTTGCCCTCGACGGCGTCGAGCCCGCCGCCACCACCGCCCGGGTGGTGCCGGTCGAGATCTGGGACCGCAAGCGGTTCGCGTTCGAGGGACCCGCCGCGATCCGCCAGGCGATCCGCGCCCGGGGCGCCCGCCTCATGATCGCCTGCGACGTGGGCGGCGAGGACGAGGTGGACGTCGCGCGGCTCGCCCGCGCCGCGGTGCCCGCCGAGCCCTCCGAGCAGCTCGTCGTGAACTCGGTGGACCTGCATGACCGCGCCGGGCTCCGCGGGGCGATCCTCGAGGCGGTGCGGGCCGATCGCCTCACCGTGATCGTCGCGCGGGATGGTCCTCCGCCGCGGCTCGATCCGATCGCCGCGGAGCGGGCACTCGCGGACGAGGACCGTCTCGGCTACGCCCCGAGGCAGCGCCTCGTCTGGCTCGCCGAGTCGGCGTGCGAGCTTGCGGGCTCGGCGAGCGGCGCGGTCACGCTGCGACCGCTCGAGGATCCGCCTCCGCTCCGCAGCCGCGCGTGGATGCGGAGGCTCCGGATCCGCTCGGGCGCCGCGGTGCGGCTCCGCATCCGCCCCTTCCTCGAGCAGGTCGACGCGGTGCGCACCGCGCCGCCCGCCGCGACCGCCCGCGGCGAGGACACCGCGGGACTGCCGCCTCCTCGACCGCTCCACGCCTCGCAGCCGCGCTGGCGGGCGCACCTCGCGGGCTTCCGCGGCGAGGCGGCGGGCGTCGTGGCGACGGTGCTCGCCGAGGCGGGACGCCTCATGGGCTATCGCGCGGAGGCGGCGTGGGAGCCGACGCCGATCGGACCCGGTCGCCGCGCGTGGGCGCAGGTCCTCTTCACCCGACCGACGCCGATCGGCTCGCCCGCGCTCGTGCCGGAGATTCCCTACGGCGAGGCGGACCTCGTGCTCGGGCTCGAGCCGGAGGAGTCGCTGCGGGCGCTCGGACCGGATCCGCGGCTTCGCGTCGCGTCGCCCGACCGCACGCACGCGGTGATCAACTCCGCGCCCCTCGAGGACGCGGAGATCGACGCGGGTCTCATGGCGGCGCTCGGCGGCGCCGTGCGGCGCACCTGCCGGGAGGACGCGGTGCTCGAGGACCTCGCGGCGCCCTGCCGCGCCGCGTTCCTGACCGAGCGGCTGCTCGACCTCGTGCTGCTTGGCTTCGCGTTCCAGCGGGGGCTCGTCCCGGTCTCGGCGGAGTCGCTGCAGCAGGCGCTGCGACGGGTCGAGGAGCGCGGCTTCGGTCGCTGCGTCGAGGCGGTGGCGCTCGGTCGCCGGCTGGCGGTGCAGTCGCCGGGGCGGATCGCCGCGGCGGACTCGGAGGACGTCGCCCGCGCGGTGCGCCGGGTCGGGCATGGCATCGCCGGGCGCCGTGGTCTCGCGGCGGCGAGGTTCCGCGACCTGCTCGAGTCCTCGCTCGGGGCGATGCCCGGGCTGCTGGAGACCCGCTCGGGTCGGCTCGCCGCCGTCGAGTTCGTGGAGTTCGCCGGCGGCGCGATGGCCTGGGGCGGCATCAAGCACGCCGCCCGCTACGCCGACCGGATCCGCCGCCTCTACGCGGTCGATCGGGGCGACACCGGTCGCGAGCTGGTTCGGCTGGCGATCGCGCCGGTCGCGGAGGCGATCCTGGTGCGCGACCTCTTCCACGTCGCCTCGATGAGCCTCTCCCCGCGGCACCTCGCGTGGCTCCGGTCGAGGCTTCGCCTCCGGAGCTCCCGCGGCGATCGCCTCGAGCGCCGATTCCTGTTCCGCGTGGATGGGCTCGCGCTTGGTCGGCGCTTCCGCCTCGACCTGCGGACGAGCGACTGGCTTCCCATCGTGCTGACGCGCCTCAGGAGGCTCTGGCCGTGGCGCTGGCGCGGCACGCCGCGCGAGCGGCAGCTCCGCGACGCCGTGCTCGCGGGCGTCGAGCGGGCGATCTCCGAGATCGGTCGGAGCGGAGGCGACGAGGCGGTCTATCGCCAGTGGACCGCGGAGTTCCGCCGCATCCGGGCGACCGCCCGGCGCCTCCGCGGCCCGGCGGTGCTGCTGCCGACGATCTCCGCGCCGGTCAGCCCGCGGTCGAGCCGTGCACGGACAGGTTGACCGGGGAGGACTTCTCGTGGCGGAGCTGCCCGCACGCCGCCGCGATGTCGCGACCCCGGCTCGCGCGGATGTGGGCGTTGACGCCGCGGTCGCGGAGGATCTGCTGGAACTCCCGCACCGCGGGCGTCGAGGGGCGGTCGAAGGGCATGCCCTTCACCTCGTTCCAGCGGATCAGGTTCACGTTGCTGCGGAGGCTCGACGCGAGGAGGGCGAGCTCGCGGGCGTGCTCGGGACGGTCGTTGAAGCCGCCGAGCAGCAGGTACTCGAGGGTGATCTCGCGACCGCTCTTCTCGAACCACTCGCGGCAGGCGTCGAGGATCTCCTCGATCCGGGCGAACTCCGCCCACGGGATGATCCGGCGGCGGAGCTCGTCGTTGGGCGCGTGCAGCGAGAGCGCGAGGTTCACCGGAAGCTCGAAGCGGGCGAAGCGCCGGATCGCGGCGGGCACGCCGACGGTCGAGACGGTGATCCGCCGCGCCGAGATTCCCGCGCCCCACGGCGCGTTGAGGATGCGGATCGCCGCGGTGACCTCCGCGAGGTTCGCGAGCGGCTCGCCCATCCCCATGAACACCACGTGGCTGATCCGATCGATCCCGTCGAGCCGGGCGAGGCGATGGACCTGCTCGACGATGCGCCCCGCGACGAGCTGCCCCTCGAAGCCGGTGCCGCTCGCGCAGAAGCGGCAGCCGACGGGGCAGCCGAACTGGCTCGAGATGCACGCCGTGCGCCGCCCGTCCGCGGGGATCATCACGCTCTCGCAGCGGCGGGCGACCGCGGCGCCGTCGCTCGAGTCGGGGAACTCGAGGAGGAGCTTCGTCGTGCCGTCGCTCGCGACCTGCCGGGCGACCTCGGTCGCCTCGAGCCCGACATGGTGCTCGGCGAGCCACGCCCGCTGCGCGATCGAGAGGTCGGTCATCGCCGCCGGATCGAGGACGCCGCGACCCCAGACCCACCGCAGCACCTGCCCGCCGAGGCGCCGCGGATGCCCCGCGGCGATCGCCGCCTCGGCGAGCGAGTCGGGCGTCTCGCCGAGGAGCGGACGTCGGGAGGGCGGGGGAGACGAGCTCATCGCCCGAGGCTAGCGCCCCGCGCTCACGGTGAGGTCGACGACCTGGACGGGGATGCCCCGCTCGCCGAGCCATCGCTCGGTGTCGCCGCCGACGTCCACCCGGATCGAGCGGCTGCCCGGATCCACGCCGCGGTTCCGCATGACCTCCTTGAGCGTGCCGGGCAGGCCGAACTCGACCGCCTCCCGCTGGATGTCGTGCTGCTCGACGGTGGCGCCGTGGCGCTCGACGAGGTACATGATGAGGTCCCGCACGAGGTCCTCGGGAGCGCTCGCGCCCGCGGTGACGAGCACGGTGCGGACCCCCTCGAACCACGAGGGATCGATCTCGGAGCGGTCGTCGATCAGGCGGGCGGTCGTGCCGACGTTCTCGGAGATCTCGGTGAGCCGCACGCTGTTCGAGCTGTTGCGGCTGCCGACCACCAGCACGAGGTCGCATTCCGGGGCGAGCGCCCGCACCGCGTTCTGCCGGTTGGTGGTCGCGTAGCAGATGTCGGCGCTCGGCGGCTCCTTGATGTTCGGGAACGCCTTCTTGAGCGCCGCGATGATCGTCGCCGCGTCGTCGAGCGAGAGGGTGGTCTGCGTGAGGTACGCGAGGCGGTTGGGATCGCGGATCTCGAGCGTGGGGATGTCCGCCGGGCTCTCGACGACCTGGATCACGTCCGGCGCCTCGCCGCGGGTGCCGACCACCTCCTGGTGCGAGGCGTGCCCGATCAGCAGGATCTGGTAGCCCTTGCGGGCATAGCGGATCGCCTCGGCGTGGACCTTCGTCACGAGCGGGCAGGTCGCGTCCACCGTGGTGAGGTTGCGGCGGGCGGCTTCCTGGCGGATCGCCGGGCTGACGCCGTGGGCGCTGAAGACCACGATCGAGCCGTCCGGCACCTCCGCGATCGACTCGACGAAGATCACCCCGCGGCTGCGGAACCGGTCGACGACGTGGCGATTGTGCACGATCTCGTGGTAGACGCAGATCGTCTCGTCGGGGAAGAGGTCGAGGAGCTGCTCGACCACGTCGACCGCCATGTTCACGCCGGCGCAGAACCCTCGCGGGTTGACGAGCATCACCTTCATGGGGTCGATCATAGCGGCGAGGACCTCGCCGCCCCTTCGCCTTCGGTAGACTGCCCGGGCCCATGGCTGGCTCGATCGCCGTCGCTGATCTCGCGGAGAGGATGCGTCCGGAGGGCGTCGCCGATCCATCGCTGGCGCCGCCCGACCTTCCGTCGGCGTGGCGGCTCGTCCGCGCATGGACCCGCCGGCATCACGAGAACTTCCCGGTGCTCTCGTCGCTCGTCCCCCCGGACCTGCGCGACGACTTCTCCGCGGTCTACGCCTTCTGCCGCGCCGCCGACGACCTCGGCGACGAGGTGGGCGATCCGGCGCGATCGCTCGAGATGCTCGCCTGGTGGCGACGCGACCTCGAGCGGGCGTTCGCGCCGGAGGGATCGCCGCGGCATCCGGTGTTCGTGGCGCTGCGGGACGTGGCGGCTCGTCGCCAGCTCGACGCGCGACCCTTCCATGACCTCATCTCGGCGTTCGAGCTCGACCAGGTGAAGCCGCGTCACGAGACCTTCGAGGAGGTGCTCGCGTACTGCCGCCAGAGCGCGGATCCGGTCGGTCGCATCGTGCTGCGGCTCTTCGCGGCGACGGAGGATGCGGGGAGCCTCGCGGCGTCGGACGCGGTCTGCACCGGACTCCAGCTCGCGAACCACTGGCAGGACGCCCGACGCGACCTCCTCGAGCGAGACCGGATCTACCTGCCGCGGGAGGTCTGGCCGTGCGCGGACTTCGAGGAGAAGTTCCGCCGAAGCGCGACGCAGGGCTTCGCCGTCGATGCAGCATTCCTCGCCGCGAGCCGGGAGATGATCCGCGGGCTCGTCGAGCGCACCTCGCCCTACTTCGAGGAAGGACGCGCGCTGCTGCCGCGGGTGCCCGCGGCGGCGCGACCGGTGATCGGGCTCTTCATCGAGGGAGGCGAGGAGGTCCTCCGCCGGATCGCCGCCTGGGATCACGAGACGATCCTGCACCGCCCGCGGATCGGTCGCCTCACGAAGGCGTGGATGGTCGCCCGCGCGTGGGGGCGGGCGAGGCTCGCGTGGAGGCGACCGCGGTGACCGCCTCCGTCGCCGAGGCGTATGCGGCGTGCGAGGCGCTGACCCGCGCCCGCGCCGGGAACTTCTGGCACGGGCTCCGGCTCACGCCACGACCCGAGCGGGATGGGCTCTTCGCGCTCTACGCCTGGATGCGCGAGGTGGACGACCTCGTCGACGGCGACGAGTCGGGCTCGGCGGAGACGAGCGTGGCGGAGAGGCTTCGGTCGCTCGACGAGTTCGCCGCGCGGACCGAGCGCCTCCTCGCGGGCGAGCGGGTCGAGGGATCGCCGACCTGGATCGCCCTCGGTGACGCGGTCGAGCGATGGCGCCTGCCGGCGGCGCCCTTCCGCGACATGATCCTCGGGCAGCGGCAGGACCTCGACCTCGAGACCCTGCCCGACTGGGCGTCGCTCCGCGAGTTCTGCCGGCGGGTCGCCTCGACGGTCGGCGAGCTCTGCGTCCGCATCTGGGGTCTCTCCGAGCCCGCCGACCTCGCGCTCTCCGAGTCGCGGGGCATCGCGTTCCAGCTGACGAACATCCTCCGCGACCTCCGGGAGGATCGCCGGCGCGGTCGCGTCTACCTGCCGCAGGAGGAGCTCCGCGCCGCCGGGCTCTCGATCGACGACCTTCTCGGCTGGCGCGATCCGACGCGATGCCTCGAGTTCATCCGACCGCAGATCGAGCGGGCGCGGCGCCACTATCGCGAGAGCGCGCCGCTCGACGACCGGCTTCGCCCGGCGTGCCGACCGACCTTGTGGGCGATGACCCGGATCTACTCGGGGATCCTCGAGCGGCTCGAGGCGAACCCGGCGCAGGTCGCGGGTCGGCGGCGGGTCGGGCTGAGCACCTTCCGCAAGGTGGTGATCGCGCTCGAGGCGAGGCGCCTCGGGAGGCGCTGGGCGCGGGAGCCCGCGGCGGCGCCGTGAGCGGGCGCGTGGTGATCCTCGGAGGCGGGCTCGCGGGGCTCGCGGCGGCGCTTCGCCTCGCGGAGGTCGGGCGATCGGTGGAGGTCCTCGAGACGCGACCTCGCCTCGGTGGTCGCGCCACCAGCTTCGAGGACCCCCGCAGCGGCCGCATCCTCGACAACTGCCAGCACGTGGTGCTGGGGTGCTGCACGAACCTCCTCGACTTCTACGAGCGCCTCGGGGTGCTCGAGGAGATCGAGTGGCACCGCGAGTTCCACTGGGCGAACCCGCCGCACGAGCCGGACCGGCTCGCGATCGCGGCGCTCCCGGCGCCGCTCCACCTCGGCCCCTCGTTCCTTCGGCAGCGTCGGCTCTCCTGGCGCGAGAAGCAGCGGCTCGCCCGGGCGATCTGGCGGATCCTCCGCATGGGTCGCGCCGCCCGCCTCGCGGCGCAGGACCGCACCTTCGCGGCGCTGCTGCGGGAGCTCGGGCAGACCGACCGCGAGCTCGAGCAGTTCTGGTCGCCGGTGATCGTGAGCGCCTGCAACCTCGAGCCGCACGAGGTCGGGGCGTCCTTTGCGCTGCAGGTGATCCAGGAGGGCTTCCTTGCCCATCGCTTCGCCGCCTCGATGGGTCTTGCCCGCGGGAGCCTGCTCTCGCTCTACGAGCCCGTCGGCGAGTTCCTCGCCGCGAAGGGCGGCGTGATCCGCACGGGCGTCAGCGTCAAGGGACTCCAG
Organism: Phycisphaerae bacterium; assembly: GCA_016873275.1. Classification (GTDB taxonomy): domain Bacteria; phylum Planctomycetota; class Phycisphaerae; order Phycisphaerales; family SM1A02; genus VGXO01. The sequence continues at coordinate 30,559 of VGXO01000010.1, forward strand.
TTCGACGGTCGCCGCGTGAGGGGCGTCGTCACCGACGAGGGCGTGATCGACGCCGCCGCGGTGATCTCGGCGCTGCCGCCCGATCGGCTTCACAAGCTCTGCTCGGAGGCGCTCCGCGCCGCCGACCCGCGGCTCGGGCGGCTCGAGGAGATCGGCATGAGCCCGATCCTCGGGGTTCATCTCTTCTTCGAGGAGGCGTTCACCGACCTGCCGCACCTCGTGCTTCCGGGTCGCGCGACGCAATGGGTCTTCATGAAGGGACGCGACGAGTCGGGACGGTTCCACGTGCACGCGGTGATCTCCGCCGCGGAGTCGTGGATGCCCCTCGACGAGCCGACGATCGCGCGTCGGGTGATGGAGGACCTCCGCTGGGCGTTCCCGCGGACCCGCGTGCCGGATCCGGTCGAGGCGCGGTCGGTGAAGGAGAAGCGGGCGACCTTCGCGGCGCGACCGGGCGTCGATCGGCTCCGACCCTCCGCCCGCGCGGGCGTCCTCGGCGGCGTCGAGAACCTCTACCTCGCGGGCGATTGGTGCGACACCGGGTGGCCGGCGACGATGGAGGGCGCCGTGCGTTCCGGCTACGCCGCCGCGGCGGCGCTCGCCGGCGACGACTCGCTCGGACCCGTGGCGGACCTGCCGACCGCGCGGCTCTCCGCCTGGCTCGGACTCGGGCGATGAGCCTCGACGCGACGGAGCCGCGCGAGGCACGGCGGATCGTGCTCGCGGCGGCGGAGGAGGTCGGCTTCGCGTCCGCCGCGGTGTGCGATGCCGGTCCGACCGAGCATCCGGAGGCGCTCCGGGCGTGGATCGCCGCCGGCAAGCACGGCGAGATGCGCTACCTCGCCGATCGCCTCGACCTGCTGCTTGATCCCGCCCGCCTGCTGCCGGGGGCGAGGTCGGTAGTCGTCGTCGCGGACCGCTATCACGACGGGCGCCCCGATCGGCGGACCTCGCCTCGGGTCGGTCGGATCGCCCGCTACGCGCGGGGACGCGACTACCACCTCGTGCTGCGCCGCCGCCTCGAGCGGCTCGTCGCGGCGATCTCGCCGCGCCTGCCCGGGGCGTCCTGGCGGATCTGCGTCGACACGGCGCCGCTCCTCGAGCGCGAGCTTGCGGCGCGGAGCGGTCTCGCCCGCATCGGCAAGCACACCCTCGCCATCGCCCGCGGGCTCGGCAGCTGGATCCTCCTCGGCGAGGTGCTCACCGATGCCTTGATCGCGCCGAGCGATGCGGATCCATCGCCGGATCCCTGCGGCGGCTGCACCCGCTGCCTCGACGCCTGCCCGACCCGCGCGATCACGCCCTTCTCGGTCGACGCGACCCGCTGCGTCTCCTACCTCACCATCGAGCATCGAGGCGAGATCGCGGAGTCGTTCCACGCGCCGCTCGGCGACTGGATCTTCGGCTGCGACGTCTGCCAGGAGGTCTGCCCGCACAATCAGCCGACGAGGCGTGCGGCGAGGGCGCCGATCGAGCCCTCGCTCGCGCCGCGGCGAGCCGGCTTCGATCTTCTCGAGGTCCTTGGCTGGCGCGAGGAGGACCGCCGCGCCGCGTTCACGACGAGCGCCCTCAAGCGGGCGAAGCTCGCGATGATCCGCCGCAACGCGGTGATCGCGGCGGGGAACGCTCTGGCGGCAGGGGAGATCGACCCCGACGAAGGCAGGCGGCTCGCCGCGAGGCTTCGGGCGATCGCCGCGGACGCCGCGGAGGAGCCGCTGGTGCGGCGGATGGCGGAGGTCGTGGTCGCGAGGATCGCGGAGTGACCGGCGGCGGGGGTCAGGTGCCGGGGTAGGAGTAGAACTGGGTCCAGACCTCGACGAACACCAGCCCGACCGCGAGGGCGCCGAGGGCGAAGGAGAGCGTGCCGAGGACCGACCACAGCATGCGGCGGCGCCGATCGAGGAGCCCGAGGATCCCGCAGAGGAGGACCGGCACGCCCGCGATCGCCCCGAGCCATGGTCGCTCGGCGAGCAACGCCTGCGGCGTCGAGAGCGCGAGCTGAAGTTCGTTGGCGATGCGGCGCGTCGCGAAGCCCACGATGACTCCGCCCGCCGAGACGAGCGGGCCGAGCAGCAGGAACGACATCAACTTGGCGACGCCGAGGACCTGAAAGACCTGTCGGGTCTCGGGCGCGTCGACGATCGCCACCGCGCTCCCTCCTCCCGTGGGTTCAGCCGCCGCCGGGACCGGCGCCGCCGCCCGGACCGCCCTGCATCCCCTGCATCATCATCGCCATCATCTCTTGCTGCATCGCGGCGCCCGCCTCCTCGACGGAGCCGAACTCGCCGTCGCGCACGCGCTGGGCGAACATCGTGAAGAACGGTCCTAGGCGGGCGGTCATCGCCTCCATCATGCCGGCGGTCGCCGCCATCGTCGCCGGATCGGCGCCGTTGGCGCCGGCGAGGCTGTCGAAGTCGACATGCCACGAGCCCTCCTCGGCGAGGAGCCGGAGGGTGCCCTGCGGAGAGTCGATGGTCGCCTGCCCGTCGTCGGAGGTGGACAGGGTCGCCCCGTCCATGGGCGCCCCAAGCTGACCGCCCATGCCGCCCGAGTTGAGTCCGGATCCCGCCGAGCCGAAGGTCTCGATCATCGCCTGCCGGACCGGCTCGCTGGCTCTCGCCATCGCGATGGTGACCTTCAGCATGCGGCGACCGCCCGGCGAGGTCGCGCGAAAGGTCTGCTCGAAGAGCGAGGGATCGCCCGAGGCGAGACCTCCTGCGAGGAGGAAGTCAAAGAGCGCTTGGGCCGAGGCGAAGGGCGGACCGGAAGGCGCCGCGGAGGCGCTGGCGTCGATCCCGGCGGAGCTCCCGAAGGAGCTCGCAGGATCGTTCATCGGAGCGGGGCGATCGGCGAGCCTCGCGAGGGCTGCCGCGAGCTCCGCGCGGAGGATCGTCGCCGCGGGACGTCCGCTGCTCTCCGAGGACTCGAGCGACTCGAGCGCCTCGACGAACCCCTCGCGGGCGCGGGTCATCGCCTCGTCGCGGAGGGCGTTCACCGCCTCGAAGTCGCGCCTCCACGCCTCGCCCGTTCCGCCGCCGAGGGTGACGAGCCGCTGGAGCAAGGACGCCTGACCGGCGAAGCCCTGCGCCATGGCAAGCTCCGCCGTCGCCTCGCCCTGCCGCGCGGCGATCACGAGGAGCTGCGCGGACTGCTGGAGGGAGCGGTCGCCTCCCGAGGATGCCCGGCGAGCGGCGTCCGTGGAAGCGCGGAACGCGGCGATCGCCGCGGCGCCGTTCATTGCCCACGCCGAGTCCTCGGTGATCGACATCTCGGCGAGATCCGTCCCGAGCCGACCGCGAAGCTCCTCGGCGCTCCGGCGGAACGCCTGCGCGGCGCTGCGGAAGTCGTCGCGGACCGCCTCGAGCAGGGCGACTCCGCCGTCGCTCGTCCGGGCGATCGACTCGTCGCCATCCTTCGCCATCGCCGCCCGCTCCGCGGTCGCGGCCGACTGCAGCATCTCGAGCTCCCGTTCGGCGATCTGGACCATGAGCTGGTCCGACCGGCGACGAAGCGTCGCGGCCTGCTCGACGAGCTCGAGTGCCTCGATCGGTCGAAGCGCGATCGCGTCTCGACGAAGGTCGTCGGCCTGCGACCGCAGCGCTTCGAGGCTCGGCGCAAGCCGCTGCACCTCGCGGCTCCGCTGCTCGACGATCCGCTGCTGCTCGAGGATCACGCCCTCTTGGGAGCCGCCCCGTTGCCTCGCGGCGATTCCTTGCTGGGCGAGCTGCTGCGACAGCTCGACGAAGCGTGGATCGTCGGCGATCGCCTCGATCTCGCGGGCGGTGGCGTCGAGGTCGGCGATCGCCTCCGCCATCGCGAGCAGCTGCAGACGGCGACCACGACGCGACGCCTCCTCGACCTCGAACTGCCGCAGCGTCGCGCGACCGATCTCGAGCTGCACGTCCGCGAGCATGAGCGCTGCCGCCGCGGTCGAGCCGCCCCGCGACTCGAGCTCGGACGCGGTCTGGCGGAGGGAGGAGAGGGGATCGTCCGTCCTCGACGTCGCCGCCACCACGGACCTTGCACGCGAGGCGGACGCATCGCGGAGGTCCTGGCGGACCTTGCTGGCGCTCGCCACCTTCGCGTCCTCGCAGGAGACGCCGATCAAGGCGAGGAGGGAGACGGCGAGGGCAGTGCAGAGATGCTTCATCGGTTCGCGACGGCTCAAGGAGGCGCGTTGGACGTCCGGTCGAAGGGACCCGCCCGGCGGAAGGTCGAGTGTAACAGGCGAGCTCGTCGAGGCTCCGCTCAGCGGGTTGGTCCTGCGTCCGGCTCGCCGCCCTCGACGTCCCGCTTCGGCGGCAGGTCGAGGATCGGGGGCTCGTAGTCCACCGGGTACTCCGGACGGGGCTGGTACATCGACTCGATCCACCGGAGGCTGTCGGCGAGGAGCCGCTGGTTGGCGTTGGTGAACACCGGCTTCCAGCCGGGGACATCGGGGTGCGGGAAGCGGGCCTCCGTGCGAGGCAGTCCGTGCTGGATGATCAGCGACTCGAGCGGGCGGTCGAAGTTGACCAGCGGCTGCGGACCGAGGCGGAGGCGAAGCAGGATCAGGAGGTTCGTGAACCGGACCCGCTCGTCCCGGCTGTTCCGCTGGTGCAGGAAGAAGCGACCGCCGTCGAGCCCGCCGTGGCAGCGGCTGGTCGCGCAGTTTCCGATGAGCCATGCGTCGTGCACCCGCTGGCGGAAGAGGTTGAGGGCGTATGGCTCGCTCTCGACGTCGATCTGCGGATAGAGCTCCCGCGCCTTCAGCTCGAACATGAGCCGCACCAGCTCGACGGGATCCTCCCGGAAGAGCCGGGTCCGACCCTCGCTCGTCGAGGGGATCGAGGGATGCGCCGCGTTCTCCTCGATGAGCGTGCGGATCGTCTCCGGCGCGATCGCGATCCGAGGCGGGCGGCGGAAGTCGATCTCGTAGACCCGGATGAGGTTGACGTCCTCCGCGGAGAGGAGCCGGTCGGGAAGGAGGTCCTTGAGCGGAATCGTCCCGCTGCGGATCGGGCGTCCGCCGTCCCCGGCGAACTCGGTCGGCTCGACCTCCTCCTCGAGGGCGAGCTGCGCGGCGACGGTCGTGCGGAGGCGACGCGCCTCGCCGATGTTGAAGTCCTCGAGGAGCGCATCGACCTCCACGAGGCACTCGCGATACATGCGTCGATCGAAGAGCCAGCGGCAGAGCGCCAACCGCCGGACGTGGTCCTGCGCGGGGATGTGCGCCCTCATCCGGGCGTACTTCGCCTCGTCGGAGTCCTCGAGCACCACGCCGAGGACCCGGTCGCGCGGGAAGGGCGTGCGGATGCCGGTGATCTCCATCACCACGCCGTCGAGGTCGTCGGAGATCACGATGCCGCGGAAGGTCGTGCCGTCGCGCATGCGGAGCACGCCGTGCTGCCCCGGCATCGGATCCACCATCGTGACGAGGCTGATGAGGCGGTTCTTGGGGAAGGTCTTCTCCTTCCCGGCGTGCAGGATGGTGATCTCGTCGGCGCTCTCCCGCACGACCGGACCGCCGAGCTCGGTGAGGCGATCGACGATCAGGTACACCCGCTTCGGCGCCATCGACGAGTCGGCGGCGCTGTCGATGATCGCCTCCTCGATCGCGGCGTCCTCGTCGAGGGGCTCTCCGAAGGTCGGTGGCTCGCTCGGATCATCCGCCGCCGGCTCCTCGGAGGGTGCCGCCGGCGACGCCGGCTCGACGGGCGGCGCCGGCTCGACGGGCGGCGCCGGCTCGACGGGCGGCGCAGGCCCGGCGGGCGGCGCGGGCGACTGCATCGCCACGAGGAGCGGCATCAGGAGGATCGTCGCGGCGGGATGCAGGGGCACGCGGGGATTCTCGGCGGGGTCACCCCGCGATGCAATGGTGGACCCGGGTGGACCCGGGCGGACCCGGGCGGACGCGCGACCACTGGTATCGTCCGCGTCCCCCCTGCAAGGAGATCCCGCGATGAAGCTCGGCGTGATGGCAGCGTTGCTCTCCGGTCGGACCCTCGAGGAGGCGCTCGCGACCTGCGTCGAGAGCGGTCTCGACGCGATCGAGCTCCCGGTGGGGGCGTATCCGGGGCAGCCCTTCTTCGATCCGGCGAAGGTCCTCGCGTCCTCCAAGGAGCAGGACCGCATCCGGTCCGCGATCGCCGACCACGGGCTCTCGCTGTCGGCGCTTGCCGTCCACGGGAACCCCGTCCACCCGGACGGCAAGGTCGCGCGGGCGCACCACGCCTCCTTCGAGACGGCGGTGGCGCTGGCACCGAAGCTCGGGACAGACATCGTGATCACCTTCTCGGGATGCCCCGGCGGCGCAAAGGGCGACAAGCAGCCCAACTGGGTCACCTGCGCCTGGCCGACCGACTTCGCCGACGTCCTGAAGTACCAGTGGGACGAGGTGCTCGTGCCCTACTGGGCGACGCAGGCGAAGCTCGCCCACGGGCACGGCGTGCGGGTGGCGTGGGAGCCGCACCCGGGCTTCTGCGTCTACAACCCCGACACGCTGATCCGCCTCTCCGAGCGGGCGACGAAGGCGGCGGGCATCAAGTCGAAGCGGGCGGTCCTCGGCTGCAACCTCGATCCCTCGCACTTCTTCTGGCAGGGGATCGATCCGGTGAAGTCGGTCGGGGCGATCGCGGGCGCGGGGCTCCTCTTCCACGTGCATGCGAAGGACACCGAGCTCTCCCGCACGGAGGGACCGGTCAACGGCTACCTCGACGCCCGACCCTACGGCGATCTGGCGCATCGCTCGTGGAGCTTCCGCACCTGCGGGTGGGGCCACGGTCACGAGTTCTGGCGACCGTTCGTCAGCGAGCTCCGCCGGCATGGCTACGACCACGTGCTCTCGATCGAGCACGAGGACGCGATGATGTCCATGGAGGAGGGCCTCGAGCGGGCGGTCGGCTTCCTCACCGAGGCGATGATCTTCGACCCGCCCGCGACGCCGTGGTGGACCTGATGGCGCGGCGTGATCCGCCCGACGGAACCTAGTCGGGGATCGTCGTCGTCTCGACGTCCGCGGCGTGGCTGACCTTCGTCGTCCACGCGACGGAGGCCTTCGCGTCGGGCGAGCCTGCCGCACCGAGCGGCACGATCCACTTGAGCAGTCCTTGCGGCGCCTCGTCCGCGAGGTACTCGGGATCCGCCGCGAGCGGCAGCGAGAGCCCCGTCACCGCGACCTCGATCTTCGAGTTGCGCGAGACCGGTCGGCGGTCCCACAGCTCGACGACCACCGGACGCGGCAGGCGGTTCTCGAGCTCGATGCGGTTCGCGAGGCTCACCTGCCGACCGCCGCCGAAGAGCCCGGTGTTCGAGGTGTTCCTCGTCACCGGCTGGCGGGTCACGAGGATCCGCGGCTCGACGCCGAGGTAGATCTCGAAGGAGCCGCGTCCCTGCACGGAGGGAACCTGGGTCTCGCCGACGAAGTCGCCCTCGACGAAGATCGACGCGTCGCCGGGCAAGAGCACGAGGTCGCCCGTGTTCTCGAGCTTCGCCCGCAGCGAGGGAGGCGCGCCGGTGCGGGGACGGCTCACGAAGACGAGCTCGGGGCGTCCATCGATCGCGTCGATCCGGAGGCGCCGCGTCTGCGCGGCGTCGCTCGGGACCGTCACGGGACGAGGCAGCCGGTACGCGACGGCGAGACCAACGTCGAAGGCGATGGCGCCGGGATCCTCGGCGGGACTGCCGAGAATGCCGCCGGAGCCGCCGCCGCCGAAGCCGCCCCCTCCGCCGCCCGCGGGCGAGCCCGGCGGTGCAGCCGCCTCGAGCAGCCTGCCGCTCGTCGGTGGGGCGGGGCGGGGCACCAGCACGTCGATCGTGACCGGCTCGATCGCGGGCGGCTCGGTCGGGATCGTGGGGTCGGCGGTCGAGAGCTCGAGGGTGATCTCGTTCCAGTCCTCGCCGGTGTGCTGCGAGACGATCGCGTCGTACTCGATGTCGCTCTGGTTTCCGAGGACGTCGGTGCGGATGCGGTAGGAGGGTTGCCAGCTCGCGTCGAAGACCCGATAGAGAAGATCCACCGTCCGCGGACCCGCCTGCGGCGCCATGATGGTCACGTCGGCGACGACGGTGCTGCGGGCGCCGGCGCCGCCGATCGACTGGCGCTCGAACTTCGCCCCCTGCAGCCGAAGGGCGAGCTCCGCCTCGGCGGCGGCGATCTCCCGTTGGCGGGCGAGGATCGAGATCCGGCGCTCGCCGAGGAAGCGGTTCTGCGATTCGATCGCCGCGAGGTCGAAGGCGCCCTCGCCCTTCGCGGCGCCGGAGGCGACCGCGTCGAGGAACGCCCACTCGGCGGCGAGGACCTTCCGCTCGTCGGCGAGGACCGCGATCTCCCGGGTGAGCGCGAGGATCCGCGCGTCGAGCTCGGCGGCGCGACCCTCGACGAGCGGATCGACGATGGCGATGGTGCGCACCTCGACCTCGATCACCTTGGCGTCGCCCTCGGATCGCGCCTGCACGCTGTCCTCGAGGATCGAGGCAGGCAGGTCGTCGAAGCGGACGATGCTCGCGCCGGCGGGCAGCTCCACCGTCGCGCGGCGCACCACCGCCGCCTCGTCCTGATAGACCGTGACCGAGGCGATGCGGTCGACGGTCTCGAGGACTGGAAGGTCCGTCGACTGCCCAAAGACCGTCGCGGATCCGGCGACCGCGGCGAGGAGAAGCGTCGTGATCGGGCGGGCGCGGCGCATGGCGGGGTCTCCGAGGCGGGATGTCGGGCGTGCGGCTGGTTCAGGACCTCGATCACAGGTCGAGGAGCGCGCCGCGGGTGCCGCTTCGGCGGAGAAGCTCCGCCACGCGGTCCCTGCCGGCGAGGTCGCTTCGCTCGACCTTCGCGACGAGTTCCCGCATCAGCAGGTCCTTCTCGAGGTATCGGCGGGCGAGGTCGGCGATCGCGGGCGCCTCGAGGTCCTCGAGGAAGTCGATCCCCTCGCGGTAGAGCATGCTGGAGGCGAGGCGGTTCGCCTGCATCCAGTTCAGGTAGGACGCGGGCATCTGCGACCAGATCCGCGCGCCGGCGGTCTGGAGCAGGATCGGCGGCAGGTGGTCGGTGACGAGGGTCTTCGCCCGCTCGCGGTCCGCGGCAGGCCAGGAGGGGATCGCCGCGGCGATCGCGGCGGCGGCGAAGTTCGCGACCTTGCTGAGCTTCGTGCTGATCATCGGCAGCGACGTGCCGGTGCGGCGCCGACCCTCCTGCATGAGGAGGACCGCCTCCACCCGGGCGAGGTCGCGCAGGCGACCGAGCACCTGCTCCACGAAGACCGGCTTGATCCGCAGGAACTCCTGCTCGTCGAGCACCATGCAGGCGCAGATCTCGAAGCTCGAGGTGATCACGCCGCACTTGTTCGCGGAGCTGTCCTTCACGATCAGGACGCCCTTCTTCGAGAGCTCCTCCCGTGCCTCGGGGGTGAGGAAGAGGTTCGCGCCCTCGACGATCAGTCGGCTCGAGGGCGTGCCGTCGGCGAGGAGGAAGTCGCGCCAGTTGCCCTCGTGGATCGTCGCGGGGCGACCGCCCGCCGGCACGAAGGCGTCGGCGACCACGCGGTCGTGCAGGGTGTTCCGCAGCTGCGGTCCCTCCGGCTCCTTCACGCTCACGATGCGGCCGCGCGGTCCGAGCCGGCGGCGGTCGAAGTCGGCGATGGGAAGGCTGTGCTCGACGAGCCGCAGCAGCTCGGCGTGGTCGAGACCGTCGGGATCCTCGCCGCAGCCGGAGCCGTCGGCGATGCCCACGACCCGGGCGCTGGTGCCGTGGTCGCGGTGGAGGATCTTGATCATGTTGCCCGCGACGTCGCCATCCGGACCGCCGGTGATCTTGACGGTGAAGGGGCGGGCGCGGGGATCGATGCCGACCGCCTCGAGCATCACCCCGAGGAAGACGTTCACGCCCTCGCTGGTGACGCCGTACACCTTGTGGTTGATGCCCGCGCCCGGCTTGCTGCTCATGAACGCCGTCGGCATGCCGTAGCCGCGCACGCGGGCGCGGTCGACGATCCACACGATGTGCTCGGGGGTGATGTTCTCGTCGGGACCGAGATAGATGATCTCCTCGCGCCCCAGCCGATCGACCACCATCGACCTGGTCTCGGGCGTCGGCACGATGAGATCGAGCAGGCTGTCGACGAAGCTCTTGACCGAGCGGGTGACCTCGCCACCATGCTCGAGGAGGACCGCCGCCTTCGCGCCGCCCTCGGGAATGTCCTTGTTCTTGAGCTGCTGCGCGAAGGCGAGGCCGTACGCCTCGTTGTAGAGCCGCTCGCTCTCGCGGGAGTGCTGCGCCGCGCTGTCCGGACGCACCACCCGCAGACCGCCGCGGGCGATGTCCTGGAAGCGCACGTGGAAGCCGGCGAAGTCGCGGCCGTGCACGAAGAAGACGCCGTAGGGAAGGTCGGATCGCTTCTCGGTGCGGAGGAGGGTCGGGTCGAGGCGGAAGGAGAGCCCGAACCGCCGCGGCAGGAAGAAGTTCGTGCGAAGGACTCCGCCGCAGGCGTCGAGGAGCGCGAGCAGCACGGTCCGGTCGGGATCGACCTTCAACGCGTCGCCGACGCGGCGGCGGAGGTCGTCGAGCCGACCGCGGAAGGCGTCCTCCGAGAGGGCTCCCGCCGGGTTGAATCGCCCGAGCATCACGTCGATCGCCTCGAGGGCAAGCGCCAGGTTCTGCTCGAGCGCCTGCTGGATCCGCTCGCGGGTGAAGGCGAACCGGTTCACCTCGACGAGGACCTGGTGCAGGAGCTGCGAGAGGGCAAGCAGCACCTCCGCCCGCGGCAGGTCGAGACCCGGATGGCGGTGGACGATCTCGAAGCAGCGACCGTCGATCCACTTGATGCGATGGAGGTCGGACTGCACCTTCCTCCAGAGCTCGCTCCTCGGGTCGATGGCGCCGCCGTCGGGTCCCTGGATCACGAAGCCGACGAAGGTCACCGAGCCGTGCGGCGGATCGGCGACGATGTCGAGGTAGGCACGCTCGATGCCGATCCGATAGCGCGAGAGGACGTTCGCGGTCCGCTCGAGCATCGTGCGGGTGCGGGCGTTGCCGACGGCGATGGTGATGCGGGAGGTCTTGGGGTCGCTCTCCGGCTCGAGCGCGACCTCGGCGCCGTCGAGCCCCGAGACCTGCGTGAAGAGCCGGCGGTGCTTGCAGATGCGGAGGGGGGTCAGGGTGAGCACGTACTCCGCGGCGCATCCGGCGAAGTAGCGCTCGATCTCGGCGGCGGTCCAGCCAGGCTCGTTCGTCCGGGCGAACTCGATGGTGTCGCGGAGCTTCTGCGCCTGCCGCGGGTCCTTGGGGTCGAAGGGATCCCGCTCCCCGAAGACGAACGTGTCGAGGACGAGCTGACCGTCGAGCGAGCTGTGGATGCGGGCCGCGCGGAGCGAGCGGTCAAGCGGCAGCGACGCCACCAGCTCGGCGAGGATGCCCGGGTAGTTCTTCGGGCGCATGAACGTCCACTCCTGCCCGTCGCTCGATCGAAGCGAGAGCTCGAGGGGGCGTCCGGACGCGCGGGAGGCGATGATCGCCCGCAGGTGCGCGAGCTGGCTCGCGTGGTCGGTGTCCTGGAAGTACATCGACGGCATCTCCCGCAGGAACCACGGGACCGTCTCCTCGGCGGTCGCGCGGAAGCTGCGGACGAGCTCGTCGACGAGGGTGCCCGGATCGACGCGGGGGGTCCCGGCGGGCACGGAAGGGGCGGTGGTCATTCGGGAGGATTACCCCGCCCGAAGGCGGCGATCAAGCGAGAGGCACGATCAAGCGAGTGGAGGAAACGCCAACCCGCCCTCCGCGATCGTCCCCACGTCGCGGAGGATTCGAGGCGGCGCGTCCCGCGTCGATGACCGCGGCGGCAAGGGCGATATCCTCACGGGCTCCCGCCGCGGGAATCTCATGCAGGCGCTGTGCATCGGCAACTTCGAAGGCGTTCACCGTGGGCATGCCGAGCTCCTCGCCGCCGCCCGACGCCTCGTCGGTCCGCATGGTCGCGTCGCGGCGGTCGCGTTCGAGCCGCTGCCGGTCGAGGTCCTGCGTCCGGGAACCTTGAAGGGTCGCTTGGGGACGCCTCAGTCGAAGGTCGAGCGCCTGAGGTCGCTCGGGGCGGACGCGGTCCATCTCCTGCCCACCGATCGGGACCTGCTCTCCCTCGAGCCCGAGGTCTTCATCCGGATGCTCCGCGAGAGGATTCCCTTCGAGCTCGTGGTCGAGGGACCGGACTTCCGCTTCGGTCGCGAGCGTCGCGGCGACGTGGCGCTCCTCGCGGCGCTCGGCGGGCAGGAGGGCTTCCGCGTCGAGGTCGTGCCGGAGATCGACGTCGCGCTCTCCGATGGATGCCTCGTCCCCGCCCGCAGCCGGCTCGTGCGGTGGCTGCTCGGGCACGGCAGGGTGCGCGATGCCGCAGCGGTGCTGGGTCGTCCGTATCTCCTCGAGGGACCGGTCGTCCCCGGGGATCGTCAGGGGCGACGGCTCGGCTGCCCGACGGCGAACCTCGACCACGGCACGCTGCTCCTTCCGGGCGATGGCGTCTACGCGGGGTGGGCGAGGATTCCCGACGGCTCGCGGGCCGCCGCGGCGATCAGCGTCGGTCGCAAGCCGACGTTCGTGCCGACCCCGCCCCGCTGCGAGGTGCACCTGATCGACCGCGAGCTGCCGCTTGATCAGTACGGCTGGCCGATCGCCGTCGAGTTCCACCGCTGGATCCGCGGGCAGCTCGTCTTCCCTGGCGTGGAGCCGCTCGTCGAGCAGATGCGGCGCGACGTGACCCGCATCCGCGAGGTGCTTGCCCTCGAGCCCTCGCCCTTCGCGCTGGCGGGAACCGCATGAGCGACTACGCCTCGACCATCGACCTGCGCGGTCTTGCCGAGCGCCTGCTCGCGACCTCCCGCGTGATGGTCTGCTCGCACGCGAAGCCGGACGGCGACGCCATCGGCTCCTGCCTCGCGGTGCGGCGCATCCTTCGCGCCCGCGGCGTCGAGGTCGAGGTGGTGCTGTGCGGACCGATCGAGCCCGCGCTCCTCTCGGTGGTGCCGCCCGACGCCGTCATGGTCATCGAGACGAACCGAGGGCAGGTCGACCTTGCGCCGCTCGGGGACCTCGACCGCTTCGACGCGATCGTCGTCGTCGACACCGGCACGTTCCCGCAGCTCGAGCCGCTCGCGGAGGTGCTTCGTCCGCGGCGGGAGCGCATCATCGGCATCGATCACCACGCCCGCGGCGACGTGGCGGTGGCGGCGACCCGCTTCGTGGACGCCACCGCGGCATCGACGACGGAGATCCTCGCCGCGTGGGCGCCCCTCTGCGGGGTGACGCTCGATGCGGGCGGCGCGGGCAGCATCGCCGAGGCGATCTTCGTCGGGCTCGCGACCGACACCGGCTGGTTCCGCTTCCCCTCCGCGGGTCCGCGGCAGTTCCTGCTCGCGGCGCGGCTCCTCGGCGTGGGCGTCGAGAAGGATCGCCTCTACGCGCAGCTCGAGCAGCAGGGTCGACCGCAGCGGCTGCAGCTGCTCGGTCGAGCCCTCGCGTCGATGCGGACCGTGGCGTGGGGCGGCGACGCGGCTCGAAAGGTCGCGGTGATGACCCTCGCGCGGCGCGACTACGAGGAGACGGGTGGCCTCGCGACCGACACCTCCGGGCTGGTCAACGAGCCGCTCTCGCTCGCGGGGGTGGTGGGATCGGTGCTCCTCACCGAGGCGGAGCCGGGAACGATCCGCCTGAGCTTCCGCTCGAGCGGCGCCGCCGCGGTGCCGGAAGGCGAGGCGGAGTGCCGGGGTGCCGCGATCGACGTGAACCAGCTCGCGGCGCGGTTCGGCGGCGGCGGTCACGTGGCGGCAGCGGGCGCCCGGATGCAGTGCTCGATGAGCGATGCGGTCGGTCGCGTCGTCGCCGAGATCGCCCGCGGCTGAGCGGGTCGATCGTGCAAGTCAGTTCAGCCGGTCGCCGACGGCGCCTCGACGGGCGCCTCGCCCGGTTCCTCGCCCGCAGGCGCGGGGGTCTCGGAGGGCGCGGCGTCCGCCGGGGCGATCGAGTAGCCGAGCGAGGTGATCGCGCCCTCGACCGAGGGGGTCACCGACGCGTCGGCGATCGAGATCGTCGCCTGCCCGCCCTCGTAGGTCACCTCGCAGGCGACCACGCCGGCAAGCCCGGAGACCTTCTGGCGGATCGCGTTCGCGCATCCGTCGCAGTGCATGCCCTCGACGCGATAGGTCACGGTGACGACCGAGGCGGGATCGACGACCTTCGCCGCGTCGGGCGGCGCGGGTCGGTCGCACGCCGCGAGGAGGAGCGAGGTCGCGAGGATCGGGAGAAGCAGCGTGCGCATGGCGGGGATTCCGAGGCGTCGCGGGGTGATCGCCGCGGCGTGCACATCGTAGAGGCGGGACCCGCGCGGATCGAACCGCCGCCGCGGATCGCCTGCCTCCCTGATCGAGCAGTCGTCCCGATCAGGTCCGCAGGAGCGACGCCTTGCGGAAGGTGCCGCCGAGGACCGCCGCGGAGGGGGCGTCGAGCCAGTCCTCGAGGAGACCGGCGTAGACGCTGCGGAAGTCGATTCCGAAGCGCAGGTCGCCGTCGTCGAGGTCCTCGAGCGAGGGATGCTCGCCGAGGACGCCGGGTCGAATGGTGCTGCCGACGAGGAACATCGGCGCCGCCGCGCCGTGATCGGTTCCGCCGGAGGCGTTCTGTCGCACGCGTCGCCCGAACTCGCTGAAGACCATGGTGACGACCCGCCCGTCGTTCCCCTGCGCCTCGAGGTCGGCCTGGAACGCCTGCAGCGAGCCACCGACCTGCCGCAGCAGGTTCCCGTGCGTGCCGGCTTGTCCCGCGTGGGTGTCGAAGCCGCCGAGGCTGACGTAGTAGACGCGGGTCCGGAGCCCGTCGCGGATCATCGCCGCGACCATCTGGAGCTGCCGGGCGAGGTTCCCCTGCGGGTAGCGCACGAGCGGCGGCTTGGCGACCGCGGCGCGGATCCGGTCGGAGCTCACCTGCGCGTCGAGCGCCGTGCGGGTCAGGAAGGCGAGCTGCGAGTCCTCCGGGACGCCATCGAGGCGACCGATGCGGCTCGCCTCGCCGTACCTCGCCGCGAGCAGCGGATGGAGGTCCGAACCGCTCCAGCGAAAGAGCTCCTCGGTCTCGAAGGTGATCGGCTTCGTCTCGTCGCCGAGCATCGCGAGCGGCGCCTCGCGACCGATCGCGACGCCCGCCTCCGGCTCGGGCCGACCGGCACAGGCGTGGTCGAAGTAGCGACCCAGCCATCCGCCGCGACCGCGGCTGGTCGGGCTCGCGGAGTGCCAGATGTCCATCGAGGTGAAGTGGCTGCGGTTGGGGTTCGGATAGCCGACGCCCTGCAGGATCGCGAGGCGTCCGCGGTCGTGGAGGTCCTTGAGTCCCTCGAGGTTCGGATGCAGCCCGAGCCCCCGCGCGGCGTCGAGCTCGAGGGCGCCGCCGGTCTCCTTGGGCGGCTTGAGGCCGAGCACCGGTCGGGCGCGGTGATAGGCGTCGAGACCGTAGGGGACCACCGTGTTGAGCCCGTCGTTGCCGCCGCCGAGCTGGACGACGACGAGGACGCGCTCCTCGCGCACGCCCGGACGCGAGGCGACGAGCGAGCCCTCGGGCAGCATCGCGGCGCCCGCGGAGCGCTGCACGAACCACGGCACCGTCGCGGAGAGCGACGCGAGGGCGATCCCCTGACGGATGAAGAGCCGCCGCGAGTAGGGAAGCGCCTCGCGGGACATGTCCGGGGTGGTGTCGTGGTCGTCGTGCATGGCGGACTCCCGTCGGTCAGGAGAGCTGGTACTCGGGGATGGCGGTGACGAGGCAGAGCAGCGCGAGCCGGCGGTCGCGGTCGAGGCGGTCGCCGACGTCGCGGAGGAACTCCTTGATCGAGGCAAGACGCTCCGGTCGCGGCACGGGACCGATGCAGAACCGAAGGATCGACTCGACCTCGCCGAGGGTCCCGCCCATCGGCGCGACGGAGGTCGCCGCGAGCGCCTCGACGAGGACCTGCGGGTCGTACGCGGCGCCGTCGCTCGGAAGATCGAGTCCCTCCGGCGCGATGCCGGTGATCATGTAGACGAGGAGGTTCTGCCGGACGAAGAGCGTGCTGGTGTTGATCCACGCCCGCCCGCCCGACCAGCCCTTGACGGTCGGCGGCTGCAGCAGCGACTGCCCCATCAGGTCCGCGGCGGAGAGGAGCACGCTCAGCGGGCGGACCGGCATCGAGAGCGAGCGGGTCGAGCCGACGATGAGGTCGATCGGCGACTTCACGACCGACAGCGAGTTCGCGGCGTCGTAGAAGTACGCGCTCGAGAGGATCTGCCGAAGCACCGGGCGCAGCTCCCAGCGGTGCCGCGCAAGCGAGCTTGCGATCGCCTCGACCGCCCGCCGGCCCGGCGAAGACGACTCGACCGGCAGGTCGCTCACCAGGAAGCGATGGAGCTTCAGGGCGATCCACTCCCGGGCGATCGGCTGGGCGAGGAGCAGGTCGACGAGCGACTCGCCATCGAACGTGCCGCGGCGACCGAGGATCTTCTTCTCGCCCGCATCGTGGGCGGGGCGGGCGAAGCGGAACTCGTGGTCCGCGACGCCGTAGCCGGTGAGGGCGCGGGCGGCTTCCTTGATGTCCTCCTCGTCGTAGCCCCGTCCCTCGCCGAGGAGGAAGAGCTCCATCAGCTCGCGGGCGAGGTTCTCGTTCGGCGCTCGGCGGACGTTGCGGTCGTTGTCGAGGTACTTGAGCATCGCCGGATCGCGGACGATGCCCCGCGCGAGGTCGCCGAAGTTGCCCGCGGCGTGCCGGCGGAAGAACTCGTTCTGGCGGAAGAGGAGGTAGCTGTCCTCCACCTCGCGGTGCCCGCTCGTGAAGTGCCCGTGCCACATCAGCACCAGCCGCTCCTGCAGCGGGCGGGCGGTCTCGATCATGCGGGCGAGCCACCACTTCCGGATCGCGTCGAGCTGCTGCCGGTCCTGGATCTGGCGGCGTTGGCGATCCTGCTGGAGCTGATCCAGCACGATCTGATCTCCCTGCTGCCGCGCCCGCCGACCCATCGCGAGCTGCTCGGCCGAGGGCGGCTGCATGATGTCGGGATCGAAGAGTCCTTGCTCGATCGGCGGCTCGGGGACCGCGTCCCAGTCAAGGAGCGCCGAGACGGCGCCCTCGAGCCCGAGGTCGGCGAGCGCCTGCACCTGCGTCGGCGTCCCGCCGAAGCCCGCCCGCATCAGCAGGTGTCGCGCCTCCCAGAAGCCGAAGCGTTCTGGCGGAAGCGGTCGAAGCGGATCGTCGCGTCGCATGGCGTGCTCCGGGGACAACATGGCACCGGCGGTCAGGGGCAACGGCGGGATTCCGCGTCTATTTCTTCGGTTGAGCACCCCGGCGGGCGATCGGCGCTCATCCGAGCGCGAGTCGGGGGTGGTTCGACCGCCGCCGCCGCAACCACCAGGCGGCGGCGAGGAGGACCGGCGCCGGCACCGCCATCCAGCCGAAGCTCCGGGAACCAAGTCCCTGCTCGTAGAAGGGGAGCGAGAGGAGGCAGAGGACCGCGAGCAGCACCCAGGTCGAGGAGGAAGGGCGGCGTCCCTCTCCGACCATCGCGAGGAGCACGTACGCGGGGAAGACGAGCCCGTACCAGCCCAGCATGCGAAGGTAGTTCGCCTCGCCGGCGATGAGGGGACTTCCGAGGACGACCCCTGCGAGGAGGGCGACGGTCACGAGTCGCCGCACGCCCCGCGGTCGACCGGCGCGGGTCCGGTCCCGAACGAGGATCTCCCGCCAGTGGGCGCCCGCGGTGAAGCCAAGCTGCACCCACAACTGCGCGGCGACGAGCGGCGTCCAGTCGAGACCCATCGGCGCCGCGGGATCGGCGAGGAAGGCGACGAGGACGATGAGCGCCGCGAAGGTGAGTCCGAAGACGAGGAAGGTCGAGCGCCGAGGGCCCTGCCGAAGCGCGCGATGGAAGGTGAGGTCAAGGTAGGGGCAGAGCAGGAAGCCAAGGAGAAGCGCCGGCAACAGTCCCCAGACCGCCGCGAGGGGAAGCTCCGGCTCGATCGTCGTCGGCGCCTCGGGCAGCGCCGCGAGCAGCGAGCCAGCGGAGAGGATCCATGCGGCGATCGCGAGGAGCGGCCACCACCGCTCGCGGGCGCCTTGGAGCGCCGCCGCGAGGAGCACCACCGCGGCGAGCCCGATCGCGGCGCCGGTCCACGACTCCACCCGGTCGCCGAGCAGGACGCTTCCGGTCCAGCCGGCGAGCAGCAGCTGGTAGGCGATCGTGACCGCGCTGAAGCCGAGCATCGCCGGGCGGTGCTCGCGTCGGAGCCGACGGCTTGATCGCGCGTCGAGCACGAATCCGAAGGCGGTGCAGCCGACGACGTTCGGGATGGCGAAGGCGAGGAAGCCCTCCCATCCGAGCAACCGGCGGAGCAGGGTCGGCAGGAAGAGCCCGATGCACCACGCCCAGCTCGACGCGCAGAACATGCCCCACGCCACGGCGTCGAGGGCGCTGCCGCGGCGGAAGAGGCTCATGGGAGGTGTTCGTGGGCGCCGGTCAGCGACCGGGGCGACCGCCGGCGTCGTCCGGGCGGCTTCGGGCGAGCTCGAGCGGGACGCAGTGGAAGGTGATCGTGCACTCGCCGACCTTCGGCTCCTTGCCCTTGCGGCGGAGCGACTGGCGGATCTCCATCTCGAGGGTGCAGTTGAACGCCACGCCCGCGGCGACCCGCTCGGAGACGTCCTCGGAGCGGATCACGCGGTAGACCGCCGGCCCGAGGCAGGGGCGGCGGAATCGGTAGTTCATCTCCTTGCACACCACCATGTAGTCCGGACCGCAGCGGGCAAAGAGGTAGATGCCCGCGGCGACCTCGCAGTTGCCGAGGAGCGCAGCACCCGCCATCGCGTTGTACCAGTTGCGGTTGATGCGACGGAAGGGGAGGACCGCCGTGAAGGTGTCCGCGTCGATCTTGCGCAGGCTGATCCCGGAGCGGAAGGCATACGGGAGCCAGACGAGCGAGCAGACCTTGTGCCAGAAGGCGTTCTTGACGCTCAGCCGCCCCATCATGGTCTCGAAGCGCCGCATGAGCGTGCGCTTCGCGGGCGCCGCGCGAGCCACGGCGGCGGGAGGGGCGGCGGAGGTTGGAACGGGGACAAAGGACATCGGCGGCGAGGTGGCGGATGCTAAGGAACCTCCCGCGCGGAATCCACCGGGCGAGGTCCGTCTCGCTGACGCCGGTAGCATCGGCTCGGCGGCGGTCCTCGATGGAGAAGACCACGACGCGGCGGACCTCCTCGGAGCGCGCTGTGCACAAGGGATCAAGCGCGGAACTTGCCGTATGCAGTTGGAGCCTTCGCCCCTCCGATCCGAACTCGCTCGTCGAGGCGGTGCAGGCGACGGGTCTCTCCGGGGTCCAGCTCGCGCTCATGCCTCTTCTCGATGAGCCCGCGTGGCGAGACGCGGGCGCGAGGCTCGCGGACGCCGGCATCGGGCTTCGAAGCGGCATGCTCGCGATGGCGGGGGAGGACTACTCGACGCTCGAGTCGATCAAGAAGACCGGCGGGGTCCGCCCGGACGGCACGTGGAGCGAGAACCTCCGTCGGGCGCGGGGCGCCGCCGAGCTCGCCGAGGGTCTCGGGCTTCGCCTCGTCACCTTTCACGCGGGGTTCATCCCGGAGGATCCGCTCGATCCGGGGCGCCGGGCGGTGCTCGAGCGGTTGCGGTCGCTCGCCGACCTGTTCGCCTCCCACGGCGTGCGGCTCGCCCTCGAGACCGGTCAGGAGACCGCCGAGACCTTGGTCGAGGCGCTGGAGGAGCTCCAGCGACCCGAAGTCGGCGTGAACTTCGACCCCGCCAACATGATCCTCTATGGCATGGGCGACCCGGTGGCGTCGCTTCGGATGCTCGCCCCACGGGTGCTGCAGATGCATGCCAAGGACGCCCTCCCGACCTCCGTGCCCGGCACGTGGGGTCGCGAGGTGCCGGTCGGGGAGGGCGCGGTCGAGTGGCTCCGGCTGCTTGCCGTCGCCGCGGAGATCCCGAACCTCGGGATCGTGATCGAGCGCGAGGCGGGACCGACGCGGATCGAGGACGTCCGACTCGCCCGCACCCGCCTCGAGGGCTGGCGCGGCGGGAGCAACCACCGCTAGCATCCTCGCGATGCCTACCTACCGCTATGCCGTCGTGCGACCCGATGGGAGCGACGGCGAGGTCTTCGAGTGCTTCCAGCGGATGAGCGATCCGCCGCTCGAGCGCCATCCGGAGACGGGCGGGCCGGTGCGGCGGATCCCCGCGGTCCCGAACCTGCCGCTTGCCCACGGCGACGCCGCCGAGAAGTCGAAGCTCTCGAACAAGAACCTCGAGCGCCTCGGCTTCACCAAGTACGAGCGTGCGGGAGACGGCGTCTATGAGCGGAAGGCTGGCACCGAGGGACCGCGGACGATCTCCGCGGACTGACGCGCCGCGGGCGCCTCGTGGAAGCGCGATGAGCGATCGATCAAGCAAGAAGTCCGCGTCGGGCAGGGGGGCGAACCGGGGGGCGGCGGGCGGCTCGGCGCGGCTGCGCGAGCTGAGGGAGCTCCTTCGCCGCGCCGATCGCGCGTACTACGTCGACGCCGATCCGATCATGTCGGACCCCGAGTACGACCGCCTGCTCGCGGAGCTCGCGTCGCTCGAGGCGGCGCATCCCGAGCTCGACGACCCCGACAGCCCGACCCGCCGCGTCGGCGGCGAGCCGATCGAGGGCTTCGAGACGGCACGACATGCCGTGCCGATGCGGTCGATCGACAACACCTACTCGATCGAGGACCTCGAGGCGTGGATCGCCCGCGTCACCGGGCTTCTCCGCGAGGCGGAGGCGATCGGCGAGGCGGACGATCCCGTCCTCGTCTGCGACCCCAAGATCGATGGTCTCGCGGTGAGCCTGCGGTACGAGCAGGGGCGCCTGGTGCGGGCGACGACGCGAGGAGACGGAGAGCAAGGCGACGTCGTCACCGAGAACGTGCGGACGATCCGGGGCGTCCCGCTGCGGCTGGAGGAGCGCGGCTCCTCCACGACGCCGCCCGCGGTCGTCGAGATCCGCGGGGAGATCTACCTGCCCGACCGCGAGTTCGCGCGGATCAACGCCGAGCGCGAGGCGGCGGGCGAGGCGCTCTTCGCGAACGCCCGCAACGCCGCCGCCGGCACGTTGAAGCTCCTCGACTCGCGGATCGTCGCCTCGCGTCGCCTCGCCTTCTCGGCGCACGGTCGAGGCGAGGTGGTCGGGCGGATGCAGGCGTCGAGTCACTGGGAGTTCCTCGCGGCGATCCGCGCCTGGGGCGTGCCGGTCGAGCCGCTCGCGGTGCAGGCGCGGCGGCCGAAGGACGCGGTGAAGGCGGTCGAGACCTTCGCGGAGAAGCGGCGAGGGCTTGGCTACGCCTGCGACGGCATGGTGGTCCGCGTGGACGCCTTCGCGATGCAGGAGGCGCTGGGCTCGACCTCGAAGGCGCCTCGCTGGTGCATCGCGTTCAAGTACCCGCCGGATCGCGCGACGAGCCGGCTGCTCGAGGTCGCGTGGCAGGTCGGCAAGGGCGGCACGCTGACCCCTCGCGCGACGATGGAGCCGGTCCTCCTCGCCGGCACCACGGTGCGGCACGCGACGCTCCACAACATCGAGGAGATCCGGCGGAAGGACATCCGCCTCGGCGACCGAGTCGAGGTCGAGAAGGCCGGGGAGATCATCCCGCAGGTGGTCGCGCCGGTCGTGAGGGAGCGGACGGGGAGCGAGCGTCCGATCGAGCCGCCAGCGCACTGCCCCGAGTGCAAGGGCCCGGTCGAGCAGGAGGGACCGAAGCTCTTCTGCGTGAATCCGGAATGCCCCGCCCAGTTCCGCGAGAAGGTGAAGTGGTTCGCCGGTCGGGGTCAGATGGACCTCGAGGGCTTCGGCGAGAAGCTGGTGGATCAGCTCGTCGATGCCAGGCTCGTGACGCACTTCGCGGACTTGTTCCTGCTGTCGAAGGAGGACCTGCTCGCCCTCGAGCGGATCGGCGAGACGTCGGCGCAGAACCTCCTCGACGCGGCGGCGGAGGCGAAAGGGCGGGGGCTGGCGCGGGTGCTCTCCGGGCTCGGCATCCGCCATGTCGGCGCCGCGACCGCGAAGACGCTCGCCCGGCACTATGCCGATGCGGACGCGCTTCGCGCCGCGTCGGCGGAGGAGCTCGAGCAGCTTCCCGACTTTGGTCCGATCACCGCCGCGGCGGTCGCGGAGTACCTCCACTCGAAGGCGGCGGGAGAGACCTTCCGGCGGCTCGCCAAGGCGGGGATCGACCTCTCGAGCCGCGAGCATCGTCCCGGCGCCGCCGCCGCGAGCGGTCCCTTCGCCGGCAAGACGGTGGTCCTGACGGGCGAGCTCGAGAAGTTCACGCGACCTGAACTCACCGAGCGCCTCGAGTCGCTGGGAGCGAAGGTCACCGGCTCGGTCTCCAAGAAGACCGACCTCGTGATCGCCGGCGCCGACGCGGGCAGCAAGCTCGCGAAGGCGAACGAGCTCGGGATCGAGGTGTGGGACGAGGCACGGCTCCTGAAGGCGCTCGGCTAGCCTCGTGATCAAGCGGTTCCGGCGCCGCACAAGGGCGGGCGATTCGGGCATACTTCCGCCATGCGACCCCGCAGCGAACGAGACCGCACGCCTCCCTACGGGGGACCGATGTGGCAGGTCGTGCTCGGGCTCCGCAGCCTCCTCGTCAAGATCGCGGTCTTCGTGGTGATGGCGGCGCTCCTCGCGTGGGCGCTCGGGGGCACCTTGTGGCCCCGCACCTCGATCCGCACGATCGGCGAGCCGGTCCTCTGCGCCGGCGTCCCGATCTCGCTCGTGCATCAGGTGCGCGATCCGCGGGCGACCTACGGGATCGCGCGGATCGGCGCCGAGGGCAAGGTCGTCGAGCGGACGCCGAAGGTCGAGCAGATGACCCCCGCGTGGCGCGATGCGCTGACGCCGGTCGCTTCTCCGGATGGCGCACGCGCGGCGTTTGCGTTCCAAGTCGCGGATCGATGGGTGGTCGCCGTGATCGAGGCGCCCGCGGAGCTCTCCTCGGGCGGCTGGCGAGACGTCGAGGTCCTCGATCGCCTCGAGGCAGCGCGGCAGCTCGCCCGCTTCGCGGCGGGACTTCCCCTGCAGGATGCGGATGCGCAGCAGTCGGCGCGGGCGGCGGTGCTGAGCGCGGGGGAGTAGGAGGGCGCTGCACTTCGCCAGTCGGTGGTCGGACTCTCGCGCGGAGGTCACCGGAGTCGCGGAGGTCGTCGCGATTCAGCCGTTCCCTGAGGAGTCGTGAGTCGTGGACCGCGGGCGTCTCGCCCGCGCTGGCGACGGGCGACCCGCGGCTCCGGCACGCGATCGCTTGACCCTACTCCGCCTTGGTCGCCTCGACCGAGGGCTCGCTCGGCGCGTCGAAGTCCACCCAGCCCTGCCAGACGCCGATCGCCATGACGACGCAGAGCGCGATGCGCCACCAGCCGAAGAGCGCCATCCCGTGCTTGGCGAGGTAGGCGACGAGCCACTTCACCGCGACCGCCGCGGAGAGCATCGCGACGAGGATGCCCACCGCCACCGGCGCGACGCCGCCGAGGTCGTCGATGAAGCCGCCGAGTCCGGCCTCGTGTCGCGAGACCGACTTCGCCACCTTGTAGAGGCAGGCGCCGCCGAGGGTGGGAAGCCCAAGCAGGAAGGAGAACTCCGCGGCGTCCTTGGGACGCAGCCCCGTCACCATGCCGCCGACGATCGTCATCATCGAGCGGCTGGTCCCGGGCCACATCGCGATCGGCTGCATCAGCCCGATGAGGAGGGCGCGACGCCAGGAGATCGACTCGATCGAGCGGCGATCGAGCGATGGATCCCCTCCCGCGCCATCGGCGGCGCCGTCCATCGCGGCGTCCGTCCGCTCGTGCCGTGCCCGGCGGAGCCACGGTCCGATCACGAGGAGGAGCACGCCGCCAAGCCCGAGCGCCGCGAGGACGGGCACCGGTCGGAAGAGATGCGCCTCGATCAGGTCGTCGAGCAGCACGCCGAGCACCGCCGCGGGCAAGAACGCGATGAAGAGATTGACGAGGAGACGACGCCCCGCGGGATCCCGACCGGCAAGCCCGCGGAGCATCGAGAGCACCCGCCGCCGGTAGAGCCCGAGCACCGCGAGGATCGCGCCCCCTTGGATGATGATCGTGAACGCGTCCACCGCCTGCTTCGTGGCGGGATCACGGTCGAGCCCGAGGAGCCACGCGGTGAGGATGAGGTGCCCGGTGCTCGAGACCGGCAGGTACTCGGTGATCCCCTCCACCACGCCGAGGACCGCCGCTTGCAGGATCGTCACCGAGGAGTTCCGGGAGCGTCGCGACCGCCCTCGAGCCACGGCATCAGCGACCGCACCGCGCGACCGGCCGGCTCGAGCGGTGCTTCATCGGCATTCCGCCGCTCGGTCCGCAGCCACGCGTCGCGGCTCCGCTGGTCCGCGGCGAGCCGGCGCGAGAACTCGCCCGACAGGATCGCGTCGAGGATCGCCTCGAGCCGTCCGCGGTCCACGAGGTCGCCGCGGCGGCTCCAGACCTCGAGCGCCCCGAACTCGGCGGTCTCGCTGATCGCCGCCCGCATGCCGGAGGGACCCCGCGCGTAGAGCAGGTCGACCACCTGCTTGAGCTCGTGGATGCACTCGAGGTAGGCAAGCTCCGGCGGCGCGCCGCGCTCGACGAGCACCTCGAACGCGGAGGAGGCGAGGGCGAGCACGCCGCCGCAGAGGACCGCCTGCTCGCCGAAGAGGTCGGCGATCGTCTCCGCGGCGAAGGTCGTCTCGATGAGACCGCTCCGTCCGCAGCCGATGCCGCGGGCAAATGCCAGGGCGACCTCACGGGCATCGCCCCGCGGATCCTGCGCGACCGCGACGAGCGCCGGAATGCCTTGTCCCTGCACGAACCGCTCGCGGAGGGTCGAGCCCGGTCCCTTCGGGGCGACCATGATCACCGCGAGGTCCTCGCGCGGCACGACCTCGCCCGCGTGGATGGAGTGTCCATGCAGGAACCCGAGGATCGTGCCCGACCGGGCGAACGGACGGAACAAGTGCTCGTTCGCCTCGGCGTGCGCGCGGTCGGGGATCGCGACGATGACGAGGTCGGCAAGCGCCGTCGCCTCCTCGGGCTCGAGCACCTCGAACGACTCGCGGCGGGCCTCGTCGATCCGCCCGCTCGATGCCCGCAGCGCGACCGCGACCCGCACGCCGGCATCGCGGAGGTTCATCGCCTGCGCCCGCGCCTGATTCCCGAAGCCGAGCATCACGATGCGTCGCGACCGGAGCACTGCGAGGTCCGCCTCGGTGGGACCCGGGGTGGGACCGGCGATGAGGCGCCAGCCCTCGCGAAGCGCCGCCGCCGCGTCGGACGGTCGCTCCGGACGGGTCGAGGAGGTCATCCCCGGACGATAACGAGGAAGCGGACGACGGATGCCCCGCGCGACCTCGGACTGATTCGTCGCCGACGCTCAATGCGACCCGATCGCCTGCCGATAACGGGAGGTCGGGAGGGGAGAGGCTCGGAGACCGCCATGAGCCCGACCATCGCGCCCGCCCACGTCAACCGCCGCCAGTTCGAGCGGTTCAGCCTCCGCCCGATGTACACCGCGGTCTCGCTGCGCCGCCGCGGGGAGGTCTCGGGGCGATCGCTCGACGGGCACGCCTACGACATCGGGGAGGGCGGCGTGAACATCGAGATCGACGAGCCGCTCTCGCCCGGCGAGCCGGTCGTCATCGACCTCGAGCTGCCCGGCTGCGGTCGACGCATCCAGGCGCAGGGCTCGGTCGTCCGCTGCGAGGAGGATCCCCGCGACGTGCTTGGTCCCGCCCGCCTCGCCGTGCGGTTCGAAGGCTTCGAGGATGCGCGGGACCTGCCGGCGCTTCGCCGCTACCTCGGCGAGGGCTGGCTCATGCGGGCGGCGTGAGGTCGCCGGAGCGGTCCTCGAGCCAGCCGCGGATCGTGCGGCTCGCGCCCTCGATCCCGTACGCCGCGGCATCAAGCCGAATCTCCGCGAGCCGCCGGTAGGTCCGCTGTCGCTCGCCGCGAAGCCAGCGGATCTCCTCGGGGAGGTCCCGCTCGCTGAGTCGGGGGCGATCGGTGCCGCGGAGGATGCGCTCCACGAGGGTGGCGTCGTCCGCGTCGAGCCAGATCACGACCGCACCACGCCGGCGGGCGTCGAGCAGGATCTGCTCTGCCCCGGGAACGCATGGCGTTCCTCCGCCGAGCGCGATCACGCCTGATGACCTTGCGAGCAGGGTCGGCAGGACCTCATGTTCCGCCGCGCGGAAGCCAGCGTCGCCGATCGATGCGAACGCCTCCGAGACGGACCCCGCGCCGAGGCGGCGGAGGACCTCCTCGTCGCCGTCGACGAACGGCACGCCAAGGTCCGACGCGAGGCGTCGACCGAGCGTCGTCTTGCCGGCGCCCCGGAGCCCGATCAGGATCAGGAGTGGCGGACTGGTCAGGGGGTCGTCACCACACGGCGTCCGAGACGGCGACGCCGGTTGATGATCTTCCGACCCTTGCGGGTCTTCATGCGCGCGCGGAAGCCGACCTTGCGGACCTTCTTGCGGCGGCTGACCTTGTGGGGGTAATGCATGAGGGGATCCCTCTCGGACCACGTGGGGAATCGGGGAATGTACCAGCCTCAGGCGATCGGATCAATCCTCCTCCCGATTCGGCGGGCCACTGCCCGCGGGAGAACCGGTCCTCGCGGCGGTCCATGCTGGTTTCGCGGGGGCACGGCGCGTCTCTGGTCGATGAACGGGGCCGCGGCGGAGCTCGTGGCTCCCCGCACGGACCGGTCCCGAGCGGCTGCCCCCGGGCGTCGGCGTTCGACGATCCCCGAAGGCATCCGCCCGCGACCCGAGCCACCCCCGGCGACGAGCCGGCGCCTGCTCGCGAGGATCGCATGGACCCACACGTCGCGTTGCGCGCCGAGGAGATCCTCGGGCACCGCTTCCTCGATCCCGCCCTCCTCGAGCAGGCGCTCCTGCACGCCTCGGACGCCTCGACGCGGCTCGCGAGCAACGAGCGTCTCGAGTTTCTTGGCGACGCGGTGCTCTCGATCGTGGTGTGCGATCACCTGTTTCGGACCTATCCGCAGCTGCTTGAGGGCGAGCTCACCAAGATCAAGTCGAACGTGGTGAGCCGCCGGCTCTGCGCGGAGATCGCGACGTCGCTCGACCTGCTGCCGATGTTGCGCCTCGGGAAGGGGATGGTCGGGCAGGACGTGATCCCCGCGTCGCTCGCGGCGGCGGCGTTCGAGGCGCTGATCGGAGCGCTCTACCTCGACGCCGGCATGGAGAAGACGCGGGCGTTCATCCTTGCCCAAGTCGGCCCGCACATCGAGCGCGCCGCGAAGCTCGGTCACCAGCAGAACTTCAAGTCGGTGCTCCAGCAGGCGCTGCAGCGGGACGGCGGTCCGCCGCCCTCCTACCTCGTGCTCGACGAGAAGGGGCCGGACCACGCCAAGTGCTTCGAGGTGTGCGTCGAGAGCGGAGCCCGCCGCTTCCCGGCCTGCTGGGGACCGACCAAGAAGGAGGCGGAGCAGCAGGCGGCGCTGCAGGCGCTCCTCGAGCTTGGGCTCGCCTCGGTCGGCGAGGACGGGGACGTCCGGCTGCACCGCGACCAGACCTCGACCCTTCCCCCGGGTGGTCAGGCGTCGTGAGCGTGACGTGATGGGGTCTAGATTCCGCCGTGCCGCACCAGCCGACCTTCGACGAGGAAGACCACGTCCTCGGCGATGTTGGTCACGATGTCGGCGAGCCGCTCGAGGCGCTGCGCGATGGTGAGGACGTCGATCACCGCCGAGGCAAGGTCGGGATGACGGGTCACCTCGTCCCGCACCCATCGCACCACCGCCTTCTGGAGCGCGTCGACCTGCTCCTCGAGGGGCGTCAGGTCTCGGCAGCGGGCCGGGTCCTGATCGGCGAGCGCCGAGAGCACCTCCGAGAGCATGCGGCGGGCGTGACCACCCATCTCGACGACGAGCGGCGGGATCTCGATCAGTTGCTCGGTCCCGAGGCGGATCACTCGCTTGGCGATGCCCTTCGCGAGGTCGGCGATGCGCTCGATCTCGCCGTTCACGCGGAGCACCGTGAGGATCGCCCGCAGGTCGCCCGCCACCGGCTGCGCGAGCGCGAGCAGGCGGATGCACTCCTGCTCGATCTGCACCTCCATGCGGTCGATGTCCGAGTCGCCGTCGCGGATCCGCGCGGCGGCGGCGACGTCGAGCTTCGCCATCGCGGCGATCACCTCCGCGACGCGCTCCTCGACCAGGGCGCCCATCGCGAGCAGTTCGCGGCGGACCTGAAGGAGCTCGGCATGAAGGTCGACGGGCATCGATCGATCTCGCGAGACGACGTCGTGCCGCGGGAGAACTCCATCCTTGGAGCCTCCGAGACCCGCGGACCGGCGGGATGGTATCGACTCGCCCCGCCGACTCGCGGGGCGGATGCCTGAAGTTCATGCGCGGGACGGGTTCAGGTCGTGGTGGTGCCGGTCCGTCCGCGCTCCGAGACCTCCTCGCCAAGTCCCGGACGGGCCGGCAGGATCAGGCGGAACTCGCTGCCGGCGCCCGGCGCGCTCTCCACCTCGACCCGACCGTCGTGGACCGCCGCGATGTGCTTGACGATCGAGAGCCCAAGACCGGTGCCGCCGCGGTCGCGGCTGCGGGCGCGATCGACCCGGTAGAAGCGCTCGAACAGCCGCTCGTGATGCTCCGCGGGGATGCCTGGACCCTCGTCGCGGACGCAGAAGCGGACGCCTCCGTCCGCGGTCGACGAGGTCGAGAGCCGGACGGTGCTTCCCTCGGGCGAGTACTTGATCGCGTTGGAGACGAGGTTCGCCAGCGCCTGCTCGACCAGCGCCGCGTTGACGGTGGTGCGGACGCTCCGGACGTCGCGGCGGTCGAGGGTGATGCCTCGTGCCTCGGCGGCGGGCAGGAGGCTCTCGACCACCGCCTCGACCAGCCGGGAGGCGTCGGTGGTCGCGGGCTCGAGGCGTTGGCGGGCCTCGGGACCCTCCAGCTGCGCGAGGGTCAGGAGGTCCTCGATGATCGCCGCGAGACGGTCGGCGTTCCGGCGGACGATGTCGAGGAACCGCCGTCCCTGCTCCTGGTCGTCGAGCCCCACCTCGAGCAGGGTCTCGACGTAGCCCTTGATGTTGGTGATCGGCGTGCGGAGCTCGTGGCTGACGTTCGCCGCGAAGTCGCTGCGGAGGCTCTCGAGGCGACGCAGGCGGGTGACGTCGGTGAGCAGGAGCAGCAGACCGCCGCGATCGCTTCCCCCCTCGGCGCCGACGCGGCTGCAGGTCGCTTGGACCATCACCTCCCGACCAGCGATCGAGAGCGCGAATTCCTCCGGTCGCGGCTCGGCGCCGGTGGTCGCCCGACCGAGGAGCCGATGGAGCGGCGCCGATCGGACGATCTCCTGCAGGAGCCTTCCCGGCGCCGCGTCGCGCTCGAGGCAGAGGAGCGCCGCCGCCGCGCCGTTCATCGAGCGCACCCGCTGGTCTCGGTCGAGCGAGATGAGACCGCTGCCGAGCGCCTCGAGCAGACCGCCTTGCTCCTCGAGACGGACCTCGAGGCGGGCGAGCCGATCGAACCAGGCGGTCTCGAGTCGGCGGATCGAGTCCACGACCGGACCAAGTTCCTCGCCGACCTCGTTGGGCGTCTCGAGGCGCCGCTCGGATCCGGCGGCGTCCTCGAGCGAGGCGATCAGGCGCTCCTGACGGTCGCGTCGCGCCTCGGCGACCGCGGCGATGACGCTGATGGGCAAGGTGCCGAGGAGCACCGCGGCACCGACGAGCCACCCGCCCGAGTCCTCGAGGATCGGCCGCTCGGGCGAGCCCTGACCTCCGGAGTGCCACCATGCGACCGCGATGCACGCGAGTCCAGCGACCCACTGCAGGAGGGCGAGGGTGGCGGCGACCCGGCGGCGGCGGGTTGGAGGTGGGGAGGCGATCATCCGTCGACGGGCAGCGCCTCGGCGAAGCGGTAGCCGACCCCCCGGACGGTCTCGATGCACTCCGAAAGGTCGCCGAGCTTGCGGCGGAGGGCGGTGACGTGGACGTCCACGGTCCGGCTCGTCAGCACCGCCGACTTGCCGTGGACCGCGGCGATGATCTGGTCGCGCGTCCGCACGAAGCCGGGGCGCATGGCGAGGTGATGCAGCACGCCGAACTCGGTGACCGTCAGCTCGATCGGGCGACCATGGCAGAGAACGACGTGCCGATCCGGGTCGATGATGATCGATCCATCGCGCAGGCTGAGGCGACTCCCCTCGCTGCCGCTCGTCGGGGTCTGCTCGTCGCGGCGGAGGATGTTCTTCAGGCGGGCGATGAGCACCTTCGCGCTGAAGGGCTTCGTGACGTAGTCGTCCGCGCCGAGCTCGATCCCGGTGACCACGTCGGTCTCCTCGCCCTTCGCGGAGACCATGAGGATCGGGATCTCCCGGGTGTCGGGGTTCTGCTTGAGGCGGCGGCAGACCTCGAGCCCGTCGAGGTCGGGAAGCATCAGGTCGAGCACGACGACGTCCGGCGCATCGCGGCGGGTCGCCTCGATCGCCTGGCGTCCCGAGGCGACGACGCGGGTGGAGAGCCCCTCGCGCCGGACATGGAACTGGATGAGCTCGGCGATCTCCGGCTCGTCCTCGACGATCAGCACGTGCTTCATGGCGGGCATCTCGACCGGGGCGTGGAAGCGGGGATTATGAAGGGAACCACCCGAAGGTCGGCGTCATCGCGATGAAGAATGCGCCAAGGGTCGCGCGGGAGCGTGCGGAGCGATCCCCGAAACCCCGATCGCGGCAGGCAGGATCCCTCCCGCCATGCGACCGCCGCGTCGCCGAGTGACCTGCGGCAGGGTCAGGTCCACGCCATCGAGGGCGACCGCTCCGAGCACCGCCATCGCCACCGCCTCGCGGGCTTCGCCGGGAATGCCGAGTCGATCGAGCGTCAGGACCGGGCACCCCGCGTGGCGGGCGATCGCCGCCACGAGACCTCGGTGCCGTGCGCCGCCTCCGGCGACGAGGATCGAGGCTGGTCGCGACGAGCGTCCGGCGCCGCGGGTGATCGCCGAGGCGATGGCGTCGGCGACCGCCTCGACCGCGGTGGCGAGCGCGTCCGCGGGTCGGAGCGGGTCGAGCACGCCAAGCCAGGACTCCGGCGAGTCGCGGTGCCCGAGGCTGCGACCGCCTCCCGCCGCCCTCCGCCCCTGTGCGGCGAGACGCCGCCGAAGCACCTCGAGCGTGCGGACCTCGACCCGACCGCGCGATGCGGTGCGACCATCGCGGTCGAAGGGGCGGCGGAGGCGTCGGCGGGCGAGGGCGTCGAGCAGCTGGTTGCAGGCGCAGCAGTCGAAGCCGCGGACCGCGTCGAGGGTGCCCGCGGCGGGAAGCAGCGTCGCGTTCGCGAAGCCGCCGAGGTTGAGGATGATCCGGGTCGCCGGTTGGCGCGACCTGTCGCGGAAGAGGATCCAGTCGGAGAGCGGGGTGATCGGCGCGCCCTCGCCTCCCGCCGAGAGGTCGGCCTGCCGGAGGTCCCACGCCACGGCGGTGCCGAGCCGCGCGGCGATGGGGAAGGGGTTCAGAAGCTGCCAGGAGTCGGGAGGCGCATGGGCGACGGTCTGACCATGGGCGACCACGAGGTCGATGGGTCCAGCCCGCTTCGCGAGCGCCTCCGCGACGTCGGCGTGCAGCTCGCCGAAGCGGCGGGCGAGCGAGGCGAACCACGCCGCGGGTCGCGGCTCGCCGGCGGCGGCGGACCGGAGGTCGGCGGCGAGCGACGGGGGAAAGCGTCGAGAGGCTTCCGCGACGAGCCGGGCAGCGATCGTCAGACCCCGACCTCGCAGCTCGACGAGCGAGGCGTCGAGACCATCGAGGCTGGTGCCGGTCATCATGCCGATGACCAAGCGGGTTCGGCGGGGGCGTGGCACCCCGGCATCGTCGCCGAAATCGTCGCCCCGGGGATCGACCCACGAGGCGGCGTGCGCCGATAGTGAGCGAGGCGTCGGGCGGAGTCGCGGTAGAGCGAACTGCTCGGTCGCGAGGGTTCCGAGGGGTGCCCGCGTCCCTTCGGACTCCCGTTCGGAGTCCCGTCCGGAGTCCCGCTCGGAGTCCCCATGGTCAAGCGGATCCTCGTCACCGGCGGCGCCGGCTTCCTCGGATCACACCTCTGCGACCGCCTCGTCGAGCAGGGGCACGACGTCATCTGCCTCGACAACTTCTTCACGAGCCAGAAGTCGAACATCGAGCACCTTCTCGCCAAGCGCAACTTCGAGCTCGTCCGCCACGACGTGACCGAGCCGATCGTGCTCGAGGTGGACCAGATCTACAACCTCGCCTGTCCCGCGGCGCCCGGGCACTACCAGTACAACCCGATCAAGACGACCAAGACCTCGGTCATGGGCGCGATCAACATGCTCGGGCTCGCCAAGCGCGTGAAGGCGCGGATCCTGCACGCCTCGACGAGCGAGGTCTACGGCGATCCCGAGGTTCATCCGCAGCCCGAGAGCTATCGCGGCAACGTGAATCCCATCGGTCCGCGGGCGTGCTACGACGAGGGCAAGCGCTGCGCCGAGACCCTGATGTTCGACTACCACCGGCAGAACCGCGTGGACATCCGGGTGGTGCGCATCTTCAACACCTACGGCCCGCGGATGCATCCCTACGACGGCCGCGTGGTGAGCAACTTCGCGCGGCAGGCGATCGCCGGCGAGGACATCACGCTCTTCGGCGATGGATCCCAGACCCGCTCCTTCTGCTACGTGGATGACCTCGTCGATGGGCTGATGCGGATGATGAACGGCCCGGCGGACTTCCACGGTCCGGTGAACCTCGGCAACCCCGACGAGTTCACGGTGCGGCAGCTCGCCGAGCTCACGGTGAAGCTTGCCCGCACGAAGTCCACCATCCGCCAGGCTCGCCCGCTGCCGCAGGACGACCCGCAGCGGCGCCGACCGGACATCTCCCTCGCGAGGAAGATGCTCGACTGGTCGCCGAAGGTGCCGCTCGAACAGGGGCTCGCGAAGACGATCGAGTTCTTCCGCTCGATCGACCTCGGTCGCTACCGTCCGCCGACGCCGAACTACTAGCGACGCGCCGCTGACCCGCGGCGCCCGCCCACCACCGCCCGCGGTGGCGGCGAGGTCTGCTGCACGACGTTCGCGATCACGCCTGAAGCCGCAGGATCGAGGTGGGCTCGTCCATGCGGAGCGCGAGGTGCATCCACGCCTGCCCGGGATATCCCTGGAGCAGCGTCACCCCGCCCTCCACGCGGTCGGGGCAGGACGGCGCGGTCATGGACGTCGCCAGTCGCTCCGCCTCGGCGCGGAGGTCCTGCCGACCGAGCAGGCGGGCGATCAGCCGGAGCGACTCGATTCGGCCCGCCATCCCGCAGCAGAGGTGGTGCCGCCCGCTGAAGATCCCGTGACGGCGCATCTCGCCGAGGGCGAGCTCGAGGTCGTCCCGCAGGAACGGCTCGTCCACGTGCTCCAGCGCCGCCGCCCGCGAGATCGCGATGCCGTCGGCGCCGGTGCACCACGCCTCGAAGCCGTTGGGCGCCGGGATGGCGTCCTCCGCCCCGCATCCGCGCAGGTCCGGCCAGCCGCCCGCTCCCTCCGTCGAGTGCATCGCGTGCTCGACCCGCATCGCCTCGATGGCGAGCCGGCGGAAGTCGGGCCGGTCGAAGCGGACGCCCGCCTCGAGGAGCGCCATCGCGATCCCGGCGCGACCATGACCCACGCCGTTCAGCGACCTCGACCATCGGGAGGAGGTCCAACCCAGCCCATCGACTTCGGAGACGTTGGCGGCGAGGTGCTCGCCGATCGCCAGGACCACCCCTCGTACGTCGATCGAAGGATCCTCGCGGAGGAGCGACATCAGGAGCAGCATCGCCCCGGCGCCGCCGTTGACCACGTCGAAGTAGGCGTCGCGCTGGATCGTCCGCGGCGAGATCGACGCGACGATGCGGCGGGCGAGGTCGCGATGCGCGCCCTGCCCCTCGTGCCGACCGATCGCCCAGCACGCCGCGAGCAGACCGCCCCGGTCGCCCATGCCCGAGATCGGCTCGAGCTCGAAGATCGCGGCGATCCGATCGGGCTGACTCCGCATCATCGCGGCGTGCCATCCGACGCTCGCCTTCGCGAGCTCGAGGAGGTCGCGTCGACCGAGGCGGCGATAGGCGAGTTCGAGCAGCAGGGCGATGCCGCCCCTCCCCGAGTAGAGCGAGGTGGTCAGCGCCGACGGCTTGATCGTGCCGGTCGAGGGGTCGTGGACCGCGTCGATCCAGTTCGCCTCGCCTGGTCCGCCGCTCACCGCCGAGTCCGCGAGCCTCTCGAGCATCGCCAGCACGAACGCGTCGAGCTCCGCGGCGTCGGCGGTGCGGACGGCGACCTCCGCGGCGCCTTGCTCGACGCGACCTCCCTGCTCGAGCAGGAGCGACTGCATCGAGAGGTGGGCGGCGACGTAGCTCGACTCGATGAGCCCGACCTGCCGCGCGAGGTCCCGCTCGTCCATGCCGGCGACCTGCCGCCACGACGACTCCGCCGCCGAGATCGCGAGCTCCGCGCCCTCGATGGGGCGAGGGACCGCCTCGATCGGATCCGCCGCGTGGTAGGTGCGCTCGCCGACCCGCGCCACCATGCACGGGACGTCGCCCCGCAGGATCGCCTCGCCCTCGGCGTCGCTGATCGCCCGCACGACCTCGACCGTGCGGGACGGCAACGCCTGCCACTGGCTTGCGCCGACCCGCAGTCGTTCCGCGTGGATCCAGCGATCGACGCCCTGGCTCGCGAGACCCGCGCGGCAGGTCTCGAAGCCGAGCCGCAGGTAGACGCTGGTCGGTCGGTTGATCACGCGGCTCCAGGCGCCGGCGATCGCGCGGCCGAGGTCGCCGCTCGACGCCCATCGCTCCCGCTGGGCGAGGATCGCTCGATACGCGGCGCGGAAGCCGTCGACGACCTCGCCGCGATGGTTCATCGGGTCGATCTCGCCCCCGTCGGCGAGCGTCGGTCGCGACTGCACGGAGGGATCGTCGTCCGAGGGCGGTTCGTCCGGGACCTCCTCCCATCGGGCGACGTCGGAGTAGGGATGCACGAGCTGCTGCGACCTCGACCCTGCGGCGTCGCCGCCGAGGGCGCCGAGGTTCATCAGTCCGCCGCGTCGATCCCTCCTCGCGAAGACCTGCGGCAGCATGAGCGTCCGCGTGACCGACCGGTGCACGATCTCCACCGCGGGCTCGCGCTCGAGGTCGGGGTCGGCGGCGATCGGCTCGCCGACCGTGATCGTCTCGAGGTCGATCGCGACCGGATCGGGTCCCGAGGCGACGAGGTTCTCGGAGTGGAAGTCGTTGCCCTGGAGCGCGTGCACCACCGCGAGCGTCGCCCCGACCCGGCGGTGGAAGGTCCGAAGCTCCTCGAGGTCGCGGCAGGGGCGGCGCGGCAGGAACTCCATCCATCCATGGGTGCCGCGGTCGAGGACCCTCGCCGAGCGGAGGCGAAGCATCGGATCGAGCGACTCGTTGAGGAGCTCCACGATCCGGATCCAGCCCGCGTCGATCGCCATCGACCGCGGCTTGTAGACCACCACGCCATGCTCGAACCGGCAGACCATCACGGCGCGTCCGCCGTTGTGACCATCGGAGATCCCTCGGCCGCCCGACCGGAGCTCGCCGAGCGGACGCCCCCCGTGGAGCACCGCCTCGATCCAAGGGCGGTCCGCCTCGAGCCGGTCGGCGATCTCGCCGAGCGAGCGGATCCAGAACATCACGCGCGTGGCGAGCAGACGCGCCAGCGCCGGATGCCGACGCATGAAGCCGGCGCACCCCGCGACGGTCGCTTCCTCGACCGCCTTGGCATAGGCGCTCGTCGGCGGCGGATCCTCGAGCAGCCGGAGCACCCGCTCGTCGGCGTAGAGCGCCGCGAAGTGCTGCTCGAACGACGCCTCGAGGGTGCGCGAGACGCATCGCGCAAGGTCCGCGGTCAGCCCGTGCCGCTCGTTCCGCAGCACCGCCGCTCCGAGGATCGCGTCGACGCGCGGGCACTGGCGGCGCAACTCCGCGGTCGCGACCTCGACCCACGGCACGACCGCGTGCGCGAAGCGGATCGGACGCGGCCTCGCTCGATCGTCGCCGCCGTCGGCATCCGCGTCCGGCAGGCGCGGGAGGTCGTCGGCGCCTCGCGTGACCTGCGTCGCGAGCACTCGCTCGCAGATCGACCACCATGCCGGTCGGGGACCCTCGCATCGATCAAGGTCGCCGAGCAGGGTTGGCAGCTCCGCCTCGGAGACTTCGAGCTGCCGCAGCCTCGTCGCGAACGCCTGATCGTCGGCGCCCATCGCCCGTCGCCATGCTCGGACCCGGGACGCGGCACGCTCGTGATTCGGGCGGAACGCCTCGGGTCGGACGCGGAGGAGCTCGATCCGTTCCGGGACGGTCAGCGCCCCGGCGACGACCTCCACCACCAGGTCGGCGAAGGAGATCGGGGACTCCTTCTCCGTGACGTGGTCGGTCAAGGGGTGCATCGGCGTCGAGGCGAGGGTGGCGGGAGGCAAGAAGGTAACGCGTCACGCCGCGACGAGTCCGAATCATGCGTACCCGTCGTGACGGCATCGTGCCGATTCCTCGCCGGGCGGAGTCGGACGGTCGGGCTCTTGTCGTTCGTCGAACTTCGTGAGTCCGCCGCACCGCGTCGCGACCGTTTAGTATGATCCCGCCGCTCAACGGACCAACCGCCTCCACGCGTGGTGGAATGCGGCAGACGGACCCCTGCGGGCTGAGACTCTCAAGGAGGACTCGCGCGATGAACTTGGCAGAAGTCATCAAGAAGTGCATGTCGGATCAGGCGTTCAAGACCAAGCTCATGGCGGACCCGAAGAAGGTCCTTGCCGAGCTTGGCGTGAAGATTCCCGGCGGGATGACCGTCAAGGTCGTCGAGAACTCGTCGAGCGTGTTCCATCTGGTCATCCCCTCCAAGTCCTCGGGCAAGGGGCAGGAGATGTCGGACGCGGAGCTTGCCTCGGCGGCGGGCGGATGGAACCCGTATGACACCGAGACCTCCACGACCTGCTGTTTCGCTTCTGGTTGATCACGGATGTCGCCGCAGCGTTGGCGACGGGCGCGTGATTCTCGCGTGCTCCCGCGATGACGGCGTTGCGATCGAGGCGTCCCCCACGGAGGGGACGCCTTTTGATTCCTCCGCGGCGAGGCTCGTCGCGGACCCGAAGAAGATCCTCACGGAGCTCGGCGTGAAGGTCCCCGAGGGGACGACCGTCAAACTCGCCGAGAACACCTTGAGCGTTTTCCACCCGGTCAATCCCTCCAATCGCGTGGTCCCGGGGCAGGAGCTGTCCGACGCGGACCTTGCTTCGGCGGCGGGCGGCGGTGATCAACTCTTGCTTCCGCAGTCGTTGACGACTGCGAAGACTCTGGACTCACTGGCGCGGCAAGGTCAGTTCCGAAGCAGCTTCATAGGACGATCGTCATGGCCAATCTCCCTGAAGTGATCTCGGCGTGCATGAAGGATCCGGCGCTCAAGGCGAGGCTCGTCGCGGACCCGAAGAAGGTCCTCACGGAGCTCGGCGTCAAGGTCCCCGATGGGATGACCGTCAAGGTCGTCGAGAACAGCTCGAGCGTCTTCCACCTCGTCATTCCACACCTGCCTGCCGAAAGGCTGCGGACGATGTCCGACGCGGAGCTTGCCGCGGCGGCTGGCGGATGGAACCCGTGTCGCTCGCTCGGAACGACGGAGGGTTGATCGGCGCGATGGACGCCGTCGGGGGTGACCGATGGGTCCCTCGTGCCGGTGACCGCCGAGTCCGTCGAGGAATCGACAGGACGTCGGCGCCTCGCGCGGGTCCCCGAGTTCAGCGCGTCGCCGCCGGGGTGTCCCCTCGAACGAGGAGACGCCTTGTTCGCTCCTGCGCGTCGGCTCGACGGCAGTCGGTTCGCGAGCGCGTCGTGCCGGACCACGTGCGAGGAGGCGCATCGAGTGCGACTCGCGGTCGACGGTCCGCGCCAAGCGCGGGCCGGCTTGGTCGGGGCAGCCACCGAGGAGAGGGACCGCGAGCAGAATCCGCGGTGCCGTCGGGTGAGGGTGCCGACCGATCCGCCGCGTGAGGTCGTGCCCGCGACCCGAACGCGGTCTGCGTTCCGGGCGTGACCCGCGAGAGCGGTGAGGAGTCCGACGTTCGCGCTTCTCGCGCGATGCTCTCCTTCGTCTTCCTGCGTGCTTCACCACCGCCGTTCGCCCGGCGGACCGAGGGGGAGGTACGAAGGATCCTCGCCAAGGCGACTTGACGGATGCCGACAGGCGGGGCAAGATCACCCGAACAGAACCCGTCCGAGATGTCGCGTGCTCGGACGAATCTCGCGTGTTCGCCCCGAGAAATCGCCCAGTCCTGCCCCGGAACACCCTCCCGAACACCCCGCCGAGCCAGTGCCCCGGCGAGACCCTGAGCGAGACCCTGAGCGAGACCCTGAGCGAGACCCTGAGCAAGACCCTGAGCGAGACCCTGAGCAAGACCCTGAGCAACACCCTGAGCAAGACCCTGAGCAAGACCCTGAGCAAGACCCTGAGCAAGACCCTGAGCAAGACCTGAAAACTCCTCCGCCCCCGAGAACTGCTGAGAACAACTCGGCGCACGACCCGAGAAGTCCCCGACGCCCCGTCTGACCACTCGCCTCTCACCGCCTCGTGACCCACATCGTGAACCTCATCGACGGATCGTCCGCCCGGCGTCGGGCGGACCCGAACGACCCCAGTACCCATCAGTCCCCAGTCCCCAGTCCCCAGTCCCCTTAAGACATGGCAGCACCCGCAAGTCAGCACCAGCTCGCCAACACGCGGCGCGGCAACATCCGTCATCTCTCCGACGGCGTTTCGGCACTTTGCTTGGCCCAGCGATCGCCGCATGGGATGGTCCGTGACCTCGCCCAACCCCAGGCAGACCGCCGCAGCGACCGACCCGACGCCGACCACCAGCGCTGACCATCAACCCTGACCATCAACGCTGACCATCAACGCTGACCATCAACGCTGACCATCACCGCTGACCATCACCGCTGACCACGAAAGCGAGCCTCGAACGCTCGTCCCGAACGTCCGCTTCGAAGATCTCGCCAGCCGAACCACCGAAAATCGCCGTTCACACGATCAAGGCAAGAAGTCCCGCCTACACGACCCACGCTCCACGATCAGCACCGAAGATCCACGCCCGCGAGGAACGCACGCACTCGCAGGGCGCATTCGCAAGACCCACGCACCAGGCGCACTCACACGCACCCAGCGAAGGAAGGACCCGCCATGCCCAGTTCCGTCGAAGTCAAGGATGCCAAGAACGATCCCCGAGTCCGCGCCGCGACCTCGCCCACCGCGACGCCCGCGGGAAAGACGAGCAAGCCCCCCGAGAAGTCGGCGGAGGAGAAGGGTCGCGAGCAGGCGCTCGAGCGGGCGCTCGGGCAGATCGAGAAGACCTTCGGCAAGGGCTCGATCATGCGGCTCGACGGCGAGAACATCCCGGTGATCCCCGGCGTCTCGACCGGCGCACTGAGCCTCGACCTGGCGCTCGGCGGTCGCGGGCTTCCGAAGGGTCGCGTCGTCGAGATCTTCGGACCGGAGAGCTCCGGCAAGACGACCCTCGCCCTGACCGCGATCGCGAACTCGCAGCGAGAGGGCGGCGTGTGCGCGTTCATCGACGCCGAGCACGCCCTTGACCCGGCATGGGCGAAGCGGATGGGGGTGAACCTCGACGAGCTCCTCGTCTCGCAGCCGGATACCGGCGAGCAGGCTCTCGAGATCTGCGAGCTCCTCGTGCGATCGAGCGCGGTGAACCTCATCGTCGTGGACTCCGTCGCCGCCCTGATCCCGCGGGCGGAGATCGAGGGCGAGATGGGCGACAGCCACGTGGGCCTTCAGGCCCGCCTCATGAGCCAGGCGCTCCGCAAGCTGACCGGCGCGATCTCGAAGTCCGACTGCATCGTGATCTTCATCAACCAGCTGCGCGAGAAGATCGGCGTGATGTTCGGCAGCCCCGAGACCACCACCGGCGGTCGGGCGCTCAAGTTCTACGCCTCGATCCGCATCGACATCCGCCGCATCGGCGCGATCAAGGACGGCGAGCGCAACGTCGGCAACCGCGTGCGGGCGAAGGTGGTGAAGAACAAGATCGCTCCTCCGTTCCGCGAGGCGGAGTTCGACATCATGTTCGACGAGGGCATCAGCTTCGCGGGCGACCTGCTCGACCTCGCCGTCACCGACGAGATCGTGAACAAGTCCGGCTCGTGGTTCAGCTACGGCGAGACCCGCATCGGGCAGGGGCGAGAGGGCGCGAAGGCGTTCCTCCGCGAGCATCCCGAGCTCGCCAAGGAGATCCGCCGCAAGGTGCTCGAGACGCGCCTCAAGGCGAACGCGTCGGGCAAGTCCGCTCCGGCGGCATCCTCATCGTCGGACGAGGAGTAGGCGGCGGCAGATCGAGCCGGACGCTCCGGGCGAGTTCCGTCGAGCAGCGATCGATGGTCTGAAGCTCCTCGACGTCCGCCTCACGTCCGCGAGACCTCACGGAGATCCTGCCGTCTGAGTCGATGTGAGGACTCTGGAGACTCGGAGTCTCAGCTGAACTTGTTCACGCCGAGCGATTCGTTGTCGCAGGAGCCGCGGCAGGCCGGCGACCGGCGTGGTGGAGAGCCCCGTGTCAAGGTGTCCGGCGCTCCGTCCGCTTCTGCCACCGGAGTCGATGTTCCCCTCCCGGCGACGGCTTGAAGCTTCGGCACCGCTGCTACACTCCGCCGCCCGCGGATGTGGCGGAACTGGCAGACGCGCAAGATTCAGGTTCTTGTGGGAGTAAAATCCCGTGGAGGTTCGATTCCTCTCATCCGCATGGACCCGTCCGCCCCGGTGAACGCCGGGGCGGCGTTGCTTTGGGAGACGCTGAGCGGAGCGACCCGGAAGCTCTAAGCGGCTGGGACGATCGGAGCGGCTTGGAGCGTCGGAGTGACTCCGAGCGTCGGAGCGGCTTGGAGCGTCGGAGCGGCTTGGAGCGTCGGAGCGGCTTGGAGCGTCGGAGCGACTCCGAGCGTCGGAGCGGCTTGGAGCGTCGGAGCGACTCCGCGCGTCGGAGCGGCTTGGAGCGTCGGAGCGGCTTGGAGCGTCGGAGCGACTCCGCGCGTCGGAGCGGCTTGGAGCGTCGGAGCGGCTTGGAGCGTCGGAGCGACTCCGAGCGTCGGAGCGGCTTGGAGCGTCGGAGCGGCTTGGAGCGTCGGAGCGACTCGGAGCGTCGGAGCGACCCGGAGCATCGGAGTGGCTCGAAGCATCGGAGTGGCTCGACCGAGGTGGTCCGATCCGCAGGCGGACCCACGTGCCTGCGGGCGTGGCGTCCCGGGACCTCGCTCCAGCAGGCAGTTCCACGGCCAGGCTCAGCCGGTGACCGCCGATCGCCACGTCGTAGACTGAGGGCATGTCGAACATGGCGACCTCTGCAACGCTGGCGACGCTGCCTCGACTCGAGGACCTTGTCTTCGTGGGGTTTAACCGCCGGGTCGTCGCGCTCGACCGATACAGAGGCGAGATCCGCTGGCAGTGGAAGGCTCCGCATGGCAGCGGACTTCCGACGATCCTTGTGGATGGCGACCGCCTGATCGTGAGCTGCATGGGCTACACCTGGTGTCTCGATCCCGTCACGGGCGCGATGGTGTGGCACCAGCCGCTCAAGGGTCTGGGCATGGGCATCGCCTGCCTCGCGTCGGTCCGCGGCTCGTCGGAGATCCCGCCGGCGGCCGCGCAGGCGGCGGCAGCGGCGGCGGCAGCGGCGGCGGCGTCCTAGGCGGTCGTGGCAGGCTCGGCAACCGCGGGTGCCGCTCGCTCCGGCTCGTCGCGGGGGAGTCTTGCGATCGCCCGGGCGACTCGCGATCGTTCGGAGGTGTGGACCGATTCCGCCGAGTCCTCGTTCGATCTGGATGAGACCCCGAGATGTCCCCCAGATGCACATGCAGTGCGATGCCACGACGAGCCGCGGACGCTGGCGTGCCTCGGCGCGTCATCGTGGAGGGGCGTCTCGACCTGCGGTCCGTCGGGAGGACTCGCCCCCGCCGTTCGCTCCATCCGCCACGGTTGCTTCCGCCGCGTCGAGCGCCTCTTCGATGCAGCCAGGGCGGATCGCCCGACGTCGACGCGCGGTGGAGGTCGTGCGATCGTGATGGCGCCCCCGACGAAGACCGAGTCCCTCGCGGAGGGCGAGCGATCGTGATGGCGCCCCCGACGAAGACCGAGTCCCTCGCGGAGGGCGAGCGATCGTGATGGCGCCCCCGACGAAGACCGAGTCCCTCGCGGAGGGCGTGCGATCGT
>VGXO01000011.1 GCA_016873275.1 Phycisphaerae bacterium
TGGCGGGTTCGGGCACTCTCCCGCGAGCTCGGCTCGCGGGGGAGTCGGGCTTCGAGCGCAGCTCGAAGTCCGGTGGGGGTGGTTGGCAGCACGACGAAGGGGTCGTGGCGACGTCTCGATTCGTGTGCCCGCCGACGTTCGTCGCGCGGCGGACCACCCTCACCCGCCTCGCGGACTGCGTCCGCGAGTCGGCCTCTCCCACTCGTCGCTGCGCTCCTCGCGGGAGAGGCGCGGTGGGTTCGGGCACTCTCCCGCGAGCTCGGCTCGCGGGGGAGTCGGGCTTCGAGCGCAGCTCGAAGTCCGGTGGGGGTGGTTGGAAGCACGACGAAGGGGTCGTGGCGACGTCCCGATTCGTGCGCCCGCCGACGTTCGTCGCGCGGCGCACCACCCTCACCCGCCTCGCGGACTGCGTCCGCGAGTCGGCCTCTCCCGCTCGTCGCTGCGCTCCTCGCGGGAGAGGCGCGGTGGGGGCTCTCCCACTCGTCGCGGCGCTCCTCGCGGGAGAGGCGGGTTGGGAGGCTCTCCCGCGAGCGGACCGTGGCGGGCGAGTCGTCGTGAGATTCCGAAGGCTCCTCGTCGGAACTTCGGCGCGTCGTGCGGGACCGGCGACCCCCGAGCCGTAGCGTGCCCGCGTCGACCGGGCGCACTTCTCGGAGCGCCGTCATGCATGCGTCCACGCAGATCGTCCAGGTTCGTGAGTCCTCCGCGTCAGACCTCGGATCGTCCGCCCATCCATCGCCCGCTGCGGGGCGCGGTCCCGGAGCCGGGGACGCGGCAGGGGAGCGTCGCTCCGGGCCAAGGCGGTGGTCCTCCTGCGCCGCGCTCGTCGCCTCGCTGCTCGGTCTCGCCGACCTTGCCGGTGCCGAGCTCGTCGCGGGCTGGAACTTCAACGCGTTCAACCCGCAGACCGACCTGACCGTCGCGGCGGATCGCGGCAGCGGGCTCATCGACCTCAACGAGGTCGCCGGCGGACTCAACGCCTTCGCGGGAACGACGGTGAACGCCGTCACCGGCGACGCCGCCGGACTGGCGCTCTCCTTCGTGGGTCAGTCGCTCAACGGGCGGTCGATCTACATCCACGCGGACGTCGGGAGCGCGAGCCAGTTGACGATCTCCTTCGCCGCGCGGCGGACGGAGACCGGCTTCGCCGACAACCGCCTCGAGCTCTGGGTCGCGGGCGAGTGGACGACGGTCGGCACCTTCGCCGCGGGGAGCGATTGGCCGGTCTCCCGCTTCGACTTCGAGATGCCCTCG
This sequence comes from Phycisphaerae bacterium, assembly GCA_016873275.1. Taxonomy (GTDB): domain Bacteria; phylum Planctomycetota; class Phycisphaerae; order Phycisphaerales; family SM1A02; genus VGXO01. The sequence continues at coordinate 1,255 of VGXO01000011.1, forward strand.
ATGCTCGGCATGGGCACGGCGACGCTTCGCATCACCCTTGGCGGCGCGACGACCTCGACCGGGAACCTCCGGCTCGACAACCTGCGCGTCGAGACCCGCGCGGTCCCGGCGCCCGGGGCGCTCGCCCTCCTCGGACTTGCCGGACTGGCGAGCCGGCGGCGACGGCGCTGACGAGCGATGGTCGACCTCCCGCCCCGGGCGCAGGGAGGCGCCCGGGGTGGAGGACCGAGGTCTGGCCTGGATCGCGCGGATCGCGCGACGCATGTGCATCGTGCGCATCGCGCGCATCCTGCGACTCGACGCGGTCCGGCGCGACGAGCCGCGAGTCGGTCGAGGCGCGATCGCCGGATCGAGGCGAACGCCAGCGACGTCGGACCTTCATGGTGGGTTGCCGCCGCCGTCGAAGCAGCCTTCGACCGCTCAGCCGAACGCCGGGGCGACCGACGCGGGATCTCGGCACGCGGCAAGCTCCGCGGCGAGGACGATCGCCGCGTGCATGCTGCCCGCGTCGGCGAGGTTCCTGCCCGCGATGTCGAACGCGGTCCCGTGGTCTGGACTCGTCCGCACGGTGGGCAGCCCGAGCGTCACGTTCACGGTGCGGTCGCGGTCGAGGAGCTTCGCGGGGATGAGACCCTGGTCGTGGTACATCGCGACGACCATGTCGAAGCGCCCCGCGATCGCCTGGATGAACACCGCGTCGCCGGGATGCGGACCGCTCGCGTCGATGCCCGCCTGCCGCGCGGCATCGATCGCCGGCGAGATCACGCGGATCTCCTCGTCTCCGAAGAGCCCGCCCTCGCCCGCGTGCGGGTTCAAGCCGCAGACGGCGATGCGGGGTGCGCCGACCCCGAGCCTCCGGCAGAGCCCGGCGCCCAGGTCGATCGCGTCGAAGACCCGCCCGATCGTGAGGACGTTCCGCACCTCCATCAGCGGCAGGTGGGTCGTCGCGAGCACGACCCGCAGGCGCGGACCTGCGAACGCCATCGCGTGCCGCTTCGCCTTGGTGCGGTGGGCGAGAAGCTCGGTGTGCCCCGGCCAGCGGAATCCCGCGAGGTGCCACGCCGACTTCGAGATCGGCGCGGTGACCACCGCGTCGAGCCGCCGCGGGGAGCCGGGGGCGCGGAGGCAGTCGGCGATCGCCACCTCCACGAAGGTCTTGCTCGCGAGCCCCGACGCGCGGGAGGGTCCCGGCGCGCCACCCTCCTCGACGCCGTGCTCGGGGAAGTCGAGCACGGTCAGGTCCGTCACGATCGCCTGCTCGGCGCGGGGCCCGTCGTGGGCGACGCGGAACCAGAAGGGCTCGATCCCGCAGGACTCCGCGGCGCGGTTGAGGACCTCGTTGCTCCCGTAGACGACGAACCTCGCGAGCCGCGCGAGGGCAGGGTCGGAGAGCGCCTTGACCACCACCTCCGGACCGATGCCGCGGGGATCTCCGATCGAGATCCCGACGACGGGCTTCGAGCTCGCGGGCGCGGTCATGGGGCGATCCTAGTTCGCGCCGCTCGGGCGGTCGCCGCGCGGCGGGCGGGATCTCGACCGCGAGGTCGAGGTCGCCGGCGAGTCCCGCGGCTCGTCGATCCCGCGGCGCGCGATCGTGGCGTCGATCCGCACGCGGACCTTCCGAAGCGCGGGCAGGCGCTCGCGAAGCCTCGCCTCGAGACCTTCCCGGAGCGTCCGATCGACGAGGAACTTGACCGCCGAGCCCTCGACCGCGATCTCGAGCGTGCCCGACCGGAAGCCCTCGACCGCCGAGCCCTCGATGATCGACGCGGGCGCGAGGTCGAGCCACGCCTCCGCGGCGGTGCCGACCCGCGAGGCGCGGCGCTCGACGTCGCGGCGCATCGAGTCGAGCACGCGACCGATCGACGCATCCGCGCCGGTCGGTCGGTTCCGCATCGTTCGCTTGAGGCGGGAGAGACCGTCCACCGCCGGAGGGTAGCGTGGCGGGGGACCGGCGCCCGCTATCCTCCTCGCCCCATGACCGCGATCCGCATCGAGGGTCTCCGCAAGCGCTTCGGCCGAACCGCCGCGGTCGACGGCATCGACCTCGAGGTGCCCGCGGGGAGCCTCTACTTCCTGCTTGGACCCTCCGGCTGCGGGAAGACCACCCTCCTCCGCATGATCGCCGGCTTCGTCCGACCCGACGAGGGGCGGCTCCTCTTCGACGGACGCGACGTCACCGCGCTGCCGCCCGAGAAGCGCGACTGCGGCATGGTCTTCCAGAGCTACGCCCTCTGGCCGCACCTCTCCGTCTTCGAGAACGTGGCGTTCGGGCTGAAGGTCCGTCGGCTCGCGAAGGCGGAGGTCGCCGCGCGGGTCGAGAAGGCGCTGCGGAGCGTGCGGATGGAGGCGCTCGCGGCGCGCAAGCCGACCGAGCTCTCCGGCGGGCAGCAGCAGCGGGTGGCGCTCGCGCGGGCGATGGTGATCGAGCCGAAGGTCCTCCTCCTCGACGAGCCGCTCTCGAACCTCGACGCGAAGCTCCGCCTCGAGATGCGCACCGAGATCCGCGGACTCTGCCGCGCGAGCGGGCTGACCGCGGTCTACGTGACGCACGACCAGGAGGAGGCGCTCTCGATGGCGGACGGCATGGTCGTCCTCCGCGACGGGCGGGCGATCCAGCAGGGCGCCCCCCGCGACCTCTACCGACGCCCCGCGAACCGCTTCGTCGCGGACTTCCTCGGCGAGAGCAACTTCGTGGACGCGGAGGCGATCGCGGTCGAGCGCGGCGAGGTCCGTCTCCGCACGACCGCGGGCGAGCTTCGATCCACCGCCTTCGACGCGGCGAGCCCGCCCAAGGCGGGCGTGACGCTCTCGATCCGACCGGAGGCGCTGCGGATCGATGCCCCCGGCGCGGACGGCTCCCGCAACCGCCTCGCCGGCACGCTCGTCTCGACGATGTACCTCGGCAAGTCCGCGCAGCACCTCGTCGAGCTCGAGGGCGGCGCCGCGTCGGTGCGGGTCCTCCAGAACGACCCCGAGGCGATGCCCGAGCCGGGTCGACGGGTCGCGCTCTCGGTCGATCCCGGCAGCGTCGTGATCCTGCCGGCGTGACGCCGCCGCGCGGCGCCCCGGGTTCAGCGGGCGCCGAGCTTGATGCAGACGTTCTTCGGCTCGGTGAAGAAGCGGAGCGCCTCGTCGCCGCCCTCGCGCCCGACGCCCGAGTCCTTCACGCCGCCGAAGGGCGTGCGGAGGTCGCGGAGCAGCCAGCAGTTCACCCAGATCACGCCCGCCTCGATCGCCGCCGCCATGCGGTGCGCCCGGTCGAGGTCGCGCGTCCAGAGCGAGCAGGCGAGCCCGTAGTCGCAGTCGTTGGCGATCGCCACCGCCTCGTGGTGCGCGTCGAAGCCCTGCACCGAGACGACCGGACCGAAGAACTCCTCCCGCGCCGCCTCGCAGCCCGCGGGCACGCCCATGAGCACGGTGGGTGAGAGGAAGAAGCCGTCGCGGCAGCGCTCGGAGGAGATCCGCGGTCGCCCGCCGCCGCAGGCGAGGACCGCGCCCGCCTCGATTGCCCGCGCGACCATGCCCTCGATCCGCGCACGGTGACCGGCGGAGATCACCGGACCCATGTCGGTCTCGGGATCGAGCGGGTCGCCGACCTTGAGCGCGGCGGCACGCTCGAGGAAGCGGTCCATGAACTCCTTGAGGCGGCTTCGGTGGACGAGGATCCGCGAGCCGCAGAGGCAGATCTGCCCGGCGTTCGAGAAGGCGCTGCGGACGAGGGTCGGCACCGCCTCGTCGAGGTCGGCGTCCTCGCAGACGATCGCCGCGTTCTTGCCGCCGAGCTCGAGGGCGAGGCGCTTGAACATCGGACCGGCGGTCTTGGCGATCGCCCGGCCCGTCGGCGTGCCGCCGGTGAAGGTGATGGTGGGGACCTTCGGGTGCTCGACGATCCGCCGACCGGCCGGCGCCCCGCCGAGGACGAGGTTGAGGACGCCCCGCGGGAACCCGACCTCCGCCGCGACCTCCGCGAGGCGGAAGGCGGTGAGCGATGCCAGTTCCGATGGCTTCGCGACGACGGTCGAGCCGCTCGCGAGCGCGGGGGCGATCTTCCAGGTGAGGAGGTAGAGCGGCAGGTTCCAGGGCGAGATGCAGCCCGCGACGCCGCGCGGTCGGCGCAGCGTGTAGTTCAGGGCGACCGAGCCCATGTCGTGCATCTCGCTCGACTCGTGGAGGATCGCGGTCGCGAAGAAGCGGAGGTTCGCGATCGCGCGGGGGATCTCGAGCTCCCGCGCCGCGGCGAGCGGCTTGCCGGCGTCCATCGACTCGTCGCGGGCAAGCTCGTCCGCGCGGGCGGCGACGGCGTCGGCGAGGCGGAGCAGCCACGCCGATCGCTCGGCGGCGGGCATCGAGGACCACGCGGGGAACGCCCGCGCCGCCGCCTCGACGGCGAGGTCGACGTCCGCCTCGTCCCCCTCCGGCACCTCGCCGAAGGCGTGACCCGTCGCGGGGTCGATCGCCGCCGCATGTCGACCGGAGGCGGGTGCCCGGAAGCCGCCGTCGATGAAGTGCGCAAGCCGCATGGGGCGGACGATAGTCGGACGCGAGGGCGGTCCGGCGACGGTCCGCCGGAGGAGCACCGCCTCCCAAAGCACGAGACCCCCGCGGCATGCCGCGGAGGTCTCCAATGACCCCAGGGAGAATCGAACTCCCGTTTTCAGGATGAGAACCTGACGTCCTAACCGCTAGACGATGGGGCCAGCGACTTCGGGGCGGAGAGTATAGCGGCGGTTCGGGGCGTTCCATCCCCCGCGGACTGAGCCGGATCGAGCCCACGCCGCCGTTCCAGATCCCCGCCACAATGCCCCGATGCTCACGTTCCTCGCCGAGAGCACCGTCCACACGCTCGATCCGTTCGTCTTCGAGATCGCGCCGGGGGTCGGTCCGCGGTGGTACGGGGTCTCCTACCTTGCGGGCTTCGTGGTGGGCTGGCTCTTGCTGCGGGCGCTCGCCCGCCGCTCGCTCATCCCGCTCCGCGCCGATCAGGTCGGGGACCTCCTGACCTACCTCGTGATCGGCGTGGTGGCGGGCGGACGGATCGGGCACGTCCTCTTCTATGAGCGCCCGCTGCTCTGGACCTTCGAGCCGTCCTTCCCTTGGTGGGGACTGCTCGCGATCCACAAGGGCGGCATGTCGAGCCACGGCGGGATCATCGGCGTGGTCCTCGCGACGTGGCTCTTCGCGCGGCGGAACTCGATCCAGGTCGGCGCGGTGATGGACGCGGCGGCGTTCGTCGCGGGACCGGGGCTTGGCTTCGGTCGCCTCGCGAACCTCGTGAACGGCGAGCTTCCGGGCAAGGTGCTGCCCGCCTCGATGCAGGCGGATCCGCCCTGGTGGAGCATCAAGTACCCGGACGAGATCCTCTCGCCGACCTTCCCCGATCCCGCGGCGCTCGAGCCCCTGCGCCGGCTCGTCGATCCGCTGCGCCCGTTTCCGGAGAGCCTCGTCGATGCGGCGTACGCCGGACGGCAGGACGTGATCGACGCGCTGGTGCCGCTTCTTCCGGCGCACCATCCCTCGCAGGTCTTCCAGGCGATCACCGACGGGCTCGTCCTGCCCCTGGTCCTCGTGATCGTCTGGTGGAAGCCGCGACCCGCGGGCACGATCACCGGCGCCTTCTTCGTCGCCTACGGCGTCCTCCGCATGACGACCGAGCAGTTCCGCGAGCCGGATGCCGGGGTCTTCGCGATCGGAGCCATCACGCTGCCGATGCTGCTGAGCCTCGCGATGGTCGTGCTCGGGCTCGCGGGATGCATCCTGGTGCGTCGGGCGCCCCGCATCGGCGGGATCGGCGGCGGGCGGTCGTGAGCCGCGCGACGAGGCGACCGCGGACCTCGCTTCGGCGGGCGACGAGCGGCGATGCCGCGCGGCTCGCGGAGATCGATCGGCGGTCGTTCTCTCACCCTGGCGAGCGATTCGAGGCGCCGCGCATCCGGCGCCTGATCAGCAATCCGCGGGCGGTCGTCTTCGTCGCGGACGCGGAGCGCGTTCCGGTCGGCTGGGCGGTGGGGCTGCTGCGGGAGACCTCCGCGGGCACGCGCGGTCGCGTCTACGGGCTCGCGGTCGATCCGGAGGCGCGGGGGCTCGGGCTCGGGAGGGCGCTGCTCGGGCGGTTGCTCGGAGCGCTCCGCCGCGGGGGCGCGACCCGCATCGCCCTCGAGGTCCGCGAGGGAAACGCCGCGGCGATCTCGCTCTACGAGGCGCACGGCTTCGTCGCGCACGAGCCGCTCGAGCACTACTACGCCCGCGGGGTGCACGGACTTCGGATGTGGCGGGAGGGCTGATCGCGCGGCGTCATCCGCCGGCGTCGCTCACTGCTGCGCGGGCACGGTCGCGGTCGTCGTGCCGCTTGGGGCGGCGGCGGTCGCCTCGCCGGAGGTCGAGGTCGCGGCCGCATCGCCGCCGGTCGCGGTGGGGGCTGGCTGCGGTCCGCGCGAGCGTCCGTTCGGCGGACCACCCGGGCGTCCGGTGCCCTCGCGACGCGCCTGGCGTCCCGGCGCCGACTCGCTTGCCTTCGACTTCGCCGCCTCGAAGACCTCCGCCGGGATCCGCACCGCGACCTCGTCGGCGCTCGGGCGCCGCAGGAGCACCTGCTCGCCCGCCTCGATGCCCTCCTTCAGCTCGACCTGCAGCTCGCCGGAGCGACCAAGGGTGATCTGCCGCTGCACGAGCCCGTCGTCTCCCGAGACGTAGACGTAGGCGACCGGACCCTCGCGGTAGACCGACTGGATCGGCACCCACAGCCCGTCCTCGACGCGGTCGAGCATGATCTCGGCGCGGCATCGCATCGCCGGCTTGAGCCCGAGGGTGGGATCGGTGTCGAGGAGGACCCGCACGGTGTAGTCGCGGCGGTTCGGGTCGCGCCAGCCACCGCTCTCGGCGAGCACGCTGACCGACTGCACCTCGCCGCGAAGCGGCACGTTCGGGAGCGCGTCGGAGTAGACCGTCACCGCCTGACCCGACTCGATGCGTCCGCTCATCGCCTCGCTGATCTTGAGGAGCGCGACCATCTCGCTCACGTCGGGCAGGATCGCGACGAGCTCGTTGGGGCGGAGCTCCGTCCCGACCGCGGGCGGGGGCGCGTCGCCGCCGCCCATCCGCCGGCGCCCCTCCTCGATCGAGGAGGCGTAGACGAGGAGCCCGTCGATCGGCGCGACGATCGTGCAGGCGTCGAGCTGCCGCTTGAAGTCGGCGAGGCGGTCCTGCTGGGTCTGCAGGGCGAAGCGCTTGCTCTCGACCTGCGCCTGGAACTGCACGATCTCCGCGTCGTTCCGCTGCTCGACGCGGGCGCGCTCGGCGACCGCCTGGTCGAGGTCGGATCGCTTCTTCGCCTCCTCCTGACGGTGCTCGAAGTTGTCGTAGAGGAACTGGGCGAGCTCCGCCTGGCGCACCTTCGCCTGCGCCTCGATCATCTCGATGCGGTCCTGCTCGTACTCGTCCCGGCTGAGGAACTCCTGCTCGACGAGGCGGGCGGCCTCGGCGAAGCGCTCCTCGAGCCGCTTCGCGTTGATCTCGGCGGTCTGGCGGGCGAGCGCGAGCTCCTCCCGCTTCGCGATCACCTCGCCCTCCTCCCACGCCTTCAGGGCGAGGGTGGCGAGCTCGATGTCGAGGTCCGCCTTCTCGAGCTCGCTCTCGCGGGTGCTCCGCTGGATGCCGAGCTTCTGCTCGGCGGCGATGAGCTCGCTCTGGGCGCTCTTCAGCTTGTCCTCGCCGTCCTGGATCTTCTGCTTGATCTCCTCGTCGGCGAGCCGCACCACGACGTCGCCCGCGCGGACCTGCGAGCCCTCGTCCACGATCGAGGTGATCACCGCCCGCCCCTCGAGCTTGTTGCGGATCTCGACCTGGCGCACCGCCGCGAGCTCGCCGCTCACGGGGATCACGATGTTGAAGCTGCCGCGCTCGACCTGATGCAGGTCCTTGCCGGCGAAGGCATTGCCCGCCTCGCCGTCGCCGGTCCACCGCGACCACAGCCAGCCGACGACGAGCACGCCCGCGACGATGGCGCCGACCTTCTGCCACGGCACCGCGCGGGTGGCGACGCGGGGCGCGGCGGAGGGAGTCGGGGTCGTCTGGACGGCGGTCATGAGGCGCTCGGAGAGTGAGGTCGGAACGGTCGGTCGCCGGACCGCGCGATCGGGCACGGTAGGGGCGTTTCGGCGGAGCGCGCGGGCGGAGTCGAGAAAGTCCCCGGCGATTCGCGAGTTCCGCCCCCGGAGGACGAGGTTACTCGCCCGGGTCCTGCCCCGACGCGGGCGGCACCGAGGTCGGATCGACCGCGGGCGGCGGCTCGGTCGGGGGCGCGATCGGCTGGATCTCGACGGGGAAGTTGCCGTCGGCGCCGGTCGGGTCGGTGGGCGGCAGCACCACGCCGGGCTCCGGCACGGCGCCATCGAGGGGCGGCGCCGACGCCTCGACGTCCTCGGGCAGGGTGCCGATGACCTCGGTGCCGCGCAGACCGGGGATCGGCATCAGGAGTCCGTCGGGCGACACGCGGAACTGACCCGACGAGAGCAGGTAGGCGAGGATCGCGACCTGCAGGTCGATCTGGGCGCGGTCGCGCTGGTCCTCCGCCTCGCGGCGCTGGTCGAGCGCCTCGGTGCGGTCGCGGGCGCTCGCGCGGTCGGGGGCGGCGGCGATCGACGCCTCGCGGTTGATCGCGATCGCCACGTTCTGCTCCTGCAGGAGGAGCGAAAAGCGGCTCAGCTCGATCGCCCGCAGCGAGGTGCGGACCTCGACCGCCGCGTCGTCGCGGGCGAGCCGCTCGTTGCGGATCGACTGCTCGTAGCGGATCTGCTCCTGCCGCAGCTCGGCGCGCTCGATCACCCGGTCGAGCGGCGCCCCGAAGACCGCCGCGGCGCGGTAGCGACCATCGGAGGGCTGGACGTTGAGCCCCGAGAAGCGGCCGAACTGGTTGTCGGTCGGGATGACGCCCTCGAGGACGAGGTCGAGCGACGGCAGGATCTTGTTCGACGCGACGTCGACGCGGCGGCGGGCGTCCTCGACGCGGTCGCCGATCGTCTGCAGGTCGAGCCGCAGGTCCATCGCCGTGCGCACGGCGTCTCCCGGCGAGACGCTCGGCAGCGGCAGGTCGAGCTTGACCGGCTCGATCACGACCGGCGTCGTCGGGTCCATCCCGAGCCGGACCTTGAAGTTGTCGACCGCGACGCGGTAGAGCTCCTCGAGCCGGGCGAGCCGGTTGATCGCGAACAGGGTGTTCTGCTTCGCGAGGTCCGCCTGGAAGGGCGGCTGGCGTCCGGCGCGGACGAGGGCGTCCTCGCGGCGGTCGACCTGCCGCGAGCTCTCGACCTGGCGCTTGGCGTTGGCGATCTCCTGCTGGGCGAGGACGAGGTCGAGGTAGTCGCCCACGAGGTCGAAGCAGAAGCGGCGGCGGAACTCCTCGAAGGTGCGGGCGGCGTAGATCAGGTCGCGGCTCCGCTGGATGAGCTCCTCGCGGGCGGCGATGCCGGAGCCGCGGAGGAAGGGGATCGCCGCCTCGAGGAGGAGCTCCGCCCCCTGGCTCGTGTTGTTCTCGCCGAGGAAGTTGTCCATCCTCGTGGTCATGTCCACGACCATCGTGGCGGCGACCTCGCCGCCGTAGGGCAGGCGCTGGGTCACGCCGAGCTCGTTCGCGACGCGGAGCGTGCGCTGGAAGCGACCGTCGTTGCCGAGCGCGTCGAAGCCGACCTCGGTGAGGTTGAAGGGTCGCGGCTCCCAGCGGTGCTGCTCGATGATCAGCGAGAGCGCGACGATGATGTACTGCTCCTCCGCGTTGAGGTACTCGACGGAGTTGTCGATCGCGAAGCGGATCGCGCCGCGCAGGTCGAGCTGCACCGCGTCGCGCGGCGGACGCCCCGCCGCCTCGACCCGCTCCGCGACGGCGTCGAGGGTCTCCGCGGTCGGCTCGAGCGACTCGTAGCGCAGGTCGTCCGCCGCGGGATTCGTGGTCGGCGGTCGGTAGCGCTCCGGATAGTCCGGCGCGAGCGGATCGCCCTCGTAGAGCGCCGACGACCGCGTGCGGGGCGCGATCGTGTCGCCGGACACGTCGTTCGCCGCGTCGAGCAGCGTCCGCTCGGTCCGCTCGTCGATCTCCCTCATGTTCGTCCCGCACCCGGAGGACGCCCCGATCAGCACGCCGAGGACGACCGCCGCCGACCTCGAGGTCGCGGAGTTGGTCAACGATCTCGGGCGTCGCGTCTGCATCGAGGTTGGATCGGAGACCGGCCCGTCGGCGAGGTGGGCGGCGCGTCGCCAACTTTGCCGGGGCGTTCCGAATCTGCCACCATAGCCCCTCGTCGGGGCGCCGCCCCGGATCGGGTCATTCACTTCCCATGCCGAGCGTCACCTTCGACGGTCAGAGCCTCTTCGTGAAGTCCCGGCGGGCATGGCTCGTCGGCGTCGGCATGGAGTACTCGCTCGTCCCCGCCGAGGAGTGGGGTCGGCGGCTCGACCAGATCCGCCGGCTCGGGGCGAACACCGTCGTCGCCTCGGCGCCGTGGATCGTCCACGAGCCTCGACCGGGTCGCTTCCGCTTCGACGGGCGAGCCGACCTTCGGTCGTTCCTCGAGCAGTGCGCCGCCCGGAAGTTGTGGGTAGTGCTGCGGATCGGTCCCTCGGTGGGCGAGCCCTTCGACGGCGGCGGCATCCCCTCGTGGGTGATCGAGTCCTCCGCGTCACGGCTCCGCGAGTTCGACCCCGCGTTCCTCGAGCGGACCTCCAGGCTCTACCGCGAGGTCCTCGGTCGGGTCGTCGGGCTGCAGGCGAGCGAGGCGCTTCGCGCGGGACGCCGCGAGGTCGGACCGGTAGTCGCGGTCCAGATCGAGCATCGGTGGTCCTGCGCGAACGGGGAGCAGGCGAACCGCTACCTCAACGAGCTCGTCCGCTTCGCGCGGGAGTGCGGGATCACGGTGCCGCTGCTCACCGCGAACGGCCTGTGGCAGCCGATCGAGTCGGCGATCGAGTGTTGGGAGGGCTGCGACGACCTGCTCGGCAACCTCCGGCAGCTTCGGAGCGTGGAGCCGCAGCACCCCCGGATCGCGCTGGTGCGCGATCCCGCGGCGGTGTCGATCGTGGGCGGATCCGAGCAGGGCTTCGTCGAGGCGATGAGGGCGCTGCCGCGCCGCGTCGCCGAGTCGCTCGTCGCGGGCGCGATGCCGCTCGTCGCGGACGCGGTCGGCGGGGTCCACGTGGACCGCACCAACGGTCGCCGCGTCGAGACCGCGACGGTGCCGGGCGGCTTCATCTCGACCGTCGAGCCGCGCGGGCTCGTGGTCGGCGAGCACGGATCGTTCCGCGGCTCGGCGCCGGAACTGCGGCGCCTCCTCTGGTTCGCCTCGACCTTCGGGCACGTCTTCGCCGACGCGGCGCCGGACTACCAGCCGGTCGTCGCGGATCCGGGTCCGCGCGGCGGCGCCCGCCGCGGTCCGGCGCCCGCCGCGGTCGCCGGGGTCCGCGGTCCCGGCGGACAGGTCATCTTCGCCTTCGCCGAGGATCCCTCCGACCGCCGGCTCGGGCTCGTCCTCGAGGATGGTCGGCGGCTCGACGTCGACCTCGGCGGCGGCTCGCTTGGCTGGTTCGTCAAGGACGTGGACCTGCGCGGTCAGGGCCGCCTCGACTACTCGAACCTCACGCCGCTCGCGATGTTCCGCCGGCGGATGCTGATCCTCTTCGGACCCGCCGGCTCGGAGGCGACGCTCTCGATCGGCGGCGGTCCGCTCGACGCCAAGGTGCCCGCGGCGGGCGAGATGCCCCTCGTCGCGGTCCATCGCGGCGTGACGGTGGTGATCCTCAACGAGGCGCAGTCGCTCGCGGCGATCGGCGAGGGCGATGACCTCCTCGTCGGCGTCTCCGAGGTCGAGCCCGGCGGCGGCTTCCGCCTCGCCGAGGGCTTCAAGGAGGTCGTCCGCATCGCCCTCGACGGCTCGATCCGCCGCGAGAAGGGGACCTCCCGAAGCGGTCGAGGTCGCGGCGGCGAGGGGCGGTTCGGCACGTGGGAGCAGCTCGAGCTCGGCGGTCTCGTCGATGGCTCGAGTCCCCGCTTCGCGACCCTCGATGGACCGACCTCGCTGAGGGCGTGCGGCGTCGCCGCGGGTCTCGGGTGGTACCGCGTGCGCTTCAAGCAGTCGAAGACCGCCAAGGTCCGGCTCGACATGCCGCAGGCGGGCGACCGGATGCGGCTTCACCTCGATGGTCGGCTCGTGGGCGTCCTCGGCGACGGTCCCGATGCAGGCGAGATGCCGGTCGAGCTCTCGATCCCCGCGGGCGAGCGGGTCTTCTCGATCCTCGCCGAGCACGCCGGACGACCCGCCGATGGCGCCGGCGCCGAGCGACGCACGGGGGTCTGGGGTCCGATCCGCGAGGTCGCGCCGGTCGCGGGGGCGAAGGCCTCCGCCGGCAGCGTGCCGCCGATCGATCCCTTCAAGTTGCGTGGCTTCCTCGACGGACTCATCAAGGGAGCGCCGCCGGCGGAGGAGGGTCTCACCATCGCCTGGTCGCTCCGCCGACGCTCGACGGTGGTCGTCGATCTTGGTCGCTGGGCGGTGCCGGCGATGGTGATCCTCAACGGCGCTCCCATGGCGAGGCTGGCGGGAGACGGCGCCTCCCGCGCGACGCTGGTCGTCCCGGTCGAGGGCGCCCACGCCTCCAAGGTCGGATCGAACGAGATGCTGGTCGTCCCGGACGAGGGCTTCGAGGTCGACCTTCGCGCCGCGGCGAAGAAGGTCCGGGTGCTCGAGTCCCTCCGCGAGTTGGGCGGTCGCGGCGAGTGGGGCTTCGCCCGCTGGGCATCGGCGGCGGAGGTCTGCGAGCAGCCAGGGTGGGCGCCGGTCGGAGGCGGTCGCCGCGATGGGGGCAATCGGACCGCAGGTCGCCCGACTTGGTTCCGAAGCCGCGTCCGGATGCCCGTGGGCGAGGACCTCTGGCTCGATCTTGGCTCCATGAGCCGAGGCGAGGCGTTCCTCGATGGGCAGTCGATCGGTCGCTACGTCGCCCGGTCGTCGGCGGGGCGATCGGAGTCGACCTCCCGGCTGCCGCTAGCCAACTCCCTCGCCCGCGAGGACGCGGAGCGGATCCTCGCGGTCTTCGACGAGGAGGGTCGCCCCCCGGGCTCGATCCGCTTCGTCCGAGGCGAGTGAACGAGACGGTCCGAGAGGCGGTCTGGCGTGCGGTCGAACCTCTGGTTCGATGCTCGATTCCACCTCGTCGGGTGCCTCTCGGTGGCGAGATCGGGCGAAGTTGATCGCTACCATCGCCCTTCGTCCACCGTCCCAGCCGCGACGACCCTCGACCCCACACGCGCCCGGACTCGTCGAACTCCAGACCGGTGCTGATCCCCCCGAACCGCCCCGCCCATGAGTCACGAGACCGGTCTCATCCCCCATGAGCGATCCCCGGACGGGATCGTGACCCTCTCCCTGCTGCCCTCGCCGACCAAGCCACGGGGAGGCGTGGTGGTCCTCGACTCGTGGCTCATCGGGGCGATCGACCGGACCCTGCAGCAGGTTGCCGGCTCGCGACCGGCGGGAGTGATCCTCGCGAGCGCGAGTCCGCGGGTCTGGGTCGCGGGCGCCGACCTCGCCGAGATCGATGGTCTCGACGATGCGTCGCTTGACTCCTATCTCAAGGCGGGCGAGACCTGCTTCCGGCGCCTGCTCGACCTTCGCTGCCCGACGGTGGCGTTGATCCATGGGGCGGTGCTCGGCGGGGGACTCGAGCTTGCCCTCCACTGCGACGCGCTCGCCTTCGTCCGCACGCCCGCGGGCGGGAAGCCCTATCTGGTCGGTCTCCCCGAGGCATCGCTCGGGATCTGCCCCGGCTGGGGCGGCACGGTGATGCTGCCGGCGCGGATCGATCCGGCGCTCGCGCTCGAGCGCACCGCGAGCGGCACGCCGTGGAAGAGCGACGCGCTTCCCGCGGGACTCGCCGACCTCGAGGCGGACGACGCGGAGTCGCTCCGCCGCGCCGCCCGCGAGTGGATCCTCGCCCGTCAGGGCGCGACGCCGCCGCGACCGCGGGCGATCGGTCCCGCCTCGCAGGCGACGATCGAGAACGCGATCGCCGCGAGCAGCCTCGCCGGCGCCGCCGCCGGCACCTCCGCCCACGCCGTGCTCGCCGCGGTGAGGGCGGGTCTCGTGGGCGGGCTCGCCGCGGGCGTCGCCGAGGAGCGCCGCCACCTGATCGCGCTCCGCACGGTGGAGCCCGCCCGCACCAAGATCGCCGCGTTCCTCGCCCGCAGTTCCTGACTCGTCATGCCGGCGGCGGTGCTGACCGTCGCGAGACTTCGGAGATCCCCATGTCCGCCAATCCCGCCGCCGCCCCGAGCAACCTCGACCGCGAGCTCCAGAAGCTCTCCGAGAAGGACCGCAAGCAGATCCAGCAGGCGCAGGAGATGCTCGGTCCAGACCCGGCGTCGATGGGGCTCGTGAAGAACTACTTCTGGGGTCGCTTCCGCGGCGAGCTGCTGCTGCCCCATCCCGAGCCATCCGCGGAGGAGACCGCCCGCTGCGACCAGCTGCTCGCCGGGCTCGACGCGTACCTCCGCGAGGAGCACCCCGCGATCGAGATCGACCAGAAGCAGGAGATCCCCCCGTGGGTGATCCAGAAGCTCTTCGACCTCGGCGTGCTCGGCATGACGATCCCCCGCGAGTTCGGCGGCGGCGGCTTCGGGATCACGAGCTACAACCGCGCCCTCGAGCGGATCGGCCGAACCTGCGGCTCGACCGCGGTGATCGTCTCGGCGCACCAGTCGATCGGCTGCAAGGCGGCGATGCTCTTCGGCACCGAGGAGCAGAAGAAGCGCTACCTCCCCCGGATGGCGAAGGACACCCTGAGCGCCTTCTGCCTCTCCGAGCCGAACGTCGGCTGCGACGCGGGCGGTCAGGAGACCCGCTGCGAGCTCTCCGCCGACGGCACGCACTACGTCCTCAACGGCGAGAAGAAGTGGGCGACCTCCGGGGCGCTCAGCGGGCTCTTCACGGTGATGGCGAAGCAGCGGATCAAGGATCCGAAGACCGGCAAGGAGAAGGACGCGGTCACCGCGCTCATCTGCACGCCGGACATGCCGGGGATCGAGATCTTCAGCCGCAACCGCTCGAAGTGCGGGATCCGCGGCACCTGGCAGGCCCGCATCCGCCTCACCAACGTGAAGGTGCCGCGGGCGAACCTCCTCCACAAGGAGGGCAAGGGTCTCAACGTCGCGCTGACCTGCCTCAACTACGGGCGCTGCACGCTCTCCGCCGGCATGCTCGGCGGCGCGACCTACGCCCTCGAGCAGGCCGCGAAGTGGGCGCAGTACCGCCACCAGTTCGACCGTCCCCTCGCGGAGTTCGGGCAGGTGCAGGAGAAGCTCGCCCGCATGGACGCCTACGTCTACGCGATGGACGCGATGCTCTACCTGACCACCGCGTTCCTCGACCGCCACGACGAGGACATCATGCTCGAGACCGCGATGTGCAAGGTCTTCTGCTCGGAGATGGGCTACCGCACCGTCAACGACTGCCTGCAGATCATGGGCGGCGAGAGCTACATGACGGAGAACCACGTCGAGCGGATCTGGCGCGACAGCCGGATCAACACGATCGTGGAGGGCGCGAACGAGGTGATGCTGCAGTTCCTCTTCGGCAAGGGCTCGGAGCGGCTCGGCGACTGGATGCTCGGGGTGCGGGCGAACCCGTTCAAGAACCTCTCCGCCGCGATCTCGATCGCCTCGCAGATCTTCCTCGGCATCCGCCCGGCGGCGCCGGAGGTCCGACCGCTCGACCCGCGGCTCGCGGCGCACGGGCGGACGCTCGGGAACCTGATCCGCGAGTTCGCGCACCAAGTGAAGCTGATGTTCAAGGAGCACGAGGAGAAGTTGGTCACGAACCAGCTCATCCAGTCGCGCCTCGCGATGTCGGCGCTCTGGATCCACGGCATCGCCTGCTCGCTCTCGAAGTGCGACCGGCACCTGCGGCAGGGGCTCGACGGCGAGTCGCTCACGCAGGAGCTGACCCTCATGGACCACCTCGTCGCGCTCTTCGCGAACGAGGTCCGCATCGAGCTCGACGGTCTGCGGCAGCACGCGAACCGCACCGTCGAGGCGTCCGCGAAGGGTCTCCTCAAGCGGGTCGAGGCGATGCCGAACGCCCGCTACTCGATCCCCGAGAAGACGCCGGATCCGAGCGGGCGGGGCAAGGGTCGCCCGGTCGACGCGAAGAGCGTGCCGCAGTTCGGCGCGGGCTCGGTGTTCTCCGGTCGCCCCGTCGCCGAAGGCTGACGAGACCCGACTCGGTCGCTACCCTTCCCGCCTTCGCGCGAGGTCCGCACGGCGAGCCTCGTCGAGACACTCTCGTCGAGTCACCCCGGTCGAGTCACCCCGGTCGAGTCACCCCGGTCGAGTCACCTTGGAGCCAGAGATGGACATCCTCAAGCTGATGCAGGTGCACGGTCACGAGTTGGTCGGG
Source organism: Phycisphaerae bacterium (assembly GCA_016873275.1). Classification (GTDB taxonomy): domain Bacteria; phylum Planctomycetota; class Phycisphaerae; order Phycisphaerales; family SM1A02; genus VGXO01. The sequence continues at coordinate 17,691 of VGXO01000011.1, forward strand.
TTCCACCAGGACCCGGCGACCGGCCTCCGCGCGATCATCGCCGTGCACTCGACGGTGCTCGGGAACGCCCTCGGCGGCACCCGACGCTGGGCGTACGCCTCGACCGACGAGGCGGTCACCGACGTGCTGCGGCTCTCCGAGGGGATGACCTACAAGGCGGCGGCCGCGGACCTTCCGATGGGCGGCGGCAAGAGCGTGATCATCCTCGACAAGCCCGGGCAGCAGCCGACCGAGGCGGAGGGTCGGGCGATGGGCCGCTTCGTCGAGACGTTCCGCGGCACGTACATCGCCGCGGAGGACGTCGGGGTCAGCCCGCAGTTCTGCGACTGGATGGCGATGGAGACCCGCCACATCATGGGCGGCGAGAACGTCTCGACCGGCGGCGACCCGTCGCCCTTCACGGCGCGGGGCGTGTTCAACTCGATGAAGGCGTGCCTCGCCCACGCGGGCATGAGCGACTTCCCCTCGCTCACCATCGGCGTCCAGGGCTGCGGCGCGACCGGCTTCAAGCTCGCGAAGCTCTGCCGCGAGGCGGGCGCGGCGGTGATCGTCACCGACGTGCACGTGCCCTCGATGAAGCGGTGCGTCGAGGAGCTTGGCTGCATGGCGGTCGGCAACGACCGGAACCTCTTCCACGAGAAGCTCGACATCCTCGCCCCCTGCGCCCTCGGCGCGGTGCTCGGTCCCGAGACGATCCCGCACCTCCGCTGCCGCATCATCTGCGGCACCGCGAACAACATGCTCGTCGACCCGGTCCGCGACGGTCGGGTGCTCCAGCAGCGTGGGATCATCTACTCGCCGGACTTCATCGCGAACGCGGGCGGGCTCATCCGCCTCGCCGGTCTCTACCTCGGCATGACCGAGTCGCAGATCGACGCGAAGGTCGCGGGCATCGAGCAAACCACCTCGGAGGTCCTCCGCGAGGCGGCGACGCGTCCCTCGACCGCCGAGGCCGCCATCGAGTACGCGAAGCGCCGCATCCAGCGACCGAAGGCGAAGGCGGCGGCGGCGACCCGCGGATGATCTCGTCGGCGGTCGCGGAGGTGACGCCGTGAGCGCGCCCTTCGGATGGGCGCTCCAGCACTCCTCTCGGCGCGAGCCGGTCGTCGGGCGGGAGATCGTCGCGACGAGCGTGCCCGTCGCCGCGAGCGCGGGATGGTCGATCCTCGCGCGGGCGGCACCGCCGCGGACGCCGCCGTCGCGACGGCGGCGTGCATGACCGTCGTCGAGCCGACCACCAACGGGCTCGGCGGCGACGCGTTCGCGCTCGCGTGGGACGGCGCCAAGGTCCATGGCTTCAACGGCTCCGGGCGGAGTCCGCGGGCGCTCGACGTCGCGGCGTTCGCCGGCATGAAGCGCATGCCGACCGCGGGCTGGCTCCCGGTGACCGTGCCGGGACAGGTCGCCTTGTGGGTCGATCTGTGGCGCCGGCACGGTCGGCTTCCCTTCGCGGAGGTGCTTGCCCCCGCGATCCGGCTCGCGAGGGAGGGATTCCTCCTGAGTCCGCAGACCGCGGCGCTCTGGAAGCGGGCGGCACGGACGCTCTCGGCGCGACCCGACTGGAGCGCGACGTTCCTCTTCGACGGACGACCGCCCGAGGTCGGCGCGCTCGTCAGGCTGCCGGGACACGCCCGCACGCTCGAGGCGATCGCGGCGAGCGAGGGCGGGGCGTTCTATCGCGGCGAGATCGCCGAGGCGATCGAGCGGGCGGCGAGGTCCGAGGGCGGGTTCATGCGGGCGGAGGACCTCGCGGCGCACGGGACGCTCGAGGTCGAGCCGATCTCGGTCGAGTACCGCGGGGCGAGGCTTCATGAGATCCCCCCCAACGGGCAGGGACTCGCGGCGCTGGTCGCGCTGGGCGTGCTGCGCCACTTCGACCTCGCCGGACTCGATCCGGACTGCCCGGACGTGCTGCACCTCCAGATCGAGGCGGTGAAGCTCGGCTTCGCCGACGCCCACCGCCACGTGGCGGATCCGCGGTTCGTCGACCGTCCGCCCGCGGAGCTCCTCGCCGAGGACCGGCTCCGCTAGCTCGCCGCGCGGATCGATCCGGCGCGGGCGCAGGCGTTCGATGCCGGCGTGCCCAAGCCGGGCGGCACGATCCTCCTCTGCACCGCGGACCGCGAGGGGCGCTGCGTCTCCCTCATCCAGAGCAACTACACCGGCTTCGGCTCGGGCGTGGTGATCCCCGAGTGGGGGATCGCGATGCAGAACCGAGGCGCCTGCTTCCACCTCGAGCCGGGTCATCCCAACTCGATCGCCCCCGACAAGCGTCCCTACCACACGATCATCCCGGCGCTCTCGACGCCGGCGGACGCGTCGGTGCCCGCAAGCGATGGGCTCATGGCGTTCGGCATCATGGGCGGCTTCATGCAGCCGCAGGCGCACGTGCAGTACGTGCTGCGCACGGTGCTCCACGGGCAGAATCCGCAGGCCGCACTCGCCGCCCCGCGCTGGCAGTGGATGAAGGCACGCGAACTGCAGCTCGAGCCCGGCTGGCCCGCCGCCACCGTCGACGGCCTGCGCGCCCGCGGCCACCAGGTGACGGTCGCCGCTGAGAAGTCGGTGACCTTCGGCCGCGGCCAGGCCATCATGAGATTGGACGGCGCGTGGTGCGGCGCCAGCGACCTGCGCGGGGATGGGTGTGCGGCGGGGCGCTGACCAGCCCCGACCGACCGCTCAGCGCCCCCGCCTCCGCCGCCCCGTTACCCCCGCCAGCGCAAGCAGCGCCGCCGCCCCGGGCGCCGGCACCACGATGCCCGACCATGAACCGTCGAATACCGCGGTGCTGTTGGCCGAGAGCGAGAAGGTCATCATGTAGCCGATGGTGCTCACGTTCGGGCCGCCCGGGATCGCGCCCGTGTACGTGTTGCCGGACGGCCCGATGGTCGTCGTGGTCGTCGTGCTGGGGACCGAAGGGTTGTTGAAGGACACCCCGCTGCCGTTGATCATGCCGTAGAGCATGGAGGGAACGAGGCCGACGAGCGACGCGACGCCTCCCTGGTTCGACGTCAGGGTCCCCTGCAGGAGCGAGCCCCACTCGATCGAGGTGACGCCCGGCGTCAATTGCACGGGCGAGGCGAACGTGACCAGGATCTGGAACGAGCGCGTCGAGCCGCTGGTGTTGGCGACGGTGAAGTTCGTGGAGATCGACGGCCTGTCGGGGAGGATGGCGGTGTCGGCGCCGGTCAGGGCCCAGCTGACCGACCACTCGCCGCTCGTGGCCGACGAGACTGAGCCGTTGTAGGTGTAGAGGCCGGGGCTCCCGGGGATGCCCGAGGTCGAGGTCACCGTCTGCGTCGCTTCGCCGACCGTGCTGACGGCGACGGACAGCTGCGGAGAGGTGGTGCCCGCGAGCACGGCGGGCGAGACGAACGCCGCCACGGCCACGGCGCCGATGGCTGCCACGGTCGTACGGCGGGGGATCAAGATCAGACGCGGCGGGGACGACACGAAGCTCACTCGACGCTCCTCGGGCGCGCTGCCCGATCAACGACCGCCCTGGACAGGCGGACCGACACCCGCCGAGGCCTGTCGGCGCGCAGCCCTGTTCCCGAAAAACGGACCCCCGAAACCCAGGCCCAGGGCCTGGAAACAGAGAAGATGGCAGCACTTCGATGAAAGTCCAGCCCGCCGACGCCGGAATCCGGTTGATCCCGGGTCCGGGCTGGCGACTCGCCAAAGCCCGGACGACCTGCTGGGCCGAAGCCCCAGCACGATCCGAAGCAGCCGGTAGCTCGAGGACATGCGGACCGCGTGGAACCGGCTCCGCGACGCGATCATCCCGCACTACATCGCCCAGCGGCCCGGCTCGCGGCCGTTCGCGTGCTACATGTTCGGCGAGATCCCGGCCCCGCACCTGCGGCACGAGGTTCCCGAACACGTGCAGGGACTCGAGATCGGCGGCACGACCTGGTTCCCGAAGTGGTACTACCTCGGGACCGCCACCGGCCACGCAGGCCACTACCGCGCCGGCACCGACTACGGCGAGTTCCGCCACCTCGTCGACTTCGGACTCCTCGACCGCGACGAGATCTGCCGCGCCGAGCCCGACGTCGACGACCGCGAGTACGAACCGGCCCGGCCATGCGGGACTACGAAACGCTCGCGTGAGGTCGACCACGCCAAAGTTCCTGCGGGCCCGATCACGCGTACAAACGATCGCACCGCAGGCGGCACCGCCACGTTCAACCGGTCGCCCGCGGCCATGGCGAAGATCGCCGAAGACTTCCCGCTCGCGTGCCCTGCCTGCGGTGGCGACATCCGGCTCATCGCCTTCATCACCGACCCGGCCCCGATCCGGAAGATCCTGCTCCATCTAGGTGAACCGCTCGAACCGCCACCGCTCGCGCCGGCCCGGGGTCCGCCGACGAGTTGGTCCGAACTCATGCAGGTGCATGACGACCGCGACGTGATCCAAGCGTCGCCTGATGACCTGCCGGCGATCGACATCCGAACCCTCTGAACCATTCCGACCGCGGTCGGATTCGTGACGCATTTGCGCGCCGGCTGAAAATCACCCCGCAATCCCGCTCCATCCCTGCCTGACGGAGCCTCGTCAGGCTCCACCATCGGGTCAGTGGAGGCCAAACTCCCAGTCACTGGCCAACATTGCCCCGGCTATCGCTTGCGAAAGTGCCGTCGACCGCCCTGTCCTTGCTTGTCCGGCAGCACCCGCTGCATCTGGACCCCTGCCAGGGCCGCAAGAAAATTGGACATGAACACGAGCGCGGCGAACTTCAGAGCGGACATGAGTTGGCGTCCGGGTGCGCCGCGGAGAAACCGCCAGCCTGCCCCGCCCTTCACGCCACGGCGATTGACAGAACGAATGTTGCACTCACCTCGACAGCTTCCGCCTGGTGGGGTAGTCTCCGACCAAGTCGTCATGGCAGCCCACCACCTCCCAGAGCGAGATCTCATAAAGATGCGGAATTTGATCATCTGTGCGCTCGTCATCAGCGCCATCGCCTCGGCCACGGCGGCGTGGGCGTGCACCCGATGCGTCTATCTCGGCTTGGATGGCACGGTCGTCGTGGGCCGATCACTCGACTGGGAGGAGGATCCTGGCTCCGAGATTTGGGTATTCCCGAGAGGCCTGACCCGCAATGGCGCCGCGGGGCCACGGTCGCTCGAGTGGACGAGTCGGTTCGGATCGGTCGTGGTGTCGTTTTACGGGGTCGCTGTCCTCGACGGCATCAACGAAAAGGGACTCGTGGCCAACACGCTCTATCTTGTCGAGAGCGATTACGGCAGGCCGGTGCCGGGCCGGCCCGTGATGTCCATCGGCTGCTGGACCCAGTACGTGCTCGACTCGTTCGCAACCGTCAAGGAGGCCGTCGCGAGCCTCGAGAAGGAGCCCTTCACGATCATCGCACCCACGCTGCCCAACGGCGCTCCGGCGGTTGGACACATGGCGATCTCTGATCCCTCGGGCGACTCGGCGATTCTCGAATACGTGAGGGGCAAACTCGTCATCCATCACGGCAGGCAGTATCAGGTGATGACCAACTCCCCGGCATTTGACGAGCAGTTGGCGCTCGATGCCTACTGGCGCGAGATCGGTGGCCTGACGATGCTGCCCGGCACGAATCGGGCGGCCGATCGCTTCGTCCGGGGGACGTTCTACGTCAAAAGCCTGCCGCAGACGGCCGACTCAAAGCGGGCGGTCGCCCAGATGTTCAGCGTGATTCGCGGCGTCTCGGTGCCGCTGGGGTTCACCGTGCCCGGCAAACCCAACATCGCCAGCACCGTCTGGCGCACTGCTTACGATCAGAAGAATCTAGTGCTGTATTTCGACTCGGCGACGAGTCCGAGTGTGTTCTGGTTGAGGATCGGCGATCTCGCGCTCGCTCCCGGATCGTCCGTACAGAGGCTGCCGCTCGCCGACGGACAGACCTACGGCGGCAACGCCCAGGCCGCACTCCGGCCCGCGGAGCCGTTCGCTTTTCTCCCGGCCAAGGCCGACTGAACGCGGGTGGCACTCGGACGCGGAACTTGAGTCTGGATCGCGCCGTGTTGGTCATCCGAAGCGCCGGCATGCGGCCGGCGATCTGCTTCGCGAGCGGGTGAGCACGTCGGTGTAGAGCCAATGCCCGGTCAACGGCTCGTCCTCAACGGTCTTCCGGCCGATGAGCGACTCGTGAGCCTCGGGAGGAGCGGCCCGGCCGGAGCGGGTTTCTTGAAGCGCACCGCAGCCCCTTCGGCATCATGGGCGGCTTCATGCAGCCGCAGGGTCACGTGCAGGTCTTCTCGCGGGTCCGCGACCACCGGTGGAACCCGCAGGCGGCGCTCGACGCGCCTCGCTTCCAGTGGACGCGCGACCTCGAGGTCTCGATCGAGCCCGGCTTCTCGGAGGTCCTCTACGCGGATCTCGAGCGGCGTGGTCATCGCGTGACGCGTGCCGAGGAGCGGTCGATCACCTTCGGTCGAGGTCAGGCGATCCACGCCCTCCCCGCCGGCTGGTGCGCTGGCAGCGATCCTCGCGCCGATGGGCAGGCGGTCGCCGGCTAGCCAGACCCCCCAAGGTCGGTCGCGTTCGCCGGAAGTTCCCGAAGGAACCACGCCCCCGCGGACCGATGTCGCCATGCATGAGGGGCGACCCCGCGAGGACGCTGAGGCGATCGAGCGCGACGTCGTCGCTGGTCGCGAAGGTCGCGCCCCCGGTCCCGAGGGCTGCGACGATCGAACGGATGGTGGCGCCATGAAGGACCGTCTCGCCCGCTGGACCTCGGTCGGAATCGTCGCGGGGACCCTCGTCCTCGTGGCGAGCGTCGGTCCCGAGCTCGTGCGGGCGGGATCAAGCGAGCCGCAGGATGGGCTCGACCGCCTCCGAACACGGCTGGGCTCCTTCACGCCGACCGGTCGGGGCGTGAGCGTGCTTCAGGTCGAGGCAGGGGGCGAGGGACCTGGGGAGTGGACGCTCGGAGCCCTCGAGGGCTTCCGGGAGCTGTCGATCGAGCCGGTGGGACCCCGCTCCGCGCCCGCGGGTCACGCGGCGATGGTCGCGCAGGCGATGCTCTCGCTCGCGCCGGGGATCGAGCGGATCTACACCGGCAGCAGCCGATGGTTCCTCGTCGAGGTGCTGCAGGCGATGCAGGCCGCGCCGCCCCGTCCGCTGCCTCCTGGAGCGAGCATCGTGATGTGCGCGTGGGTCGGCAGCGCCGCGGCGGGAGACGTCGATGCCCTCCGCCGCATCGACTTCATGGTCAATCAGGCGCCGTTCACGCTCGTCGCCGGCATGAAGCCGGGCAGCCAGCTCATGGGCTCCGCCTACAACGGAATCAGCGTCGGGGGTGCGGGAGCCTCCGCGGGTCAGGGAACCTCGAAGGACCTGGACGGCCCCGGGCGCTGCAAGCCTGACCTCGTGACTGGCGAGGGTGCCGCCAGTCCGGCGACGGGTCGGGTCGCGGGCGGCGTGGCGCTCCTCTTGGATGCGGCGGGTCGTCTTCCCCGTCTTCGGAAGGTCCAGGACTCCCGACGCCCCGAGGTGCTGAAGGCGGCGTTGCTCGCAGGCGCGGTCCGCGAGCGAGGCTGGACGAACCTCTCGTCGCCTCCCGATCCGCCCCCGGCTCCGCCCGCTGGCGCCCCCGCGGGCGTCGCCCCGGCGGCGACCGAACCGGCGCTTCCTCCGGTGAGGTCGACGTCGCAGCCGCTCGACCGCGCCGTGGGCGCGGGTCGGATGGACGTCGCGAGGGCGTTCGAGGTGTTCGGCGCCGGGTCGCAGGCGTGGAGCGATCCCGACGCGTCGCTCGCGCCGAGCGGCTGGACGATGCTCTCGTGGCGCGGGTCCGATGGCGCCGAGAGGCGCGAGGAGTCCGCGCTCCTTCGGCTCGAGCAGGACGCCGGCGAGGTCGCGGTGGTCGCGTGCTGGAACCGCGTCGTCGTCGATGCGCAGACCTGGACCCTCGCCGACGTGGACCTGCGGATCGAGCGGGTCGACGGCGGAGGCACGCTCGAGTGGGCGTCCTCGGGGAACCCCGTGAGCGAGAGCCGCGTCGACAACGTGGAGATGATCCTTCTGCGGGACGTTCGGGCGGGCGACTACCGCATCGTCGCGACCCTCCGCGACGGCGCGCCGAGCGCGGTGGCGGTCGCATGGTTGGTTTCCGGACCTTCCGCGCGACGCGTCGAGCCATCCTCGCCCGGCGGCTGAGAAGCGATCGCCGTTGCTACACTCCGCCCTCGCGCCGCAGGGATGAGCGGCGCGTCTCGCATCATGGAAGAAGGTCTGACCAGTCGGGACGGGACGTCGTCGCGGCGACCCCGATCCGAGGAGCGGCGATCATGCCCATCAGGACGGCGTTCAAGACCGAGATCGAGCACGTCTCGATCCTCGACGAGCACGGCCAGTTCGACGCGAAGCTCGGCGCGGGACTCATCCCCGACGGCGACGTCGTGCGGCTCTACGAGCACATGTCGATCTGCCGCCACCTCGACGAGGTGGCGTTCAAGCTGCAGCGCTCCGGCCGCATGGGCACCTATCCCCAGAACATGGGGCAGGAGGCGACCAGCCTCGGCGCCGCGTACGCCCTCGACAAGACCGACTGGATGGTGCCCTGCTACCGCGAGAACTGCGGTCTCTTCTGGCGGGGGCTCCCGATGGAGTACGTCCTCCTCCATTGGATGGGCGACGAGCGCGGCAACGCGATCCCCCGCGAGCTCTTCTGCATGCCGCTCGCGATCCCGATCGGGACGCAGATGCTGCACGCGGCGGGGCTCGCCTGGGCGGCGAAGTACCGCGGCGAGAAGCAGATCGCCTGCACGTTCTTCGGCGACGGCGCGACCAGCGAGGGCGACTTCCACGAGGCGATGAACTTCGCGGCGAACCTCGACCTGCCGGTCGTCTTCCTCTGCCAGAACAACTCCTGGGCGATCTCGGTGCCGGGCAAGATCCAGTGCTCCGCCCCGACCATCGCCCAGCGCGGGCTCGCCTACGGCATGCACTCGGTGCAGTGCGACGGCAACGACGTGTTCGCGATGGTGAAGGTCGTCCGGGACGCCGCCAAGCGGGCCCGCGAGGAGCACCGCCCGAGCTTCATCGAGGCGGTGACCTACCGGCTGGGCGACCACACCACCGCCGACGACGCCCGCCGCTACCGCGACCAGGCGGAGGTCGAGCTCTGGAAGACCCGCGATCCCCTCATCCGCGTCCGCTCGTTCCTGAAGGAGCGGAAGCTCTGGAACGACAGCAAGGAGGCGGAGCTCCGCGAGCGCGCCGAGCGGGAGGTCTCCGCGGCGGTGCAGCGGGCGGAGGGCATCGAGGCGCCCTCCTCGAACGACGTCTTCGACCACACCTACGCGACGCTCGATCCCCAGCTCCTCACGCAGCGCGAGACCCTCCGCACCAACTCGCTCGGGCAGGAGTCCGGTCGTCGTCCCTCGCACGCCCAGAGCGGCGGAGCCCACTGAACATGGCGAACCTCACCCTGGTCCAGGCGATCAACCTCGCCCTCGTGCAGGAGATGGAGCGGGACGACCGCATCGTCATCCTCGGCGAGGACGTCGGCGTCAACGGCGGCGTCTTCCGCGTCACCGAAGGACTGCACAAGCGCTTCGGCGGGCACCGCGTGGTGGACAGCCCGCTTGCGGAGAGCGGGATCATCGGCACGGCGATCGGGCTCGCGATGGCGGGTCTGCGCCCGATCCCGGAGATCCAGTTCGAGGGCTTCCTCGGTCCCGCCTACGACCAGCTGTGCTCCCACGCCGCCCGGATGCGGACCCGCACCCGCGGCGCGTTCACCGTGCCGATGACCGTCCGCGTGCCGGTCGGCGGCGGCATCCACGCGCCGGAGCTCCACAGCGACAGCCCCGAGGCGATCTACGCGCATCAGCCCGGGATCAAGGTGGTCATGCCCGCGTCGCCCTACGACGCGAAGGGTCTGCTCCTGTCGGCGATCCGCGATCCGGATCCGGTCATCTTCTTCGAGCCCAAGCGCATCTACCGCGCCTTCCGCGAGGAGGTGCCGGAGGACGAGTACCTGATCCCGCTCGGGCAGGCCCGCACGGTCTGCGAGGGCGAGGAGCTGACCATGGTCAGCTGGGGCGCGACCGTCATCCAGTGCATGCAGGCGATCGAGAAGAGCGGGCGCAGCATCGAGCTGATCGACCTCCGCACGATCTACCCCTTCGACATGGAGACCGTCGCCGCGAGCGTCCGCAAGACCGGTCGCGCCGTGGTGGTGCACGAGGCGCCGAAGACCTGCGGCTTCGGGGCGGAGATCGCGGCGCGGATCATGGAGGAGTGCTTCCTGAGCCTCGAGGCGCCCGTGCAGCGGGTGACCGGCTTCGACACGATCATGCCCTACTACAAGCTGGAGCTCGAGTACCTGCCCGAGGCCGACCGCATCGTGATGGCGGTCGAGGAGGCGCTGGCGTACTGAGCCGCCGGCGCCGCGAGCGACGATCCACTCCCTGGTCCCCGCGGGAAGTCCCATGTCCGTGAAGCAGCCTGCCGACAAGAGCCAGTTCCTCCTTCCCGACCTCGGGGAGGGCGTGCACGAGGCGGAGCTGATCCGCTGGCGCGTGAAGCCCGGCGAGATGGTGAAGGAGCACCAGATCCTCGCGGAGATGGAGACCGACAAGGCGCTCGTCGAGGTGCCGAGCCCGTGGGCGGGCACCATCCGTGAGCTGCACGGCAAGGAAGGCGAGATCTGCATCGTCGGCAAGGTCCTCGTGAGCTACGAGGTCGGCGCCCGCGCGGCGGCTGCCTCCGCTCCCGCGCCGCGTGCCGCGGCGAAGGAGGCAGCGCGGGTCGAGGTCCGCGAGCCCGCCAGGGCGCCGGCGAAGGACGCCGCGAAGGAGGAGGACGCGGGCACCGTCGTGGGCACGATGTCGGGGCAGCTCTCGATCGCCGAGAGGTTTGGGCGACGTCAGGAGTCGGCGGCGGCGCCCGCGCGGAAGGCGCTCGCGACCCCCGCGGTGCGGCGCATCGCCCGCGAGCTCGGCGTGGACATCAACCGCGTCGCGCCGACCGGGCGCGGCGGTCGCGTGACGGCGGGGGACGTGCAGTCCGCCGCCGACCGGGGCGGTCGCGGCGACGCAAGGCAGGATGCTCGCGGTCGCGACCGCGGCGCGGTCGCCGAGGGCTTCTCGCCGAAGTCGGTGCCGATCCCCGCCGATCGACCGCCCGCGGACGCGGACGGCGTCGTCGAGCGAATCCCCTTCCGCGGGGTGCGGAGGAAGATCGCCCAGGCGCTCGACCTCTCGATCAAGACCGCGGTCCACTTCACGGTCGTCGAGGAGATCGACGTCACCGACCTGCTCGCGAAGCGGTCGGAGTACGCGCGGGTCCTCGGGCGGAAGCTGAGCCTGCTGCCCTTCGTGATGTTCGCGGTCTGCCGCGGGCTGCGCAAGCATCCGGAGCTCAACGCGGTGGTCGATGACCCCGGCGAGGCGATCCTCCGCAAGGGTCCGGTCAACCTCGGCTGCGCCGTCGACACCGAGCATGGGCTGATGGTGCCGGTCATCCGCGACGCGGATCGGCTCGCGCCGGTCGAGCTCTCCGAGGCGGTCCGCCGGCTCGCGGAGGGCTGCCGCAGCCGCACCGTCGCCCGCGAGGAGCTGATGGGCGGCTCGTTCACGGTCTCGAACGTCGGAAGCCACGGCGGGATGTTCGCGACGCCGATCATCAACTACCCGGAGGTCGCGATCCTCGGTCTCGGTCGGAGCCGCGAGCGGGTGCTCGTGAAGGGCGGTCGCTTCTACGCCGGGACCGTCTTGCCGGTGAGCCTCTCCTGCGACCATCGGGTGGTCGATGGCGCCGCCGGCGCGTCCTTCCTCGCCACGCTTCAGTCGCTGCTCGAGGATCCCGAGAAGTTGCTCGGAGGCTGAGTTGCTCTAGGTCCGCGAATCGCCGGCGCCCCGGCGATCTTCACCCGACCCACGCTGAAGTCGAGGCGTCCACCGGGCGATGAACTCAGGTCGGAACCCGACCCTACCTTCATCACGCCCGCGAGGATCGCTCCATGAGTCCCTTCGGAACCACCGTCATGTCCACCGCCGCTTCGCTCCGCGAGAAGATCGAGAACCGCACCGCGGTCATCGGGATCGTCGGTCTCGGCTACGTCGGGCTGCCGCTCGCCAAGGCGGTGCTCGATGGCGGCTATCCGGTGCTCGGCTACGACATCGACCAGCGGAAGATCGACGCCCTCAAGGCGGGTCGCTCCTACATCGAGCACCTCGGGCACGACTTCTTCAAGGGTCTCGCCGCCAACCAGAAGTTCGCCGCGACCGCGAACCCCGCGGAGCTCGCGAAGGCGGACGCGATCCTGCTCTGCGTGCCGACGCCGCTCGGCACCCACCGCGAGCCGGACCTCACCTACGTGCTCGAGAGCACCAAGATGGTGGCGAAGGTCCTCCGCAAGGGTCAGCTGGTGGTCCTCGAGAGCACGACCTATCCCGGCACCACCCGCGACGAGATGCTGCCGATCCTCGAGAAGACCGGGCTCCGCAGCGGCGAGGACTTCTTCCTCGCCTTCAGCCCCGAGCGCGAGGACCCGGGCTCGCCGGGTCGCTCCGCGGCGCTCATCCCCAAGCTCGTCGGCGGCGTCGATGCGACCAGCGGCGACCTCGCGGAGGGGCTCTACTCCCGCGTCGTCCGCAAGGTGCACCGCGTCTCGAGCGCCGAGGTCGCCGAGAGCGCGAAGCTCCTCGAGAACATCTACCGCTGCGTGAACATCGCGCTGGTCAACGAGATGAAGACGGTGCTCACCGCCCTCGGCATCGACGTGTGGGAGGTGATCGACGCCGCGGCGACCAAGCCCTTCGGGTTCCAGGCGTTCTATCCCGGTCCCGGGCTCGGCGGGCACTGCATCCCGATCGACCCGTTCTACCTCACGTGGAAGGCGCGGGCGGTGGGTCAGGCGACCCGCTTCATCGAGCTCGCCGGCGAGGTGAACACCGCGATGCCTCACTGGGTGATCGACCGCTGCATGCGGGCGCTCAACGAGGACCGCAAGAGCCTCCGCGGCTCGAAGGTGCTCGTGATGGGCATCGCCTACAAGAAGAACATCGATGATCCGCGGGAGAGCCCCGCGGCGGAGATCATCGAGCTGCTGCTCGACTCGGGCGCCGAGGTCAGCTATCACGATCCGCACCTGCCGCAGTTCCCGCCGATGCGGAAGCACCGGCTCGAGCTCCGTTCGACGGAGCTCACCGCGAAGGCGATCTCCGACGCCGACCTCGTCCTGATCGTGACCGATCACGACGCGGTGAACTACGACCTGATCGGCGAGCACGCGAAGCTGATCGTCGACACCCGAAACGCGATGCAGCGCGTCGCCCGGGTCCGCGGTCGGCTCGTGAAGTCCTGAGTCGATCGTCCTGCACGGTGGACCCACGCGGGGTCCGGCACGAGCCGGGCCCCGCGTTCTCGTTGGCGGGTCGGTCGTTGCTCCCGCGTGGGGCGGTCCATATGCTGCGGCGATGAAGCAGCGATCCTCGTCCTGGCGGCTGACGACCGCGGTCCTCGCCGCACTCTGCATCGGTTCCTCCGCGCTCGCCCAGGGCGCCCCGCCTCCGCCCAAGGGACGCGGATACTTGCCGCTCGCCGGCTTCGGGATCCTCGCGGTCCTCGGCGGCGCGGTGCTCGCGATCAGCCTCTATCCATCCAAGCGCTCGCATCAGGACGTCTGATCGGCGTCGCGTCCATCCCTTCCGAGGAACCGGTCATGCACGAGCGATCCCGCCTGGCGTTGCTTGCCCTGAACGTGGCGCTGCTCCTGGCGCTCGGCGTGGTCCTGTGGGCGCCACGCGCGACGGCGCAGTCCCGACCGCGCGGCGACTACCTGATGGTCTCGGGCGAGGTGAACGGGGCGAGCGGGCAGGTCCTCTGGGTGCTCGACCAGACCCACGAGGAGCTCGTCGCGATCATGTGGAACCAGCCGACCACCACCTTCGTCGGCATCGGCTACCGGAACCTCGTCACGGACGGCGTCAGCCTGATCCGCGGCCGCAACTGAACCTCCGCGGGAGACGACCACCATGCTTCGCCACCTTCGAGGATCCGCCGCGCCGCTCTGGGCGTCCGCGTTCGTGCTCGCCGCGCTCGTGATGATCGAGGCGGGCAAGCTGCCGGCGCACCGGGCGCACGCGGGTCCGGCGGTCGCGGGCGACGAGGGCTTCTCGCTGCTCACGGCGCCGAGCGCCACGGGCGGCTCTGGTCAGGAGTACCTCTACGTCATCGACGGGCGCGACGAGGTGCTCTACCTCTACGAGGTCCCGAACGTCGCCGACCGCCGCATCGTCTTCAAGGGCGGCGCGTTCCTCCCCGCGGTGTTCGCGGCGGGTCGGGGCGGCTGAGCGGTGGCGCTCGCCGCGCGACCGGTCGATGCCGTCGCCGCGAGGCTCCGCGCCGAGTCCTTCACCAAGCGGTCGATCAAGGAACCCGCGAAGTCGAGGGGACTGCGCCTCGCGGTCTCCATGCTCGACCTCACCACGCTCGAGGGGAAGGACACCCCGGAGAAGGTCCGGGCGCTCGTCCGGAAGGCGAGGTGCCCTTGGGCGGGCGGCCTGCCTTCGGGGGTCGAGATGGTGCCGCCGGTCGCCGCGGTGTGCGTCTATCCCTCCCTCGTCGCGGTCGCGCGGGAGGCGCTCGAGGGAAGCCCCGTGCGGATCGCCTCGGTCGCGACGGCGTTCCCGAGCGGGCAGTCGGCGCTGCGGCTCCGGCTCGAGGAGGTCCGGCTCGCCGTCGCGGAGGGGGCGCACGAGATCGACATGGTGATCTCCCGCGGTCGCCTCCTCGCCGGCAAGGAGCAGGAGGTCCGCCACGAGATCGCCGCGGTGCGGGAGGCGTGCGCCGGCGCGATGCTCAAGATCATCCTCGAGACCGGCGAGCTCGAGTCGCTCGACCTCGTCCGCCGGGCATCCGACCTCGCGATCGAGGCGGCGTGCGACGCGCCGGGCCTGCCGCGTCCGCGCGACGGCGAGATCTTCATCAAGACCTCGACCGGCAAGGTGGTGCCTGCCGCGACGATGCCGGTCTCGCTCGTGATGATGGAGGCGATCCGCGACGCCCGCCGCGGCGGCGCGCCCTTGGTGGGGCTCAAGCCCGCTGGCGGCATCCGCACGGCGAAGCAGGCGCTCCACTACCTCGTGATGGTGCAGGAGACGCTCGGCAGGGAGTGGCTGACGCCGGGGCTCTTCCGCCTCGGCGCGTCGAGCCTGCTCGACGACCTCATGCGGCAGATCCTGCGTGCCGCGAAGGGCTCCTACGCCGCGGGCTGGGACGTGCCGGAGGCTTGAGCCTTCGGCTTCGGCTCCTCGACCGGCGGGGGCGTGAACGGCATGGGCAGGGAGTCCTTCCACTCCGGCTGCCACAGGCGGAACCCGCCGAGGAACGCGTTCGTGTTCTCGCCGCGCCGGCAGCGCGCGGGCATCTCCTTCAGGAGCCGCGTATTGCCGCCGCCGAGCACGACGTAGTCGGGCAGGAGCGCCGCGGAGAGGATCCCGACCACCGTCTCGACGTGCTTCCGCCAGCGCGACTTCCCGCGCCTGAGGAGGCTCCGCTCGCCGACGTAGTCCTCGTAGGAGCGACCGCGCCGATACGGCGCGTGGGCGAGCTCCATCGGCTGCACGAGGTAGCGGTCGATCATGCAGCTGCCGAGGCCGGTGCCGAGCCCGAGGAAGAGCATGCGTCCGCCGAGGTAGCTGCCGACCGCCTGCATCGCGGCGTCGTTGACGATCTTCACCGGCATGCCGAAGGCGCCGGCGTAGTCGAATGCGGTCCATCCCTGACCGAGGTTCGCCGGGTCCTTCACCACGGACATGCCCACGATCGGGGCAGGGATCCCAATGGTGACCGAGGTGAACTTCCAGTCCTTGGCGAGCCCAAGGACGCCCTCCACCATCTGCTGCGGGGTGAGCGTGGGTCCTGACTCGAAGCGCCGCGGCTCGGGATCGGAGGGGATGCGGATCTTGACGTGGCTGCCGCCGATGTCGATGGCGAGGACCGGCTTGGTGGTGGAGTCGGGCATGGGTCGATGCGTCCTTGGATCGCGCGAGATGCACTCGCGGCGGGAAAGGGCAATCTACCCGGGCCGGATGCCGGAATCAGCCATCGATCGAGCGGATTGCAGGCCGAGGCAGGCGATCAGGCGGGATCGGCGGCGGGAGCGGTCGGCACGGAGGCGGCGGGTGCCTGCGCAGGCGCCGGACGCGGCTCGACCGGAACCTGGATCTCCGACCACTTCCGCGCGTCGCCGACGTACGGGCCGTTGTACCAGAAGGCACGAGGACTTCCGGCGACCTGCCACGCGGGGTTCGCGGCGAGCCACGACTCGAGCTGCTCCATCCCCTCGCGGACGCGCCGCATGCCGTACTGCCCCGCGAGCCCGACGCTCACCACCGTCATCGCGTCGGTGTCGACGACGATCACGTTGCCGGCGTCGCCGGTGGGTCCAAGGTCGGCGGTGCGGTAGAGGAAGGACATCGTCCACTTCTCCGGACGCCCCTCGCCCGACACGGGCATGCCGTCGTAGTCCATCTCGACGGGACTCGTCATGGCGATGTCGCGGCTCTTGATGTGGTTGAAGAGCGGCCAGAAGCCGCCGTTCATGCCGCCGTCGGGATTGCCCGATCGGGTGAACTCGGCGCGACGCACCGAGGGGTACTTCTTGAGGTCGATCGCGCCGGGCGGGGTCGGCTCGGGATATCCCGCCGGCAGCGGCGCCTCGATGAGGCTCCGACCAAACCGGTACTGACCGTTGACGATCTCGATCGACGCCTCGCGGTCCCCGCCGACGCGGGTGACGAGATCGGGCGTCCGCACCGCGCCCATGTCCTCGCCCTCGCCGGGGATCCCGAAGAGCGTGCAGGCCGAAAGGAGGGGCGCCAGGGCGGCGACGAGGATGGGCGCTTCAAGGAGTCGCATGGGGACCGGTTCGCCGAGATGCACCGGCGGTTTCGACCGCCGCGGGATACCCTCCGCCGCATGGCGGATTCGTCCCCGAGCACCGCGACCGGCGCCGACTGGACCCTTGCCCCGGCGCCCGAGTCCCTCAAGGTTCCCCTCGAGCCGCGGCCGGGGCTCTTCATCGACGGCGGATTCTCGGATCCGGTCGAGGGACGTCGGTTCCCCTCGATCAACCCCGCGACCGAGTCCGCCCTCGCCGAGGTCGCGGAGGCGGGCGCCGCCGACGTCGATCGCGCCGTCGACGCGGCGCGGCGGGCACTGAAGGATTGGCGGAGGACGCCGCCCCTCGAGCGGGCGAAGTACCTCTTCCGGATCGCCCGGCGGATCCAAGACCGCTCGCGGGAGCTCGCGGTGCTCGAGACGATGGATGGCGGCAAGCCGATCCGCGAGAGCCGCGACTTCGACGTTCCCGCGGTCGCGCAGCACTTCTTCCACCACGCCGGCTGGTGCGACAAGCTCCGCTTCCTGCGAGACGAGCCGGAGCCCGTCGGCGTCTGCGGGCAGGTGATCCCCTGGAACTTCCCGCTCCTGATGGCGGCGTGGAAGCTCGCCCCGGCGCTCGCCTGCGGGAACACCTGCGTGCTCAAGCCGGCGGAGACGACGAGCCTCACCGCGTTGCGGCTCGCGGAGATCCTCCGGGAGGTCGAGCTCCCGCCGGGCGTCGTGAACATCGTGACCGGCGGTCCGGAGACCGGTCGACTGCTCGTCGACCATCCGGGCATCGACAAGGTCGCCTTCACCGGATCGACCGAGGTCGGCAAGCGCATCGCCGCCTCCTGCGCAACCCGCCGCCGCAAGGTGACCCTCGAGCTCGGCGGCAAGGGACCGCACGTCGTCTTCGCGGACGCGGCGATCGATCAGGCGGTCGAGGGCATCGTCTCCGGCATCTGGTTCAACCAAGGTCAGGTCTGCTGCGCGGGAAGCCGCCTGCTCGTCGAGGAGTCGGTGCTCGAGGAGGTCGTCGAGAAGCTCCGCCACCGCATGCGGTCGATCCGCGTGGGCGATCCGCTCGACAAGAACACCGACCTCGGCGCGATCAACTCGCGGGCGCAGCTCGAGCGCATCCGCCACTACCTGCGGCGGGGCGAGGAGGAGGGCGCGGTCCTTCATGAGTCTGGCGACGCGGCGCTGCCGGACCGCGGCTTCTGGTGCCGACCGACGCTCTTCACGAACGTGCAGCCGACCCACGCGATCGCCCGCGAGGAGATCTTCGGACCGGTCCTCGTGGCGATGAGCTTCCGCACCGCGGAGGAGGCGGTCTCCCGCGCGAACAACACCCCCTACGGGCTCTCCGCGGGCGTGTGGTCCGACAAGGGCGCGAAGGCGCTCGAGTTCGCGCGGCGGATGAAGGCGGGCGTCGTCTGGTGCAACACCTTCAACCGCTTCGATCCCGCCTCGCCCTTCGGCGGCTACCGCGAGAGCGGCTTTGGTCGCGAGGGCGGCGTGGCGGGACTGCGGGAGTACCTCGCATGAGCCGCATCGGCGTGGTCAAGACGTGCAAGCTCTACATCGGCGGGTCGTACCCCCGCTCGGAGTCCGGGCGCACCGTGCCGGTCGCGGACCCGCAGGGCCGGGTCGTGGCGCACGCGGCGCGGGCGAGCCGCAAGGACCTTCGCGACGCGGTCGAGGCGGCGGCGAAGGCGGCGGATGGCTGGGCGTCCGCGACGCCCTACCTTCGCGGGCAGATCCTCTACCGCGTCGCGGAGTTCATGGAGGCACGGCGCGAGGAGCTCGTCGAGTCGATCCGCGTGGTGGAGGGATCGACCGCGGGCGCCGCGCGGAAGGAGGTCGAGCGGTCGATCGACCGGATGGTCTCCTTCGCCGGCTGGACCGACAAGATGCCGAGCCTGCTCGGCGGTCAGTGCGCCGTCGCCGGCCCCTTCTACGTGATGTCGGTCATCGAGCCGATCGGCGTCGCGGCGACGGTCGCGCCGCCGGCACCGTCGCTGCTCGGGCTCGTGACCGCGCTGGCGCCGCCGCTCGCCGCGGGAAACGCGGTGGTCGCGCTCGCGAGCGAGGCGAACCCGCTGCCGGGCGTGGTGCTCTCCGAGATCCTCGGGGTCTCCGACGTTCCTGCAGGCGTCGCGAACGTCCTCACCGGCGGCGTGGGCGAGCTCGTGCCCGCCATGGCGAGCCATCGACAGATCGGGGTCCTCGGCGCGATCGGGCTTCCGGCGGAGGTCGCGACCGCCGCGGGCGAGGCGGCGGCGGAGAGCCTGAAGCGTCTTCGGCTCGTGGACGTGCCGGTCGAGCGGAGCGGGCTCGATGATCACGACCGCTGGACCGACCTCGACGCGATCCGACCTTGGATCGAGGTCAAGGCGATCTGGCATCCGACCTCGATCGCCTGAGGCGCTGGCGGGTCACCGACCGCGGGCGCGGCGACCTCCCGCCGAGTAGCGGTCCGCGGTGCGCCGGGCGAGGTCGCGGACGAGTTCCGCGAGGACCTTCGGCGACCGCACCGTCGCGTGCGGACCCATCGACAGCACCCACCAGGCGATCTCCTCGAGCCCGCTCACGGTGAAGGAGATCGTGCAGCCGCCGTCGCGGCGGTGCTCGACCTGCTGCGTGCGGTGCCAGATGGTGTCCGAGACGGTGGGGGCGAACTCCGGATCGAAGTCGATCGCCACCGCGTGGTCGGGGCGTCCGCGGATCATCCGCCACGCGTTGCCGAGATGACGCTCGAGCGAGAAGGACTTGGGGATGCGGTATCCGCGCCGGGTCGGGCGGATCGCCCCGAAGCGGCTGAGCTTCAGGCTGCGGACCTCGTCCTTGTCGATGCGGCGACCCACCGCGTACCACGCCCTCACGGAGAAGAACAGGGCATACGGCTCGAGGAGGAAGGTCGTGGATCGCCCGGCGTCCGGACCGGTCGCGGACTCGTAGCTCACCTCGATCGCGCGGCGCCCGCGGATCGCCTCCTGCACCTTCGCGTAGACGTCCCGGTGGTGGTCCGCCGGCTCGCCCGGCGCCGTGCGCACCTCGAGCATCCGCCGGTCCGCGTCGAGCTGGTCGCGGAGCGCGGCGGGCAGCTGCGACTCGATCTTCCGCATCGCGTGCAGCGCCTCGCGGAGGAAGGGCACCTGCTTCTGCCCGCCGAGCTGCTCCGAGAGCACGCTCATCGCGAGGCACTCCTCGAGGGTGAGCTGCATCGGCGGCAGGAAGAAGCCGGGGTCGAGGCGGTAGCAGTCGTCCGCGTCGTCGAAGCGGATCGGGACGCCGGCGCCCTCGAGCTCCTTCAGGTCGCGGTAGATGTTGCGGACGCTCGTGCCGCAGGTCTCGGCGAGGTCCTTCGCCCGATGCCGCCCGGACTGCACGAGGATCACGAGCCGAAGCAGCCGGTGGATGCGGGTGTAGGTAGCCATGCGGGCTCGCGGAGGACGAGATGACGAGCGACTACGGGACCGTGGTGAGCCCCCGAGCCATGGCGAGGTATGCGTCGACCTGCGCCCGCACCTCCGCGAGCGAGTCGCCTCCGAACTTCGCGCGGAACGCCCGCGCGACCTCGAAGGCGACCACGTTCTCGAGGACCACGCTCGCCGCGGCGGCGGCGCAGACGTCCGATCGCTCGTAGGCGGAGGTCTGGGGCTCGCCGGTCGCGAGGTCCACGCTGGGCATGCCGCGCAGCAGCGTGCTGATCGGCTTCATCGCCGCGGTGATCACGATCGGCATGCCGTTGGTCATGCCGCCCTCGAGACCTCCCGCGTGGTTGGTCTGGCGCTCGAATCCGAGCGAGGAGGTCGCTCGCCGCGCCGGATCAAGGCGGATCGCGTCGTGGACCTCCGAGCCGCGGTGCCTCGCGACCTCCGCGCCCATCCCGATCTCCACGCTCTTGATCGCCTGCACCCCCAACACCGCCGCGCCGATCCGCGCGTCGAGCCGCTCGAGCCCCGCGCCGCAGGCGCCGAGCCCCGGCGGCGCGCCGAAGACGTGCACCTCGATCAGACCGCCGACGGTGTCCTTCGCCTCCTTCGCCTCGCGGATCCGCGAGGCGAGCCGTTCGCTCGCCTCGGGATCCGGCACTCCGACCTCGCTCGCGTCGCGGATCGCCCGCAGGTCGCGCCAGTTCTCGGGGGTCGGTCGCGCGCTCGTGAAGACGTCGATCGCGCCCCGGACGAAGCCGAACGCCTCGATCCCGAACTCGCGGAGGAGGCACCTCGCCGCGGCGCCGCCCGCGGTGCGCGCCGCGGTCTCGCGGGCGCTCGAGCGCTCGATCACGTCGCGGCAGTCGGTCGAGAGGAACTTGAGGCTGCCCGCGAGGTCGGCGTGACCCGGCCTCGGGCGGGTCACCGGCGGCGTCCTGACGGGGTCGTCGAGGCGGCGGTCCTGGTTCCGGACCGCGATCGCGAGCGGACCCGCCGTGATCCGCCCCTGCCGCACGCCCGCCAGCACCTCCGCCGCGTCCTCCTCGATCCGCTGCCGCGCGCCTCGTCCGTAGCCGCGCTGGCGGCGCCGCAGCTCCGCGTTCACGAAGTCGAGGTCGAAGGGCATGCCGAGCGGAAGGCCCTCGACGAGGCAGACCATCGCGGGTCCGTGCGACTCACCGGCGGTTCGGAGCTCGAGGGCGGTCATGGCGTGCGCGAGGGAGACCGGGTCGATCGTAGCGGGAAGCACGCCTCGTTCATCCGCGACGGGGTGACCTCCGCTCTCGCTCGGAGCAGGACGGCTCGTAGATTCGCCGCGTCGCGTCTCCCCAACTCCCCCCAACACCCAGGAGATCCTGTGATGAACTCCCCCCGAACCCGCGTCCCGCTCCTCGTCGTCCTGCTCGCCTCCACCATGCTCGTCGCGATCCCCGCCGCGGGGATCGTCGTGCCGGGTCTCGCCTCGTCGAACGAGGTCGACGCGAAGTCGCTCGGGGTGGACCTCGAGCGCTCGATGTGGAAGGCGATCGCCGACCACGACATGAGGACCGTCGAGTCGATGCTTGCCTCCGGATTCCTCTCGGTGCACGAGAACGGCGCCCGGGACCGCGCGAAGGAGCTCGACCTGATCTCGAAGCTCAAGCTCGGACCCTACGAGCGCTCCGACTTCGTGGTGACCCGCGAGGGACCGACCATGGTGGTCTGCTACTTTGTCGAGGTGGCGGAGACGATCGACGGCGATCGCCTGCCCAAGCGCCGCTCGGCGCGGTCGAGCGTCTGGCTCATGACCCCCCAGGGCTGGCAGTGGATCCATCACGCGAACCTGAACCCGCTCCCGCCGAAGGCCTAGGTCCCGGCGGCGGATCGCCGATCCGCTCGCTGCGACTCGGCTACTGCACGAACGTCCACCCCGGTCCTGGACTCGCGAGGATCCTCGAGGGGGTGGTGGCGATGGCGCCCTTGGTGGCGTCGTCGCTTCGTCGTGGCGGGAGCTCCGTGCTGCCCCGCGACGCGCCGCTCCCGCTCGGTCTCTGGCTCTCCGACGAGGCGTCGCGCGATCTCGATCGTCCCGGCGAGGCGGAGCGCCTGCGCGACCGCCTCGCCGGACTCGGGCTCGTGGTGGCTGGACTCAACGGATTTCCCTTCGGCGACTTCCACGGACGCGTCGTGAAGCACGCCGTCTACGAGCCCTCGTGGGCGGATCCCGCGCGGCTCGAGTTCACCGCGCGGCTCGCCCGCGTCCTCGCGCGGCTCGTTCCGTCCGGCACGAGGTCCGCCGGCGTCACGACGCTTCCGGTCGGCTGGCGGGCGGCGGTCTCCGATGGCGGATCGATCGACGCCGCGCGGCGGGCGCTCGCCGTCGCGATCGAGGCGATGCGTCGCGCCTCCGACGACTCCGGCATCGAGATCCACCTCGACCTCGAGCCGGAGCCCGGCTGCCTGCTCGAGCGGGCGGAGGAGACCGCGGAGTTCCTCGCGGGGGTGCACGATCTCGCCGGGCAGGCGGCGCGGAGCCATCTTCGCGCGTGCCACGACGTCTGCCATGCGTCGGTGATGTTCGAGCCGCAGGACGACTCGCTCGAGGCGTACCGGCGCCGTGGCGTGCTGGTCGGTCGGGTGCAGGTCTCGAACGCGGTCGCGTTCGACGGGTCGGGCGGCGACTTCCGCGCCCTCCGCATCTTCGACGAGCCCCGCTGGCTGCACCAGACCACGGTCCTCGATGGCGCAGGCAAGGTGCACCTCTTCGACGACCTGCCCGAGGCGATCGAGCGGGCGCCCGAGGGCTTCTGGCGGATCCACTTCCACGTGCCGGTCTTCGCGGAGTCGCTCGGGAGGGTGCAGACCACGCGGGGTGACGTCGGGGAGTGCCTCGCCGCGCTTCGCGCGGAGGACGGCTGCGACTTCCTCGAGGTCGAGACCTACGCCTGGAGCGTGCTGCCCGCGGCGATGCGCCCGGGCTCCCTCGACGAGGGGATCGCGCGGGAGCTCCGCTACGTGCACGACCTGCTCTGAGGGCGCCGCGGTTGCGCGGCGGTCGATTCCTCGGCACCACCCCTTCGGCATTACCTTGCGGCGGTGCCGATCGACTCCCGACTCCGCGGATGGATCGAGCTCCTCCGCCTCCCGAACCTGCCGACGGTCGCGAGCAATGCCCTGCTCGGCGCGTGGCTCGGCGCCGCGGCGGTCGGCGATGCGATCCGGGTTCCGGGGAGCCGCTGGCTTGGTTCGGCGCCGGAGGACCTCGCCCGGACGACCGTCGACGACGTGCTGCTCCTCGCCCGCGTGGCGGCGGGGATCTGCGGTCTCTACCTCGTCGGCTTGATCCTCAACGACGTGCTCGACCTCGAGACGGACCGCCGCGAGCGACCGGCTCGACCGCTGCCCTCCGGGCGGGTGCGGGTGCTGCATGCCGTGGCGGCGTCGGCGGCGCTTGGGCTCGGAAGCCTGTGGCTCCTCGGCGCTCTCGGAGGCTCGACCCAGGTCAGCCTCCTGTCGCTCCTCCTCTGCAGCGCGATCATCCTCTATGACCTGCTGCACGCGAGGCTCCGTTGGTCCGTGGCGCTGCCGGGCGCATGCCGAGGTCTCGCGATCATCCTCGCCGCCGGCGCGGCGGCGGAGGGAGTGCGCGCGGCGGAGGAGCCCGTCGCGGCGTCCGACGCCCCTCCTTGGCTCGATCCGGTCGTCCTCGCCGCGGCGGGCGTGGTGGCGGTCTTCGTCGTCGCGGTGAGCATCGTCGCGAGGGGCGAGGTGCGGACCGAGGAGGGGCGACTCGCCCTCCGTCGCGACCTCGGCGCCGGTCCGCGCTGGGTGGTCGGTTGCGGTCTGCTCTGCCTCGTGCCGGCGGCGATGCTCGGGGCGATGATTCCCCGCCCGACGATCGAGGATCCCTTCGGCTCGATGCAGCTGCTGCGCGACCTCGCGGTCATTGGATGCCTGGCGGGCTGGTTCGTCGCGGCGACCCGCTGGACCGCGGAGACGCCGGTGCCGCGCCTCGTCGGCGGATGGCTGGGGAGCCTCTGCCTGATCGACGCGGTCGTGCTGGCGGCGCTTGGACCGACGCCGACGGTCGTCGCGATCGTCCTCTTCGCGGCGAGCCGCCTGCTTGGTCGCCGCCTCGCGGCGAGCTGACGACGCCCACGGGCGAAGGTCCCGCGTCACAATGACCGGCGTGAGCTCCGCACCCGCGCCGCAGCCCGTCGCCGTCGTCGACCTCGTGGGCTTGTCGCGTCGCCTGCTTGCGGCGCATGCGCCGCGGCTTCGGCGCTTCGCCGAGCGGCACGGAGCGATCAGGACGACGACGCCGCCGCTGCCGGCGGTCACCTGCACGGTGCAGTCCTCGATGCTGACCGGCCTGCCTCCCTCCGCGCACGGCGCGGTCGCGAACGGCTGGTTCGACCGCGAGCTCGGCGAGGTCCTCATGTGGCGGCAGTCGAACCGCCTCGTCGCCGGCGAGAAGGTCTGGGAGACGGCGAGGCGGCTCGACCCGCGGGTGACCTGCGCGAACCTCTTCTGGTGGTACGCGATGGGCGGCACGCACGACGTGTCGGTCACGCCGCGACCGATCTACGCGGCGGACGGACGCAAGATTCCCGACTGCTGGACGACGCCCGCCGACCTCCGCGACCACCTGCAGCGGGCGCTGGGACGGTTTCCCCTCTTCGACTTCTGGGGACCGCGCGCCGGCATCGCCTCGAGCCGCTGGATCGCCGACGCCGCCCGCGAGGTCTGGCGTCGGCACCATCCGACGATCTCCCTCGTCTACCTGCCGCACCTCGACTACGACCTGCAGCGGTTCGGACCAGAGGATCCGCGGGTCGCGCGGGCGGTCGCGGCGATCGACGAGGTCGCGGGCGATCTCCTCGACTTCTACGAGCATGAGGGGGTTCGGCCGATCGTCCTATCCGAGTACGGGATCGTGCCGGTCCGCGGACCGGTGGCGATCAACCGCGAGCTCCGCCGCGCGGGGCTTCTCAAGGTGCGCGCGGAGGAGCATGAGCGCGAGGCGCTCGACCTTCTCGGCAGCGATGCGTTCGCGGTGGTCGATCACCAGGTCGCCCACGTCTACCTTGCGCCTGCGGCGAGAGCTCGCGTCGGAGAGGTCCATGACCTGCTTCGCGCCCTTGATGGGGTCGAGACGGTGCTCGTCGGTGAGGCGATCGCCGCGGCGGGACTCGCGCATGCCCGAAGCGGCGACCTCGTCGCGGTCGCGGCGCCAGACCGCTGGGTCGAGTGGGGGCACTGGCTCGAGGACTCGCGGGCACCCGACTTCGCCCGGTGCGTCGAGATCTTTCGCAAGACCGGCTTCGATCCCTGCGAGCTTCTCGTCGATCCTCGCATCGCGTTCCCGCGGCTCGCGGTGGCGTGGCGCCTGCTGCGGCGGACCCTCGGTCAGCGGGTGCTGATGGACCTGATCCCGCTCGATGGCTCGCTCGTGGGCGGCTCCCATGGACGGATCGACGTCCCGGAGATCGACCGACCGGTCCTTCTTGGGGCGGTTCCATCGGCGACCCCGGAGGTCATCCCGGCGACCGCCGTGCGGGACCTCGTGCTGGAGTCGGTGCTCGGTCGGCGGGTCGAATGAGCCGCGAACGACGCGTCGTGGGTTGATCCGTCGAGCGAGGGGTCCACAATCAAGTCTTCCTCCGCGGGCTTCCTCCGCGAACTGCGCATGCTCCGAATCGGACCCGTCACGCTCGAGACGCCGCTCCTCCTCGCCCCCATGGCGGGCTATTGCGACGTCGCGTTCCGGGTCCTGTGTCGGGAGCAGGGCGGGGTCGGGCTCGCGAGCACGGACCTCCTGAACTGCCATGCCGTTCTCCGGGAGACCCCCGCGTCGCTCGAGCTCGCCGCGACCGACTCCCGCGATCAGCCGCTCGCGATGCAGCTCTACGGCAACGACCAGGATCCGCTTCCCGAGGCGGCGTGCTGGGCGATCGACCGGGGCGCGCGGATCATCGACATCAACATGGGGTGCCCGGTCGACAAGGTCGCCAAGAAGAACGGCGGCTCGCTTCTGCTTCGGAACCCCTGCTCGACCGTGAGGCTCGCCGAACGGATCGTGAAGGCGGTCGATCGGCACGCCGCAGGTCGGGTGCCGGTCACCGCCAAGATGCGGCTGGGTTGGGATGACGACTGCATCGTGGCGCCGGCGCTCGCCCGCGACCTTGAGTCAGCGGGCATCGCCGCGGTCACGGTGCACGCCCGCACCACCAAGCAACTCTTCAGCGGGACGGCGAGGTGGGAGCGGATCGGGGAGGTCGTGGCGGCGGTGCGGGCGATTCCGGTGATCGGAAACGGCGACGTCACCGAGCCAGAGCACGTCCCGGCGCTCATGCGGATCTCCGGCTGTGCCGGCGTCATGGTGGGCAGGGGGGCGCTTCGGACGCCGTGGCTGTTCCGGCGGGCGTGGAAGTGGCTGTGCGACGGAGCAGTCGGACCAGAGCCCTCCCTCGCCGAGAAGATTCGAGTAATCGGACGTCACCTCGAACTGGCGGTGGAGCTTCTTGGAGAGGATCGGGCCGTCCGCAGCCTGCGGCAACGCATCTCGTGGTATGGCAAGACGATGGGGCATGTGAAGCCCTTCAAGGAGGCGGTCCGCACCGCCCAGACCTCGACGGAGATGGCTCACGCCGTGGAGCAGGCGCTTGAGCACTGCGATCGAGGGCGGGCGTGGAGGCGGTTTCCGGACGAGTCAATGACCGCGTGAGGCAGCCCCTCGCCCCCGGCGTTCTGGGCGGGGGTGCGGGTCGCGGGCAGTTTCGCCCAGAATCGCAGGAAACCGCTTGTGACCCTCGGAACCGGTGATATGTTCCGAGGTGGGAAAAGGGCGGCGCCACGGCACCGCCGAGAGTTACACCTTCGGTCTCAGGACTCAGGGAGGTCCGAGGACTGTTGGAGGAGGAAGGGTAATGGCTGCCGCACATCGACTTTCTTGCGCTTCCGCGGTGCTTTCCGGCGTGATCGCGTTCTCCGCGTCCGCGGACACCAACACGATCCCGAACGTCCAGGTCAACGTGACCGTGGGGGGGCAGTTGTTCCAGTACGACCCCAGCACGATGAATGCGTGGGGGAATCCGAACGGCACGTTCGGTTTCTTCGGGCACGCGACGGCGACCAACATCGCCGAATCCGGTCACCAGGTCGGCTGGGACCTTCTGGTCAACCCTGATCCGTTCATCATCGCGAACCTCGTCTACACGAACACCAGCGGCTCGACGCAGGTCGTCGGCGTCGAGGTGGTGCTTCCCATCGGCATGTCGATGCCTTCGACGCTGATTGGCGGCTCGGTGAGCGGTTCGGTCACCGACGGCAACGGAAACGGCGCGACCTTCGCGTCGTTCGCGGGTGGCTCCGTCTATAGCGCGATCGTGGACGGTTCCTCGACCGCCGCGACGCTTCTGACCGGGTTCAGCGTCTCGACCGGCAACTACGGCTCGGCGCTGATCGGTCCGGCGAGCTTCGGCACGCCGATCCCCAGCCAGCCCTACGGTGCGATCAACACCTCGATGGCGATCCGCTACGAGTTCACGCTGTCCGCGGGCGACTCGGTCTCGCTCGCGGGCTCGTTCGTGGCGGTTCCGGCTCCAGGAGCGGTCGCGCTCCTCGGGCTCGCGGGACTCGTCGCTCGCCGACGCCGCCGCTGAAGCTCGTCCTCCCATCCGACGGAACTTCCCACGCGACCCGCCCTCGAGGCGGGTCGCGTTGCTTTCAGATCGAGGACGTCCCGGGGCAGATCGCGAGTGACCGGCAGCCGAGGTGCCCGGACTGCCCCGGCAACTCAACTACGCACCCCCCGTGCCTTCGACGATCGATGCAGGCGTCAAAGTTGGATCGAGATGTTCGGAACTTCAGGATCCACCCTTGCCACCCCCTTGGACGGGTGTATAGTCGAGACGGAAAAGGGCGATGCCGCTGAGGGGCGGCATCGGGCGCCACTTCGGCGCAACACGAGGAGGGAATCATGAGATCTGAGTTGTTTTCGAGGGCGATGGTTGGTCTCGGCGTTGCCGCGACCTTGGCAGTGTCGACGTTGGCTTCGGCTGACGGTCCCGCGGTCACCTTGAACATCAACGGCGGCAGCAGCACGTTGAGCGGCACCGCGACCGCTGCGGCGAACATCTACAACTACAGCGGCTCGCTGTCGGACGCTGGTGGTCTGTGGTCGTTCGGCTACGACTTCAACGCGTCCAACATGGCCGACCTCCAGACGTCGTTCGTCAGCGGCAACTTCGTCCTGATCAACGCGGGAGGCGCCGCGCGGGACTTCTCGATCACCCTGACGCTGCCTGTTCTCGTCTCTGGCGCGAAGAACACCCTCTACGGTGGCTCGGTCGCCGGTTCGATCATCGGCGATGCGGATGGCGGATCGTTCTCGACGATCGGCTCGACGCCGGTGTGGGCTGCCTCGACCAACGGGGCGTCCATCGCGAACCTGCTGACTGCGCCGGTCGCCGTGACCGCGAATCCGTTCCAGGCGGCGAGCGTCGGCTCCGCGAGCTTCGGCGAGCCGATCCCGAGCGCCAGCGGTCCGAACCTCTCGACGAACCTTGCGATCACCTTCACCTTCCGGCTTGGTGCCGGGGACTCCGCCGCGTTCACGAGCGTGCTCGTGGCGCAGGTGCCCGCCCCCGGTGCAGTCGCCCTCCTCGGCGTCGCGGGTCTCGTCGCCCGCCGTCGTCGTCGCGACTGATCGCCCACCTCCTCGTGCATTCCACGCCGCGGCGGCTTCGGTCGCCGCGGCGTCGTTTTTGCCCGTCGCAGAATCGATCATCGACTCCGGCGCGAGCGGGAGCCGATGCCGGGAGGCTGCTCGGTGGAGGCGCGGAAGAGGCGCGGCGAAGGTGTTCAGATCGACTCGACTGCCGGATCGGAGGCAGTCGGCGGCTCCTCGGAACGCTTCCGGGAGGTGGACTCGCTCGGTGACTCGCCGAACTCCCGACGCTGCGGCAGGTCGGAGAGGCTCGCGAGCCCGAAGATCGAGAGGAACTCCTTGGTCGTGCCGTAGAGCATCGGTCGCCCGAGTTCCTCGGCGCGACCCACGATGCGCACGAGTCGTCGGTCGAGCAGTCCCCGCAGCACCTCGCCGCATGCGACGCCGCGGATCGCCTCGATCTGAGCGCGGACGATCGGTTGCCGGTACGCGATGATCGCCAGCGTCTCGAGCGCCGCCGGCGTGAGCTTCGCCTGGTTGCGTTGCCCCTTGAGCCGCTCGAGCACGTCCGCGTGGCGCGGCTGAATCAGCACCCGCCAGCCGCCCGCGACGCGGCGGATCCGGAAGACCCGACCAGTTCGCTCGAAGTCGGCGTTGAGCCGATCGACCGCCACCTCGATGACGCTCGCCGGAGCGGGCTGCTCCGGGAGCTCGAGCACCGCCGCGATGCGGGCATCGGGAATCGGTCGGTCCGACGCGAGCAGCACCGCTTCGATCGACTCGACGACCTCCGCGGATGGATCCGGCGCGGGCGCCGGCACGGTCCGCCCACGTCGGGAGCGTCCCGCCTTCGACGGCTGGTTCTCCGTCGCGTCTGGAGTCGAGGGCGCTTCAGGCAGGGCGGTCGCGGCGTCGGTCACGGGTCGGGGTCCTCCATCCTTGGAGCCGCGAGTCTTGCTCATCCGCGCTGCCTACGGAAGGCAGGCGATGCCACTTCCTTCAGTCCAACACCTGGAATCCAACACTTCGGCGATTCGATGCCGTGGTCGCGAGCGGAGTTCGTGGATGCCGCGACGCCCCGGTTCACCGCGCGTTCCGACCGCGGGCGACCGAGCGGCGGACCATCGCGAGCCGCTGCCGCTTCGCGATCTCCTCGATCGCCTCCGGACCGCGGGGGCGTCCATCCTGCGAGCGGGCGAGGTCGGCGTTCGCCGCGGCGAGCTCCCGCTCCGCGTCGGCGGCGTCGATCGACTCCGCCGGCTCGGCGACCTCGGTGAGCAGCGTCAAGGTGTCCTGGTCCATCTGGGCGAAGCCATCGCTGAGCACGAACTCACGGCGACCGCCCGAGCCCATCTCCAGCCGAAGCCGACCGGCGCCGAGCGAGACCAACATCGCGGCGCGGGACGACATCACGCCCATCTGACCGTCCCAGGCGGGAAGGTCCACGTAGGTCACGTCGCCGTCGAACATCTCGGCGGTCGGGGTCACGATCTGGCATCGGAAGGTCTTCGCCACCAGCGGCTCCGGGGATCAGCGGGCGGGCATCGTAGCGGTCACTCGACCGGCGGCAATCCGCCGCCGAAGGCGAGGGCGGAGTTGCGGTAGCGGGGGTCCTCGGTGACCTCGCGGACGATCCATGGCGACAGCCATGGCGGGGGAGCGACCGCCGCATCGAGGTGAGGGAGCTCGACCTCGGCGAGCACCAGCGGGAGGTCGAGGAAGCGGTCGATCTCCCAGAGGTACCCGTGCGAGCGGACTCGATGGCGGACCTTGCGCAGGCGCCGCTCTGCCGTCTCCCCCCAACGCCGCTCGAACTCCGCCTCCGGGATCTCCCGCTCCGACTCCTCCCGGACGAGACCCTCGCCCCGCTTCCGAGTGAGGAAGCACCGCGTGCGTCCCGCCGAGCGGACCCGCCGCAGGCGTCCCTCGGTGGTCCAGCCGCCGTCGGCGGTCCGGGTCCTCGGCAAGTAGCCCTGCTCGATCTCCCAGACCTCCTCCGCCGGCGGAAGCGGCGGCATGCCGCGAAGAAGGAACACCCGCTCGATCTCGAGTCCCTGCGGGGCGTCGTCGGTCACGACGGGACCGCGGTCGATCCGCGCTCCTCCCACGCCGCCACGAGGTCCGCGAAGGCGTGCTGCAGGAAGACGTTCGCCTCGAGGTGCCGCTCCGCGAGGTCGAGGCGGTCGATCCAGTCGACCATCCGGTCCGCCTCCTCGGCATCGCCTCGCTCCGCCGCCGCCGCGAGCCGCGCCCGCAGCCAGCGACCGAGCATGCCGAGGGCGAGCCTCGTCGCCTGGCGGTTCGCGGACTCCTTGCTCGCGCGGGCATCGCCCTTGACCCGCGCCTCCGCGAACTCCTTGACGAGCTCGGTCATCCGCTCGGCGAGGTCGAAGCCACCGCGACCGGCGAGGAGCGCCTCGAACGGCGGTCGCATCGCGCGATCCCACTCGATGAGCCCCGCCTCCAGCGCGAGCGCCGCGGCGCCCGGCGAACCCTCCGCGAACCCGAGGAGCCACGCCCGCATCTCGCCCTGCGGCACGGGATCGAGCCGGTCGAGCCAGCGCTGCATCGAGTCGGCGTCGAGCGGGAAGAACGCCACGTGGTGGCATCGGCTGCGGATCGTCGGCAGCAGCTTCGTGCGGTCCGCGCAGACGAGGATGATCCAGGTGTCCTTCGGCGGCTCCTCCAGCGTCTTCAAGAGCGCGTTCTGACCCGCCGAGTCGAGGAGCTCCGCCTCGTCGATCAGGAAGACCTTCCCGTGCCCGCGGTAGGGCGTCCGCAGCACCGGCGCGTCGAGTCGCGCCCCGCCGACCGTGCCGCCGATCATCAGCTCGCGGAGGAGGTCGATCGGGATGTTGGTCTGCTTCTTGTCGCGGAGCTCCGGGATCTGCGAGTCCGCACAGCGGGTCCTCGAGATGAGGTGGAGGTCCGGATGCGATCCCGCGGCAAGGAGCTCGGCGGTCTCGCTCGTGGCGGGAGGCGTGAGTTCCCGCAGGTGCTCCTCGGTCGCCGCCGGATCGAGGAGGAGCGCGGCGAGCCGACGGGCGGTGGTCATCTTGCCCACCCCGGTCGGACCATGGAAGACCATCGCGGGCGGCACGCGGCTGGCGACGAGGAGCGCCGCGAGGTCGGCTCGCGCGGCGGACTGCCCGAGCAGGGGCGCCGGCGGCATCGACCTCCTCGGCGTCGCCTCGACCTGCTCGACCTGTCGCCGTGACCTCGCCATCGACTCGCCTCCTCCACGCGGACGGTCAGTCGAGCGGGACCTCGACGAGGACGCAGGGCTTGGGACGCGCTTCTCCCGCGGGATTTCGCGGATCGACCGCCACGAGGACATCCTCGCCGTTGAGCCGCTGCGCCGGGAACGCCTTCATCAGGCGCTCGACCTCCGGAGCGTACAGGGTGCTCCGCGGGTCGTAGGCATCCGCGCCGAAGCCTCCGATCGTGACGGTGCTCGTCTCGGTGTCAGGATCGTGGTGGAACCATGCCTCGTAGCCCCGCGTCCGGAGCTCGGTGGCGTACCGCTCGGCGCTGCGCTTGACGTCCTCGGGGGTGATCTCGCGGGTGCCGAGGGTGCTCCAGACGGCGACCTGAAGCGTGTAGAGCTGCCGCTGGTTCGGATACCGCTGCCTGAGAACCCGCAGGTCGAAGGGCTTCGGCGGACCCGAGTCCACCGCCATGGTGCGGCGGACGAGCATGGCGGTCGCGAAGGGTCGCGATCCGCCGGACCCGGTGATCGCCTTCGCGAGCCCGAGCAGCTCCTGGGCGGACTCGTCCTCGGGCGACGCGAACCGTCCGACCACCACCATCGACCCTGCCCGGCGGGGCTGGACGAACGCCTTGTCGAACACCCGGAATCGTCTCGCGACGTCCTCCCGGAACGCCTCGGCGCGGGCGAGGTGATCCTCGCCGGTGAAGGTCCCTAGGAGCACCGACCATCGACCACCGGACTCCGCGGCGACCGGCGGGCGGAAGCCGCTGCCGTCGTCCGCGACCACGTCGCCCTCGCCCAGAAGCTCGCTGCCCGCGCCGGCGTCCGCCGAGGTCCTGGATCGGCTGCCCGACCCCGTCCCGCAAGCGCTGAGGAGAAGGATGGCAGTCCCTGCGAGGGCGGTGCCGAGGGCGCGAAGGCGGCGGGCGCCCGGCGCGTCGATGCCGGCAGGATCCTGGGCGGAGGACGCGGTTCCGGGCTGGGGCGGCAGCGGGGACAAACTTGCTCCGAAAGTGGAGGGTCGCGGGAGTCGCCGACGATAAGACTGGACTCGATCGCGGGCAACACCTGCGCCGCGAACCCTCGTGCGGAACGAGGGATTCGACACGAACGAATCGAGACGGACGATCGCGTCGCCAAGGACTCGGCGAAGGTGCGGCGGCACCGACTGACTCGCCGAGGAGCGAACCACCATGCCCGACATCAGCGACATCGGCTTCCCGTCCCAGCGTCCGGCGGTCGCCGTCGGTCGTGCCCGCGACTGCGGCGACGCGCCCGTCGAGCGATCGACGACTCGCGCGGTCGAGCCGGCGGTCGAGGGGCGCGCCCGTCGCCTCGCCGAGATCCGCGACTCGATCCAGCGTGGCACCTATCCGGTCGACGAGCGGCTCCCGGCGGCGGTCCGCAAGTTGATCGAGCAGCTCCGCGCGTAGTCCGCACGCCCCGCCCTCCACCCTGACCATCGCCCCCGGCGGACGCCATCGTCCGCGGCGATCACGCACTCGGCTCGCCCGATCAAGTCGCGGCAGGACGCGGAGGTTCGTCCTGTTCCTGCCTGTTCCTGGTCGGTCGTTCCTGGTCGGTCGTTCCTGGTCGGTCGGGGATTCGATCCCGGGACGGAGTCCTCTACGCTGTCGTTCCAGGAGCCGAACGGACCTCGAAGGACGCCGCCATGCGCCACCACGCGTCGATTGCCAGCGCCGCCCCCCTCACGCTCGCCGCGGTCGCATTGGGGCAGGTCGCCCCGCCCGCCGCGCTTCATCCAGCGGACCTCGACGCGTGGGCGATCGTCGGCGTCGAGGCGATCCCGTCGCCCGGCGCGAGCATCAAGAACGCGACGATCGTCATCCGCGACGGCGTGATCGAGGCGATCGGCGCGGACCTCGCGGTGCCCGCCGACTGCCGCGTCGTCGACGGCAAGGGCCTGCGGGCGTACCCGGGACTCATCGAGGCGTGCGCGTGGCTCGACTCCTCGGATGCCGCGACCGCGGCGTCGAAGGGCACCGCGGCGCACTGGAACGCCCGCGTCGTACCGCAGGTCGAGGTCGTGACGCTGGTGCCTCCCGCGGCGCGGCGGAAGGAGCTGCGCGAGCTCGGCTTCACGAGCGCCGCGTTCCACCCAGACCGCGGCATCCTCCGCGGCAGCGGCGCGGTCTGGCCGCTCGGCGACCAGCCCACTCGACCGCGCCTCGAGCGGGCGATGATGGCGGCGGCGTTCGAGCACGGGGGCGACTGGGACCGCGCGACCTATCCGGGCGCCTTCGTCGGCGCGACGGCGCTGATGCGGCAGACCCTCGCGGACGCCCGCTGGCACGCCGAGTGCCGCGAGCGGTGGTCGGTCGATCCGACCGGTCTTGAGCCTCCGATCGCCGCGTCGGCGCTCGAGGCGATGGCGCTGGTCGTCGCGGGCGAGCAGCGGCTGCTCGTCCGCGCGGACGACGAGCGGCAGGCGCTGGTCGCGGCGGCGCTCGCCCGCGAGATGGAGGTCCCGCTCGCGATCACCGCCTCCGGCATGGAGTTTCGCCGGCTCGCGGAGGTCGCGGCGACGAAGGTACCCCTCGTCGTGCCGGTCGCGTTCCCGGAGCCCCCGGAGGTCGACTCGCCAGGTCAGGCGGCGGCGCAGTCCCTGCGCGACCTGCTGACGTGGGAGCAGGCGCCGACCAACCCCAAGCGGCTTCTTGCGGCGGGCTGCGAGGTCTCGCTCACGACCGACCGCCTCAAGAGCCTCCCGCAGTTTCCCGAGCGGATCCGCGACGCCATGGCGGCGGGGCTGACCCGCGACGAGGTGCTCGCCGCGCTCACCCTCGCGCCGGCGCGCCTCCTCGGCATCGACGACGTGGTCGGATCGCTCGAGCCGGGCAAGCAGGCCGACCTCGTCCTCGTCGAGGGCGAGCTCTTCGCGGAGGACGCGAAGGTCCGCGAGGTCTGGATCGGAGGTGCCCGGCACGAGGTCGCGCCGCGGCCGGTGTTCGCGCTCGCCGGCGAGGTCGTCCTCGCGCTTCCCGACGGCTCCACCCGCCGCATGCGGATCGATCCGGAGAAGGGCGAGGTCGAGGTCTGGCCTGCGGCGCCGGAGGCGGCGAAGGAGGGCGACGACGAAGCGCCCGCCGAGCCGCCGATCGAGGGCGGCGAGCCCGTCCCCGCGCCCGCACCGGATGTGGCACCGCCGATCGAGGGCGCCGCCAACCCTGATGCCAACCCTGATGCCAACCCTGATGCCAAGCCGGACTCGCCGCGCTCTCCCGCGAAGCCGCGCTCGGTGCGGGCGACGGCGGTCGCCGTCCTCGGCGACACCATCACCATGCGCCTCGATGGCGAGCCTCTCGGGCTCGTCGGTCCGCAGCGGATGTCGGGCGTCTTGATCGACGGCACCCTGCGGCTCGTCGCGGAGTCGGAAGACGGCACGGTGACGCGGCTCGCCGCGACCGCGGCGCCTGCGAAGGACGCCGCGGAGGGCGCGAGGTCGGAGCCCGCTGCAGAGCTCGCGAAGGGCGACGACGAGGCGGGCGAGGCCGCCAACGTCGACGACGCCTCGAAGGGCGACGAAGGTGGTCGGAAGACCGCCGCGAAGCCGGCGCCGCCGGATTGGACGCGCCCCTTGCCGGTGCCGCTCGGGGAGTTCGGCGTCCTCTCGCCGCGCGCGGCGGAGCGGGTTCTCTTCCGCGGCGCGACGCTCTGGACCTGCGGCGCCGCGGGCGTCGTCGAGGGCGGCGACCTGCTCGTCGAGGACGGTCGCATCGCCTACGCGGGACCGCGGCGGGCGTGGCGCTTCGAAGGCGATCCGCCGCGCGAGGTGGACCTCGGGGGTCGTCACGTCACGCCGGGTCTCATCGACTGCCACAGCCACACCGGACTCGCCGGAGGCGTCAACGAGTGGACGAGCAACTCGACGGCGGAGGTGCGCATGGTCGACGCGCTCGACGCCGACGAGATCGACTGGTACCGCCAGCTCGCGGGCGGGCTCACCGCGGCGAACCAGCTGCACGGCTCGGCGAACCCGATCGGCGGGCAGAACAGCGTGGTGAAGATCCGCTGGGGAGAGGCGATCGCCGCGCAGCCGGTCGAGGGGGCGATCCCGGGGATCAAGTTCGCCCTCGGCGAGAACGTGGTGCGCCCGAAGGACCGCTATCCGCAGACGCGGATGGGCGTGGAGGCATTCCTCGACGACGCGTTCCACGCGGCGCGGCGCCTCCGCGCGGAGCAGCTCGAGCATGCGGCGCTTCCCGACGACGAGAAGGCGCGGCGGATGCCGCCCCGACCCGACCTTCGCCTCGAGGCGCTCGCGGAGATCCTCGAGGGTCGGCGGCTCGTCCACTGCCACAGCTACCGGCAGGACGAGATCCTGATGCTGCTCCGCCTCGCGGAGCGGCACGGGTTCACCGTCGGCACGCTGCAGCACGTGCTCGAGGGCTTCAAGGTCGCCGACGCGATCGCCGACCACGGCGCGGGCGCGAGCAGCTTCAGCGACTGGTGGGCGTACAAGATGGAGGTGATGGACGCGATCCCCGAGAACGGCGCGGTCATGCACCGCGTCGGGGTCCTCGTCTCCTTCAACTCCGACTCCGACGAGCACGCCCGCCGCATGAACACCGAGGCGGCGAAGGCGGTGCGCTACGGCGGGCTCCCGCCGGAGGAGGCGCTGTGGCTCGTGACGATCAACCCCGCGAGGCAGCTCCGCATCGACCACCGCGTCGGCTCGCTCGAGGCGGGAAAGGACGCCGACTTCGCGGTCTGGTCGGGACCGCCGCTGAGCTCGCTCTCGCGCTGCGAGCAGACCTGGGTGGACGGGATCCTTCGCTTCGACGTCGCGGAGGACGCGCGGCTCGCCGCCGAGGCGGAGGTGGAGCGGCAGAAGCTCCTCGCGAAGGCGGCGCTCGCCCGCGCGTCGCGCGGCAAGGGCGGTGGGAGCCGGGGAGGCGCGGGGGAGGGCGGACCGCCGGGCGGTGCCTCGCCGGGGGCGCCGGCACCCGTCGAGGGCTTCCGGGCGCGCGGCATGCTCGGGTCGATGTGGCAGGCCCGCGAGGACGCGATGCTCGACCTCGTCAGGCGCGGACTTGATCCGGTGCAGGCGATGCCGGGCGCCTGCGGGCTCGAATGGGGCGGCGGCGACGCGTCGCAGGGAGGTGCTCGATGAGGTGCTTGAACGGACTTCTCCTCGCCGCCTCGTTCTCCGCCGCGGCGACGGGCTCCGTCCTCGCGCAATCCCCGAACATCCCGGCGCCTCCGCAGCAGAAGCCGCTCGCGATCCTGAACGGCACGGTGCACGTCGTCTCCGCGGATCCGGCGACGCCCGCGGTGATCGATCGCGGGTGGATCCTCGTGCGCGACGGCGTCATCGTCGGCGTCGGAGGTCCCGACGCGCCGCCGGCGATCGACGGCACGTGGGAGGTCGTGGATGCCGCGGGTCGGCACGTCTGCCCAGGCTTCCACGCGATGGACACGCAGCTCGGGCTCGTGGAGACGATGGCGGTCCGCGCGACCGACGACCGCCGCGAGGTCGGCGAGGTGACGCCGGAGGTCACCGCGTCGATCGCCATCAATCCCGACACCGACCTCATCCCCGTCTCGCGGGCGGGCGGGATCCTGCTCGCGTCGGTCGCCCCCCTCGGCGGGCTCATGCCGGGCTGGACCTCGGTGATCCGCCTCGACGGCTGGACGCCGGAGGAGATGACCATCGAGCCGCAGGCGGGACTCGTGCTGAACTGGCCGATGATGGAGACGGTGCGGGCGCCTTGGATGCGCCGCGAGGAGGGCGAGCAGAAGTCGCGGACCCGCGAGCAGCTCCGCCGGATCGAGGAGCTCTTCGACGCCGCGGCGGCGTGGAGGAACGCCCGCGCGGCGGACCCCGAGACGCCGCAGGACCTGCGGCTCGACGCGATCTCGCGGACCCTCGACGGCGGACGCCCGCTGATGATCTCCTGCGGCTCGCCCGCGCAGATCGACGCCGCCGTCGCCTTCGCCGCGAGGCGGAACCTCCGGATCGTGATCGTCGGCGGTCCCGGATCGCTCGAGTGCGCGCCGCTCCTCGCCGAGCGGGGGATCCCCGTCCTCGTCGACGGCGTGCATCGACTGCCGCGGCGCCGGCATGACCGACCGGCGGAGCCCTTCGAGCTTCCGGGTCGCCTGCACGCCGCGGGCGTGAAGGTCGCCATCGGCGCCGCCGAGGAGCCCGCGCACGAGCGGAACCTGCCGCATCAGGCGGGCACCGCCGTCGCGCACGGGATGCCGGCGGACGCGGCGCTCGCGGCGATCACCCGGGTCCCGGCGGAGATCGCCGGCGTCGCCGACCGCTACGGATCGATCGAGGTCGGTCGCTCCGCGACCCTCCTCGTCCTCGACGGACCGCCGCTCGAGGTGACGACCGCGCCGGTGCGGGCGTTCATCGATGGTCGCCCGATCGACCTCTCGAGCCGGCAGAGCCGGCAGCTCGACAAGTACCTCGAGAAGTACCGCCGCCTCGGGAGGATCGAGGAGCAGTCGCCCGCGCCTACCAGCGGAGGAGCGCCTCGCAGGTGATCCGCTCCTCGCCGACGGCGAGGACGCCGCGGAGCCGCACGGGCGAGCCCGGTGCCGGAGGCGTCGTCCACGGCTCCTCGAGCCTCACGCGGTAGGCGAAGGTCACCGGATCGAAGAGGCGCTCGTTCGCGGCGCGGTCGGTGAGGTCGAAGGTCCAGGTCCGCTCGCTCGGCGTCGCCGCCTCGCAGTCGACCTCGACCTCGAGCACGCCGATCGCCTTCACCGGATCGCCCGCGCCGTCGAGGAACTCGACCCGCACGACGATCGCCTTCGCCGCCTCGGGGGAGTCCGCGCGGGTGAGCGCATGGAACGACATGCTCGCGGGTCGGAACGGCCACTCGGCGGCGCCGATCCCAAGCGGGGTCGGCGCGACCTTCGGCGGGCAGCCGGCGAGCGTCGGCATGAGCGCCACGAGCAGAGCAAGGAGGGGCGTCACGCCGGCTCCTCGCGCGTCGGACCGAACGCCTCGGAGCGGCTGCGGCGTCGGGCGGACGAGACACGCGGGGGACGGACGGTCCATCTCGGCGGACGATCGTTCAGGCACGGGGAATCATGCGGCGCCCGCCGGTCGTGCCGCCGGCTCGATGGCGCTGTACTGATCGAGGTTCAGGACGACGATCTCGCCGTCGTCGAGGCGGAGCTCGAGGCGGTCGAGCCACAGGCGGTCGTCGCGGGCGTGGGCGTACCACGAGCCGGTCTTCGCCTGCCGGAAGCGGACGATGGCTCCCTCGGTGACCGCGGACCAGACCTGATCGCCCTGCGGGAGCTGCTGCGTGACCCGGACCCGGGATCCGGGCACGATGGGCGTCGGCGGGAGGAACATGACCGGAGTATATCGGGGCCGCCCCGGACGCTCGGCGTCAGCCCGGACCGAGGCGGACCTCGCTGCGACGCTCGATCCATGCGGGGTCGAAGCGGCGCTCGACGAACGCGCGGAGCGAGTCGAGGTCGAGCGCCGCGGCGTCCGCCTCGATCTCCCGAAGGCTCCGGCAGCGACCGAGCCGGTCGAGGTCGGAGGCGAGC
The DNA here is from genome assembly GCA_016873275.1 of Phycisphaerae bacterium. Classification (GTDB taxonomy): domain Bacteria; phylum Planctomycetota; class Phycisphaerae; order Phycisphaerales; family SM1A02; genus VGXO01. The sequence continues at coordinate 57,365 of VGXO01000011.1, forward strand.
TGCATCGCGCGGCTCTCGGTGCTCTCGCTCTGGGCGAGGAGCGACCGCCGAAGCGCCGTCGCCGCCCGGCGGAACTCGGCGCCATCGAGGTTCCGGCCCAGTCCGGCGAGACCCTCGAGGATCAGGCTCCGGCTCTCCGCCACCCGCTCGGGGGTGGATCCCGCGTAGAGCGTGACCACCCCGCGGTCGCGACCGAGGTTGGTCGTCGCGAAGACCGAGTAGCAAAGACCCCGCTTCTCCCGCAGCTCGACGAAGAGCCGGCTCGAGGGACCGCCGCCGAGGATTCGCACGGCGAGCACCCACGCCATCGACTCGGGATCCCGCTGCGGAGGCGCGTCGAGGGCGACGCCGAGGTGGACCTGCGAGGACTCCGCCGCGATCCGTAGCTCGCCTCGGATCGGTGCCGCGGTCTCCCTCGGCACCGGCGCGGCACCCGCCCAGCCGTCGAGCAGCTCGCCGAGCCGTCGCACGACCGCGTCGTGATCGACCCGACCGGCGATGGCAAGGACCGCCCCTCCCGGGCGGGCGTCCCGATGCCATCGCTCGCGGAGGTGATCGATCCGGATCGCCTCGAGGTGCGACGCCTCGCCGAATCCGCCTCGGTTGAAGGGAGCGGGAAGGTGCCGCTCGCCGAGTCGGATCATCACGAGCCGCTGCGGCTCGTCCTGCAGGCTCTCGAGCGACTGGAGGCAGAGGCTCCGCACCGGCTCGATCGCGTCGGCGGGCAGGCGCGGACGGCGGACGAGGTCGACGAGGAGCGGCAGCGCATCGTCAAGCCGGTCGCCGAGCATCACCGCGCCGAGGCGGAGGTGCCGGGAGGAGTTCGAGAGCGATCGCTGCACGCCGAGGCGGTCGAGGGCATCGCTCCAGGCGCGGCTGTCGCGGTCGCCCGCGCCGCGGAGGGCGAGCTCCGAGAGCATCGCCGCCTCGCCTTGGCGGTCCTCCGGGTCGCCCGCGTCGCCGAGGGGCAGCAGCCAGCATGCCGCGACCGACGCGACGGAGGGCATCGCCAGCGTCACCACCGGCATGCCGCAAGGAAGCGTCGAGGCGCGGATCTGGTCGACGGGCGGTGCGGAGGCGGCGGTCACGAGGAGCTCCCTGCAGGCGGCGACGAACTGTACCCGCCGCGCCTTCCCCAGATTTCCCAGACCGCATCGAAGGAACCATCCCGCTGGATCTCCATGCGCCGGCTCCAGCGCGAGCCGCGCACGACCGATCTCCCTCGCATCCCGACGTGCTCGGGAGTCACGTCATGCGAAGGCTCCTTGACCTCATTGCCCTCGGCGTCGTCGTGCTGATCCTGCTCGGCATGGTGATGTCGATCAACCATGGCAAGCGACGAGAGCAGGCGATCGAGGCGGCACGCCTCAGCGTCGAGCGGATCCAGGCGGAGGTGAACCTCCTCCGGGCGCTCGGGAGCGTCGAGACGAACGACCGAGGTCATCCCGCCGGCGTCGATCCCTCGTGGTTCGACGGCGAGCTTCCGATGAACCCGCTGCTGCCTGCGGGTCAGCGCTGGATGGACCTCGCGAAGCCGGGCGAGACGTTGCGGCGCCATCCGCGCGCGTGGGAGGTCGAGGAGGGGGACGAGGCGATGTTCTGGTACAACCCGGTGCAGGGCGTGGTGCGGGCCCGCGTGCCTCGTCAGGCGACGCCGGAGGAGACTCGGCGGCTCTACGCCGAGGTCAATGGGCTCGAGCTCGACTGACCCGCCGACACGAAGTCGTCGAACCGATGAAGACCCGGGGGACGCGCGGCGAGCCAGACCGCCGCGTCGATCGCCCCTCGCGCGAACACGTCCCGATCGACCGCCCGGTGGGCGAGCGAGAGCACCTCGGAGGGACCGCTGAGGCGGAGCTCGTGGTCGCCGATCACGCCGCCGCCGCGGATCGCGTGGATCCTGCCCGCGAGCCGGTCGGATCCGGCAGCGTCCTCGACGACCTCCGCGAGCATCCGCGCGGTGCCCGAGGGGGCATCGACCTTCGTCCGGTGGTGCTGCTCGATGAGGTCGAGGTCCCATCCCGGACCCGCAAGCCGAACCGCCTCCGCCACGAGCCGCCGCAGGATCGCCACCCCCCTCGAGAGGTTCGGGGCGACCATCACGGGCACGCTCGCCGCCGTTCGCGCCGCCATCGCGAGGGTCTCCTCGGAGAGCGCGGTGGAGGCGACGAGGACCGCCGCCCGCCGCGAGGCGGCAAGACCGAGCGCCCTTCGGGCGCCGGCGTCGCGCGAGAAGTCGATGACCGCATGGATCACGGCGTCGTCCGACAGACCTCGCTCATGCACGCTCGAGATCTCGGCGGCGACCTCGACGCGCGGATCGAGCGCGGCGATCGCCGCGACTCGACGCCCCATGCGCCCGCTCGATCCGACGAGCGCGAGGCGCAGCACGTCGCGCCTCGTCGAGGTCGGGCCGGCGGTCATTGAGACAAATGTGTGGAGTTCCTTCACAAGGACACCCGATAACGCTACAACTCACGTCATCGTGGGACTCCCGCTCCCGTTACGCTGGCGGGCTTCCCTTCACTCCGACACGAGAGCGTAACGAAAGGAATGCCAGCCATGGCGAAGAAGAAGAAGAAGGCCGCGAAGAAGTCCGCCAAGAAGGCGTCCAAGAAGAAGGGCGCCCGCAAGGCCAGTCGGCGCTGACGCTGATCGATCGAAGACGGCGGAGCCGCTGACGGCTTCGCCGGCACGAGCCGAGACCGGAGCGACCACTCGCTCCGGTCTCCGTGTTTTTGCCCTTGGCGGGACGGGTCCGTCGCCGCGGCGGAACCTCACTATGCTTCGCGTCCCTCGACCCCGGGTGGGGTCCCCTCCAGCACCTTCCGAACGAGCGAGCCCATGGCGCACGTCATCGCCGAACCCTGCATCGGAACCAAGGACGCCTCATGCGTCGACGTCTGCCCGGTCGACTGCATCCACCCCTCCAAGGGCGAGGAGAAGTTCACCGGCTCCCTGCAGCTCTTCATCGATCCCGACACCTGCATCGACTGCGGGCTGTGCGTCGACGAGTGCCCCGTCCAGGCGATCTTCCCGGAGGAGGACCTCCCGGAGGAGTGGCGGAAGTACATCCAGATCAACCGCGACTGGTACAAGTCCGCCTGACCGACCGGGCGCCGATCCGGCGCCTCACGCCGCCTTGCGGATCCGGTCCACGGCGGCGGGGCCGTCCGGTCGCTCCTGCCAGTCCTCCGCGCGGTTCCCGAGGTTGAGCGAGCTCGGCATGGTCTTGCGGTAGCCGAGCCGGCGGACCACCTCGAGCACGTCGGTCCAGCTCGGGAAGGTCTTCCCGTTCACCCGCTTGAACTCCTCGATCGCGAGGACGAAGAGGAACTGCTCGCGGTTGTGCTCGCCCTCCTCCGCCTCGCGCACGAAGTCGCTGAGGCGCCGGCCGGGTCCGCGGCGCCGCTCGAGGTTCGTCGGCGCGGGCAGGGGCAGCTCGCGGCGGTCGTCGCCGCTTCGACGATCGAGCGCGAGGTCGAGCTCGGCGTCGGTCGGATCGAACTTCTCGGGGCTCGCGTCGCTCATCGGAGGTCTCCTCGCCCGCCGCGCCGCGGTCGGTCGACCACGACGACAGCGTTACACTGCCGTCGAGGTCGATCGGCACGTCGCCGCGGGACCTGAGCGACTGGTGATCGGATGAGCCCAACTGCCGACGCGGCAACCCGCACGACCCTCAACCTCCGCGCGGCGATCCTCGGTTGGATCCTGCCGGGGCTCGGTCACGCGGCGATCGGCGAGCGCCGCCGCGGTCGGCTCGTCGGCGGGGGTGTTCTGGGACTCTTCCTCGGCGGGATCCTCGTGGGCGGCGTGGACTGCGTGGACCGCCGCGAGGATCACCTGTGGTTCATCGCCCAGGCGGGCGCTGGTCCCGTCGCCTGGATCGCGGACCTCGCCAACGAGTCGCTCGTGAAGTCCGGCCGGGTGGGGGAGCTCATCGACGCCCCGAGCGGCGATCCCTTCCTCGGCGGCACGGTGAAGGTGTCGACCCTGAAGGGCCTCGGGCATCCCAACGAGTTCGGAACCCTGTTCTGCGCGATGGCGGGACTGATGAACGTGGTGGCGGTCCTCGACGTCCTCGGACGGCGACCGAAGGGGAGCGCATGAGCCACGCGGCGTTGCTCCTCGCGTACCTGCCGTTCCTCGAGCCCCTGCCCGGCGTGCAGCGGTGGTGGATGCTGCTCCTGCTGCCGCTCGCCTTCGGGATCTCGGTGGTCTACAAGGCGATCCGCATGCCCTCGCTCGACGCCTTCTGGCGATCGGTCGGGACGATGACGGTGCAGATCGTGCTCGGGATGGCGGGACTCGCGATCGGGTTCCTCGTCCTCGTGCAGGTGGTCGTGCCGCTCCTGCCCGCCGAGTGATCGCGCCTCACTCCGCCTCGCGACGCACCACGCCCCGACCGGGAACGAGCGGCTTCGCGGGACCTCGACGTCCCCGCGATCGACCCGGACTTGGCTTGCGCGCCTCGCCGCGGCGTCCGATCCTGGGTCCCTCGCCGCGCAGCCTGGGCTTGGCTGGCTTGGCTGGCGTGGCTGGCGTGGCGGCGGTCGGCGCCTGGATGAGCCGCGAAGGTCGGGACTTCTGCGGCGGCTTCGACGGGGGCTTCGCCCGCTGGCGCGGCGCGAGGTCCTCCGGCAGCGGCTCCGCGCGCAGCGTGACGCCGCCGAGCCGCTCGATCGAGCGCCACGTGTCGCGCTCCTCCGGGGTGCGGAAGGAGATCGAGCCGCCCTCGCCGCCCCCGTGCGCGGCGCGACCGACGCGGTGCACCCACTCCTCGCGGGCGAGCGGCAGGTCGTAGTTCACGACCAGCGCGACGCCGGGCACGTGCAGCCCTCGCGCCGCGACGTCGGTCGCGACGAGGACCGTCGCGCGACCCTCGGTGAACGCCTTCATCGCCGCGGTCCGCTGCGCGGGCGTGCGGTCGCCGTGCAGCGACTCCGCGGCGATCCCGTTCCGCCGCAGCGCCTCCGCCACCCAGCCGACCCGGCGGCGGGTCCGCGCGAAGACGATCGCCTGCAGCCGCGAGCCGGCGAGCACCCGGAGCAGCAGCGGGACCTTCAGCGGATCAGGGACCTGATAGAGACGATGCTCGAGGTGCGGCGCCGCGGCGTTCACCGTCCCCACCGCGACGCGGGTCGGCTCGCGCAGGAACTCCTCGACGAGCGACTCGACCTCGCGGGGCATCGTCGCGCTGAAGAGCATCCGCTGCGGGGACGCCGCGGTGCGGTCGAGGATCCAGCGGACCTGGGGGAGGAACCCGAGGTCGAGCATGCGGTCCGCCTCGTCGATCACGACCTGCCGGACGAAGGCGAGGCTGAGCGCGTCGAGCTCGAGGAGCTCGCGCACCCGCCCGGGCGTGCCGACGAGGAGGTCGATCCCCCGACGGAGCATCTCGCGCTGCGGCGAGAGCGCGCTCTTGCCGACCACGGTGCCGACCCGAAGGACGAGTCCCTTCACGAGCCGCCCGAGCTCCTCGCCGACCTGGATCGCGAGCTCGCGGGTCGGGCAGAGGACGAGCGCCCGGAGGCGCTCGCGCGGATCGGTCGGTCCGCCGCGGCGCCGCGCGGGGGGATGCTCGAGCAGCCGCTGCGCAAGCGGCAGGCCGAAGGCGACGGTCTTGCCGGTTCCGGTCGGGGCGAGCGCCACGAGGTCGCGACCCGCGAGGGCGATCGGCAGCACCTCCTGCTGGATCGGGCGAGGCTCGGTGAGGCGCATCGCCTCGAGGGTGCGGAGGAGCCGCGGATCGATGGGGA
>VGXO01000012.1 GCA_016873275.1 Phycisphaerae bacterium
GCAACCGCGACATCGCGTTCTTCAAGACGGTCGCCCTCGCCGCGGGCACGAACCTCGTGCGCCGCGAGCTCGGCGTGCCGGAGGCGGTGATTCCGGCGTGCGATCCGGCGCTGCAGACCGACATCGTGCCGAGGACGGCGACGCCCTGATGGCGCCTGGAAGGACCGATCGGGCCACGATGCCGCCGCGATTCCGCCACGAGATCCTCGACCGCCGCGAGCGACTCGCGACGGGTCCGACCCCGATCCGCGATCTGGGCGCGCTGCGCCGCGGGCTCTGGCTGAAGGACGAGGGCGCGATTCATGCCGAGTACGGAGGCAACAAGGTCCGCAAGCTCGAGTTCCTGCTCCATGGCGCGACCGAGCGGGTGGTGACGATCGGCGCCGCGGGAAGCCATCACGTCCTCGCGACGGCGGTGCTCGGCTCGCGGCTCGGGCACCGGATCGACGCGACGGCGTTCCCCCGTCCGGAGACGCGGCACGCCCGCGAGGTCCTGCACGCGGCGACGGCGCGGGCAAGGATCCACGTCGCGCCCGACTACGAGCGGGCGATCGCGCTCGCCCGCGAGCTTGCGCAGGGCTCGACGTTCCTCCCCGCCGGCGGCTCGAGCCCGATCGGCACCCTCGGCTGGGTCCTCGCGGGACTCGAGCTTGCCGAGCAGGTCGCGCAGGGACTCCTCCCCGAGCCCCGCCGCGCGTTCATGCCGGTCGGGACCGCGGGGACCATCCTCGGCGCCGCGATCGGGTTTCGTCTCGGCGGGCTCCGCACCCGGGTCGTCGCGGTGCGGGTCGTCCCCATCGAGTGGCTTGCCCGGGAGGAGATCGCCGCGCTCGGCGACGCGGTGCTCGACCTGCTCGGACTGCGGTCGATCACCTCGAGCGACCTTGCGATCGACCTCGACGACGCCTCGCTCGGCGGGGGCTACGGCGAGGTCACGAGCGCGAGCCGTCGCGCGATCGAGCGGGGCGGCGAGCTCGGGCTCCGGCTCGAGCCGACCTACACCGGCAAGGCGCTCGGCGCTGCGCTCGGGGTCGATCCGGCGGGTGGTCCGGACCTCTTCTGGCAGACCCACTCGACGGCGCCGCTGACCTCCCTCCTCGCCAAGGCGCCGCCGCTCCCGCCGGCGCTGGAGGCGATGCTCCTGCCGCGCGACTGGAGCGTCGCATGACTTCCGACCCGGTCGATCCGCCGCTTGAGGTCTGCGCCGGAGCCGGGAGGTCGGTCCGCGAGATCGCCGAGGCGTTGGTGAGGGTGTCCGGAGCGCCGCGTGCCATCCGGGAGGCGATGGAAGGTCCGCGAGCCGAGGCGATCGTCGGGAATCCCGCCCCGCTTCGCGCGATCCTGGGAGCACTCGCGGCGCCGCGGATCGACTTCGCCTGGTCGATCGCCGATCTCTGGAGCTCCATCGCCTCCTCGCCGAACGCGGATCTCGCTCGATGACCGTCACCTCGGATCGCTGTCTCGTCACCGGTGCCGGCGGGTTCATCGGAAGCCACCTCGTCGAGCGGCTCGTCCGCGAGGGGGCGCGGGTCCGCGCGTTCGTCCACTATGGCTCGCGGCCCGGGCTCGGAAACCTCGATCTCCTCCCTGCGGAGATCCGGGGATCCATCGAGGTGGTCGCGGGGGACGTCACGGATCCGACCTCGATCGACGCGGCGGTCGCCGGCTGCGACGTCGTCCATCACCTCGCGGCGATCATCTCGATCCCGCACTCGATGCGGTCGCCCCAGCGCTGCCTCTCGGTCAACGCGGGCGGCACCCTCGAGGTGATCGACGCCTGCCGGCGGCATGGCGTTCGTCGCCTCGTCCATGCCTCGACGAGCGAGGTCTACGGCTCGGGGCAGCAGGTGCCGATGCCGGAGTCCCATCCGATCGTGCCCCAGTCTCCCTATGCGGCGTCGAAGGTCGCCTCGGATGCGCTGGTCGAGGCCGCTCGGCGAAGCCATGGTCTTCCGGCGGTCACGATTCGACCCTTCAACACCTACGGCCCGCGGCAGTCGACGCGGGCGGTGCTCGCCTCGATCGTCGCGCAGCTCGTCGCGGGGGCGCCGGAGCTCGAGCTCGGAGACCTCCGCCCGACCCGCGACTTCGTCCACGTCGAGGACACGGTCGCCGGATTCCTCGCCGCGGCGTCCCGCGAGGCGGCGGTCGGCGGCGTCTTCAACCTCGCCACGGGACGCGAGACCTCGATCCGCGACGCGGCGTCGCTCGCGATGCAGGCGGTCGGCCGGGTGGTTCCCATCGTCGAGCGCGTGGATCGCACGCGACCTGAGCGGAGCGAGGTCCGGCGCCTCGTCGGCGACGCGTCCGCGGCGAGGGCGGTGCTCGGCTGGACGCCGAGGATCGCGCTCGAGGAGGGGATCCGGACGATCGTCGAGTTCGTGCGCCGGCATCCGGAGCGCTGCCGACCCTCGGAGCAGATCGCATGAAGGAGGTCGGCGTCGTCATCCGAGTCCGCGACGCAGTGCGCTACCTCGCGGAGTCGATCGAGAGCGTGCTCTCCCAGACGCTCCCGCCCGCCATGATCGTGGTGGTCGAGGGCGGCTCGACCGACGGCTCCCTCGAGGTGCTTTCCTCGTTCGGCGGGCGCCTCCGCGTCGTCCCGCAGCGCCGCGCCGGTCTCGCGGGCGCAGCCCAGGATGGAGTCGATGCGGTCGGGGCGCCACTGGTCGCGTTCCAGGATGCCGACGATCTCTGGCCTTCGGATCGACTCCGCGTGATGGTCGAGGCGCTCGGGGCGCAGCCGACCTGGGGCGGCGTGATGGGGCGGGTGGAGCACTTCGTATCCCCGGAGCTCTCGGCGGTGGAGGCGGCGTGGTTCGAGGTGCCGCAGGGACCGCAGCCAGGAGCCGGGCTTCCCTCGCTGCTGGTGCGGCGGGCGGCGTTCGACCGCGCCGGAGGCTTCCTCGACGGTCTCTCGGCCGGCGAGTACCTCGAGTGGTTCGATCGCGCGTCGCGGGCGGGGGTTCGGATCGAGCCGATCGAGGCGACCTGCCTGCGGCGCCGCATCCACCTCCACAACTTCACGAGGCGCCCCGAGTCGAAGCGGGACTACCTCCGGGCGGTGCGGGTGGTGATGGGTCGGAAGCGGGCGGGAGGCGCCGAGGGCTGAGGGCGTCCGGAGCGTCGTTCTCCCGAGGGGATCGACCTGAGGTCCTCGAGGAGCCGATGAAGAGGGGACCGCGAGTGCTCCATGCTCACCATCTCCCTCGTCATCCCGCTCCATCAGGGCGAGCGATTCATCGCGGAGGCGATCGCCTCGGCACGCTCCCAGGATGAACCGCCCCTCGAGGTGATCGTCGTCGACGATGGCTCGAGCGACCGAGGACCGGCGCTGGTCGCGTCGATCCCCGGAGTCGTCCTCGTTCGGCAGGAGAACCGCGGTCCCGGCGCCGCCCGCAACCGCGGCATCGACCTCGCGCGGGGCGATCTCCTCGCGTTCCTTGACCAGGACGACCTCCTTCGACCGGCGGCGCTGCGAAGGCATCGGGAGGTCCTCGAGACCCGCCCGGAGGCGAGGCTCTCGGTCTGCCGCCAGCGGTTCGACCTCGCGGAGGGAGAGTCCCGACCGGCGTGGCAGCGACCGGAGCTGCTCGGCGCCGAGGTGATCGCCTGGACCCCGAGCTGCCTCTGCGTCCGCCGCGCGACCTTCGCCGAGGTCGGCCGCTTCGACGAGTCGCTCCGCATCACGAGCGACTTCAGCTGGATCCGGGAGTTCAGGCAGCGCGGACTGCCCTACGCCGAGATCGACGAGACGCTCGTCGATCGACGCGTGCATGGAGGCTGCCAGTCCTCGGATGCCGCCACCATGCGCCGCGAGATGATCGCGGTCGCTCGTCGCTCCGCGAACGCGTCGAGGGGGACTGCGTGAGCACCCTGCGGCATGAGGTCGGCGTGGTGATCCGGGTGCATGACGCGGCGCCCTACCTCGTCGCGTCGATCCAAAGCGTGCTCATGCAGGATCCGCCCGCCGCGGAGGTGGTGGTCGTCGACGATGGCTCGACCGACGGCTCCGGGTTGCTCGCCGAGGCGTTCGTCCCGCGGGTCCGGGTGATCCGCCAGCGGCGGCGGGGACCGGGTGGTGCCATCAACGCGGGACTCCTCCTCGTCCGACGGGAGTTCGTCGCCTTCCAGGACGCGGACGACCTGTGGACCCCCGGTCGGCTCGGCGCGATGGCGGCGGAGCTCGCGGCGCGCCCCGAGGCGGATGGGGTGATGGGTCGCGTCGAGCACTTTGCCTCGGAGGATCTCTCCGCCGAGGAGGCGGCGAGGTTCGATGTTCCGGGGACCCCGCAGCCGGGCGCTGCGCTGCCCTCGCTCCTGATCCGACGCGAGGTGCTCGACCGCGTCGGGTGCTTCGACGAGTCGCTTCGCGCGGGCGAGTACCTCGAGTGGCACGATCGGGCGATCCGCGCCGGCGTTCGGATCGAGCCGATCGAGGTGGTCTGCCTGCGGCGACGGGTGCATCGGACCAACACCACCCGAAGCGCCGAGGCGCGGCGCGACTACTTGCGGGTGGCGCGGCTGGCGATCGCGCGGCACCGCGGTCAGAGGTCCGCGTAGGCGTCCGACGCGGGGAGCGGACGCGAGGCAGCGGCTCCGCGTCGGGACCGAGAACCGCCCGCCGCGGAGGCTTCGAGGTCGGATCCTTGGGGGGGTCGGGGGATCATTCCGATCTCCTCGCGACCGGAATCTTCGTCCCGCCGCCCGAGCAGGACCTGCAGACCCATCCCTTCCCACTCTCGAGGAATCCATGGACCAGCAGCGCGACGCTGATCAGGGAGTCGGGCGCTTCGAGGTCGACGACCGCGAGGTGATCCACGAGGTCATCGACGGCGAGGCGGTCCTCGTCCACCTCGGGACCGGTCGGTACCACAGCCTGCGCGGCGCGGCGTCGGAGATCTGGACGCTCGTCGTCGCAGGGCACGGGACCGACTCGATCGTCGCGGCGATGGAGGGGATGTTCGAGGGCGAGCCGGGGCTCGTCGCCCGCGAGACGAGGCGACTGCTCGACGAGCTCCTCGCGCAGGGACTCGTGCGATCCGCGGCGGCGAAGGCGACCCCGCCGGTGCCATCGCCCGGGTCTCGGCGTCCCTTCGAGCGCCCGCTGCTCGAGACCTTCGAGGACATGCAGGACCTGCTGCTGCTCGACCCGATCCACGAGACCGGCGACGAGGGCTGGCCAAAGCGGGCGTGATCGCGACTCGCGGCGGGCGTTCGACTCGGCGACCGCCCGGCATCCCGCCGGGGATCGCGGTCGTCGCTCGACGAGGGATGCGGTCCCGAACCCACGACGTCGGGTCCGCGTGCCGTCTCCGTAGGATGCGTCGCTTCCTCGGAGACGATCCATGCCGCTTGACCACTACCGCACGCTCGGCGCCTCGGGGCTTCGCGTCAGTCCCCTCTGCCTCGGCGCCATGACCTTCGGCGAGCAGTGGGGCTTCGGCGCCGACGAGGCGGGCAGCCTGCGGCAGCTCGACCTCTACGCCGACCGGGGCGGCAACTTCATCGATGCCGCGAACATCTACACCAAGGGGCACTCCGAGCGGATCATCGGGGAGTGGTTCGCGGCAGGCGGCGAGTCGCGCCGCGACCGCACGGTGATCGCGACCAAGTTCGGCGGCAGCATGCATCGCGGCGACCCGAACGCCGGCGGCTCGGGACGCGTGGCGATCCTGCGGGCGGTCGAGGCGAGCCTTCGCCGCCTGCAGACCGACCGCATCGACCTGTGTTGGGTCCACTTCTGGGATCGCTTCACGCCGATCGAGGAGTTGATGCGGTCGCTCGACCTGCTCGTCGCGCAGGGCAAGGTGCGCTATGTCGGCTTCAGCGATCATCCGGCGTGGATCTGCGCGCAGGCTCAGGCGATCGCCACGTTCCGAGGATGGGCGCCGCTCGCGGCGATCCAGATCGAATGGAGCCTGCTGCAGCGGACCGTCGAGCACGAGCTCGTGCCGATGGCGCGACATCTCGGCATGGGGGTCTGCCCGTGGAGCCCGCTTCGCGGGGGCGTCCTCACCGGCAAGTTCACCCGCGAGGGTCGCAAGACCGACGCGGTCACGCGGGTCCGCGACGACAGCAAGTTCCTCACCGAGCGGACCTACGTCCTGCTCGACGCCATGCAGGCGATCGCCGACGAGATCGGCTGCACCGTGCCGCAGGTCGCGATCGCGTGGCTTGACGCGCAGCCCGGCTGCACGTCGCCGATCCTCGGCGCGAGGACCGAGGCGCAGCTGCTTGACGTGCTCGACGCGCTCGAGGTCCGTCTCTCCGAGAAGCACCTTTCCCTGCTCGACGAGCGGAGCCGACCGCCCGAGAACTTCCCGCAGGCGTTCCTCGAGCTGGCGAAGACGACGATGCTCAACGGCTCGAGCGTGAACGGCATCGCGGCGGCCATCTGGGAACTGAGTCCGGCGAGCGACGCGGAGCGGGCGTAGCCGCGGCGTCGCTCACGCCGCGATCGGCGGCACCGGGCAGTCGATCGAGTCGCCGACCGCGCGGAGGAGCTGCGCCTCGAGCACGGTCGTCATTCCATCCTCGGCGATCGACTCCACGCAGGCGTCGAGCAGCCGACGCCGGTCGTCCATCCGGAGCGACTCCAGCCTCCGGAGCGAGGCGTCGAGCAGGTCGAGCGTGCACCGCTCGCGATCGAGGAGACCGACCGCCGACCAGCCGAGCGAGGCGACCGCCGCGTCGAACGCCCGTCGAGCGAGCCCGGCGTCGCCGTGTCCGGCCCACGCGAGGACCGCGAGGACCGCGAGCACCGACTCGCGGTGGACCTCGAGCCGGTCGCGGTGGAGGCTGCGGGCGGGCGGCAGGAAGCGCGGCTCGACGTGCCGACGAAGCACCGTCCGCACCACCCACTCGAAGGCGCTCACCGCGCGGTCGGCGAGGATCATCGCCGTCACGCGGTCGCGGAAGTCGCGGTACTGGCTCGGCGAGAGCTCGCTGAGCGCCGGCACCGCGAGGTCGATCACCGCGAGCGCCGCGGTCGGAGGCAGGAGCGCGACCGCGGAGGCGATGCGGCGGGTCGCCCGCACGAGGTCGGGATCCCCGACGAGGGCGTGGGCTTGCGCCTCCCGCACCGCCGGATCCTGCGCGCGGAGGAGCGCCGCGATCACCGCGCGAGCCTCGAGCGGCTGCCCGCACGCCTCCCGCACGATCGGCGGGATGGAGGCGGCGATCGCGCCCGCGCGGGCGATGATCGTCGGATCCGGATCGCCGATGCGGGCGACCGACCGCTCGACCTCCCCGCGGGGGATCGAGCGGGGGGCGCCGTCAGCGAGTCCGGAGGCGGGGACGCCCGCCGCGGTCGAGGTGCCCGCCGCAGGCGACGGGGACGAGCCGAGCGCGGAGGCGTCGATCCCCTCGATGCGGGCGATCCGCTCCTTGATCGGGGGATGCGTCGCGAGCATCGCCGCGAACGCCTGCGAGAAGAAGATGTGCCCGAACTCGGAGACGTGGGGGCTCCAGGCGCCCGTCGGCGGCAGCCCGCCGATCGCGCGGAGGGCGCCCGCGATGCCCGCGGGGTTCCGCGTGAACTGGACGGCGCTCGCGTCCGCGAGGAACTCCCGCTGGCGGCTCACCGCCGCCTGGATCAGCCGACCGAAGAAGGTGCCGAGCCCGCCGACGACCATCAGGAGGAGCCCGAACGCGATGATGCCGAGCCCGACCGCGGCGCCGTCGTTCTTGCGGCCGCGACCGCTCGAGCGGGCGAGCATCGGTCCGACATGGCGGACGCACGTCCAGCCGATGAGCCCGATCACGAGGATGCCGAAGATCACGCCGGTCAGGCGGATGTTGAGGCGCATGTCGCCGTTCAGGACGTGGCTGAACTCGTGCGCCATGACTCCCTGCAGCTGGGCGCGGTCGAGCCGCCGCACGCAGCCGCGGGTGACGCCGATCACCGCGCTCTGCGGGGCGTAGCCCGCGGCGAAGGCGTTGATCGAGTCGTCCTCGACGAGGTAGACCGGCGGCACCGGCACGCCGGAGGCGATCGCCATCTCCTCGACGACGTTGAGGAGCCGCCGCTCGTCCGCGTCGCGCGTCGCCGGATCGATCCGCCGACCGCCGAGCATCTCCGCCACGACCTGCCCGCCCTGACCGAGCTGGGAGATCTTGAAGAGGCTCGCGAGCCCGACGATCAGCACGGTCGCCCCGGCGATCGCCGCGAGGAGCGGCGGGTTCCAGAACGGAATCGCGCCCTGCGAGGAGGCGTAGCCGGCGATCGGAAGATAGATCGCGGCGACGAGGGCGATCACCGCGAGCACGAAGAGGATCACCAGGCGACCGGTGCGCCGGCGGGCGTCGTCCTGCGCGCGGAAGTAGTTCATGCCCTCGGCTCCGGAGCGGTGACCGCCGCGGCGATCGACGCCGACGGCACCGCCTCGATCGTCGGGCGATCCCACTCGAGCATCGCCGCCGCGCGGTAGCGCAGGAGCGATGCCACGAGGTTCGAGGGCACCTGCCGCAGCAGCACGTTGTAGCGCACCACCGCGTCGTGGTAGGCGTGCCGCGCGAAGGCGACGCGGTTCTCGCTGGTGACGAGCTCCTCCTGCAGCGCCAGGACGTTGGCGGCGGTCTTCAGGACGGGATACGCCTCGACCCGAGCGAGGATCGTCGCGACGAGCCCGTCGAGCTCCGCCTCGCGGCGCGGAAGATCGCCCGGCTCGGTGGGGGTCGCGACGCGGAGCGAGTCCGAGGCATGCCGGCGTGCCTCGATCGCCCGCTCGAGCGTCGTCCGCTCGTGCGCCATGGCGCCCTTCACCGCCTCCACGAGGTTCGGGATCAGGTCGTGTCGGCGCTTGAGCTGGACGTCGATCCCGGAGAACGCTCCCTCGACGCGGAGGAGCGCCGCCGCGAGGCGGTTCTGGAGAATCGCCCCGATCACCAGGAGGAGGAGCGGCAGCGCCGCGAGCGAGATCCCAAGCACCCAGGCACCGGTCATGGGCGGAAGACTATCGCGGGTCGGGGCGGAGGGACCTCGCGGCGATCCGGTCCGAGGGGGGGACTCCGACGGAGCCCGGGGTTACGCTTCCCCCGATGACCATGCGGCGAACTGGGCGGCGATCTGGACTTCTCGGTGGATGGGGCGCGGCGGGCGTTCTCCTCGCGGCGGCGACGCCGTCGCTGGTCGGATGCCACACCGTCGAGGGCACCGGACGCAAGCAGCTGAACGTGCTGAGCGTCGAGCAGGAGGTCGAGCTCGGTCGCGATGCCTACGCGGAGGTGCTCGCGGACCCGAAGACCCTGACCTCGGGACCGCTCGTCGATCGCGTGCGCCGAGTCGGCAACGCCCTGACCGCCGCGGCGGCGCGGCGGTATCCGGCGAGCAGCGCGGGCATGGAGTGGGAGTTCGTGGTCATCGACGATCCCACCGTCAACGCCTGGGCGCTCCCGGGGGGGAAGTGCGCGGTGAACACGGGACTCCTCGCCTTCGTCGATGGCGACGACGAGCTCGCGATCGTGATGGGGCATGAGCTCGCGCACGCGATCGCCCGCCACGGCGGCGAGCGGATGAGCCAGACGATGGTCGCCTCCGTCGTCGCCGAGCTTGCCCTCGGCGGGATCGACCCGCAGGGGCAGCAGCTGATCTGGCAGGCGTACGGAGTGAGCGTGGGGCTTCCCTTCAGCCGGCGGCACGAGTCGGAGGCGGACGAGCTGGGGATCTTCATCGCCGCGGAGGCGGGCTACGACCCGAAGGCGGCGCCGCGCCTCTGGAAGCGGATGGCGTCGCAGGGCGACCGCGTGCCGGAGTTCCTCTCGACCCATCCCGATCCCGACCGCCGCGCCGAGGAGCTCGAGGCGCTCATCCCGGAGGCGGAGTCGGTGCGGCAGGCCGCAGCGGTCCAGGGATCCCGTCCCTGAGTCGGCGTCCGCCGGCGGTCGCCGAGGGAGGATTCGTCGCCCGCGGGAGACCGGGATGCCAGGTTCGCTGGCTCACGCGACCATCGGGCTCCAGATGGATCTCGTCGACCCAGCCGTTCGACCACGAGACGACCGCGACGCCATCCTCGATCGTCCAGGTTCCCTTGGGCGGCTCCCCCGGGATGTTCTTGAACGCGAGCCCGTCGGACTGAAGCGCGATGCAGAAGGGCTTCCCGGTCGCCTCGGCGCGCAGCTCGAAGACGCCCACGAAGGGCTCGAGCTCCTTGCTCGTGCGCGCCGCGAGGCTGAGGCTCGACGCGGGACCCGCGATCGGCGTGGTCGGCGAGAAGGCAAGCTCGTCGAATCCCCGCGCGCCGAAGCGGAGGAGGTCGATCCAGCCGGAGTCGTAGTCGATCCGCACGCCGTTGCCGTAGGGACGCCATCGACCGCCCTCGCCTCGCGAGCCATGAGGTCCCTCCGACCACGTGCTCCTCGCCGCGCCGCCGGGGAAGAGCACCACGTTGAAGCCGTGGTTGTGCTCGTCGGAGAGGTTCCAGGTGCCCGCGAAGGTGGAGGGATCGACCTGGAGCGAGGCACGCGACCGATTGGTCATCGCGTCGGTCCCGGGCAGCGCCTCGCGGCGGAGCCGCGTCGCGCCCGGCGTGACGATCGGCGGCTCGCTCCGCGGCTGCCCCGGCTTCCACGAACGCTGCTCGAGGGAGCCGTCGGCGCTGCGTCGGATCTCGTCGTGCCAGCCATCGGCCCAGCGGATCTCGGCGACCTCGCCGCGGATCGACCAGAGACCCCGCTTGTCCTCGTTGATCGTCTTGAACGACTGCCCGTCGGACTGAAGCGCGATCGCGAACGGCTTCCCGTCGGTCACGTTGGTCAGCCCGTAGACGCCGACCCACTCGGCGAGCGGGACCTCGAGGCGCACCGCCTTGCCGTGGTTCGACCAAGGACCCGCGAGCGGCGTCTCGGGGGAGTAGCTCACCTGCTCGAAGCCGACCGGACCGAAGCGGATCATGTCGATCCAGCCGTCGTCGTAGTCGATCCGGATGCCATGCCCGTAGAGCGACCAGCGACCGCCCTCGCCCTCCGCGCCGTGCGTGCCCTTCGCCCAGTTGCTCCGGGCGCTGCCGTCGGCGTCAAGCACCACGTCGAAGACGTCGTTCTGCTCGTCGCTCAGGGACCAGGTGCCGACGAACGCGCTCGCCGGCACGTCCTCGCCGCCGCGCGGCAGGGTGGTCATCGTCGCCTGCTCGATCACGCCGCGACCGGGCGGCGGCGTCGGGCTCGGCGACTGGGCGAGCAAGGGCGAGGAGATGAGGAAGAGGACGGTCTCGATCGGTCGCATGGCTGGCGCTCCACGTGGACGCCGCCGCAGGTGCGGCGACCCCCACGGTTCCAGCCTATCGACGAACCGTTCAGCGCCCGCTGAAGAACCGCTTCACCGCCTGCACCGTCGCCTGCCGACCGACCGCCGCGATCGACTCGGTCAGCGGGATCTCCTTCGGGCAGACCTGCACGCAGTTCTGGGCGTTGCCGCAGTCGTTGACGCCGCCGCGGCCGCTCAGGACCTCGAGGCGCTCGCCCTTCAGGACCTGTCCGGTGCCGTGCATGTTGAAGAGCCGCGCCTGGCTGATCACCGCCGCGCCGACGAACTCCTTCGCCCACGTGGTGGCGTCGGGCTCGACCTTGTACTGCGGGCATGCCTCGAGGCAGCAGCCGCAGCTCATGCAGGTCGCGAGCGCGTAGCGGGTCTCCTGATCCTGGGGCGACTCCTTCGGACCGCCGCCGAGGTGATAGGTGCCGTCGAGCGGCACCCACGCCTTGACCCGCTTGAGCCCGTCGAAGAGACGGCTTCGGTCGACGCAGAGGTCGCGGACCACGGGGAACTTCGTCATCGGCTCGACGGTGATCTCGTCGCCCTCCACGAACTGGTCGACGAGGCAGGAACACGCCTGCCGCACCTTGCCGTTGACCACCATCGTGCAGGAGCCGCAGACCTCCTCGAGGCAACCGCAGTCGAAGGCGACGGGCGTGGTCTTCTCGCCGGCGGCGGTGGTGGGGCGTCCGGCGATCCCCTGCAGCACGCTGATGAGGTTCGACCCCGGCTCGACCTCGACCTCGAATCGCTCCCAGCGCGACTTAACGCCGGGCGACTCCTGCCGGCGGATCGCGAGGCGAAGGGTGCGGCGACCGGCGGCGGGACTCTTGGGGGCGACCATCGGGGTTCCTTTGGCGGGGGGGCGGGGGGGCGGGGTCGAGGGTGGGATCGTAGCGGCGGCGTCGAGCGGTTCTCCTTCCGTTCGCGGTCGCGAACCGATGGATGCTTCGCCGGGCGCCTCGACCAGTCGGCACTCCGGCGCCGACGCACGGGAGGGCGATCCTCGGCGGTTCCCAGACGCTCGATCCGCCCGATACGCCATAGGTCATCCGACCAGACGCCACGGAGACCGCCGATCACCCCGATCCCTCCCAAGCCAGCCGCGAGCCTCGTCGGCGCCGGGCACGCCGCCGGACTCCGCGCCGCGGCGTTGGTCGCGGCGGTCGTCGCGCTCGCGACCTTTCCGTGGATCCTGGGTGGACTCGATCAGTTCCCCCAGAAGTCCTACGACCACGATCGATTCCACCTTCCGCTGGTGCGGGAGTTCGCGGCGCAGTTCCCCGCGTGCGACCTCGCCGACTACCCCTCCGCGACCGGACCCGGCTTTCATCTGGTGCTCGCGGCGACCGCGCAGGTCGTGGGGACGGGAGAGACCACGCTGCAGCTTGTCGGCTCGATCATGGCGATCGGGCTCGCCGCCACGGTCGCCTGGCGCCTCGGGTCCTGGCGCGGCTCGGCGTGGCAGGGCGTGCTGCTCTCGCTGCCGCTCGTCCTGAACCCGTACCTCCTCGGCAACGCGATCTGGCTGATGACCGACAACCTCTCGCTGTGGCTCCTCGCGTGTCCCATCCTGGGGGCGACGCTCGTCGCCGCGACGCCGGCGAGGCTGGGGCGGTGGGGGCTCGCCGCCGCCGCCGCGTGCGTGGTGCGGCAGATCAATCTGTGGGTGCTCGCGCCGATCGCGGTCGCGGGCGCCATCGGGTGGTGGACGGGTCGTCGAGGCTCGGACGACTCGACTCCCGCCATCGTGGGGGGACGAGGCGGTTCGACCCTGCTCGGGTGGACGATGCTCGCCTGCCTTCCGGCGGTCCTCGTCGTCGGAGGCTTCGCGTGGCTCTGGGGCGGGCTCACGCCGCCGTCGTTCCAGGAGTATCACGCGGTCAGCGTGCAGCCCGCCGCGGTTCCCTACGGTCTCACGCTCCTCGCGGCATATGCGGCGCCGCTCTGGCTGCCGATCCTCGTCGGTCGGGGCGATCGAGGTCGCGTGCCGAGGTGGTTCGCGGTGGTCGCGAGCTTCGGCTGGGCAGCGTTCCTGATCGCAGGCAACTCCGACGCGGGACTCGAGCATGGTCGCAACGGCGGCTGGCTCTGGACGCTCGTCGAGAAGGCGCCCGCGCCGGGCGGCGTCTCGGTCGTGCTGGCGGCGGGAAGCGCGATCGGGGTGCTGCTCCTCGTGCAGTTGGTCTCGCTCGCCGCGGGCAACGGA
This sequence comes from Phycisphaerae bacterium, assembly GCA_016873275.1. GTDB lineage: Bacteria > Planctomycetota > Phycisphaerae > Phycisphaerales > SM1A02 > VGXO01. The sequence continues at coordinate 13,464 of VGXO01000012.1, forward strand.
CGGCTTCGCGGTGCGCTCGTCGCCACGGCGACCCTCGCCGCGTTCCTCGTCGCGCACGCCGCGAACAAGCAGCTCTTCCAGCGCTACTTCGATCCGACGGTGCTGCTTGTCCTCGCGATCCTCGCGGCGCTCGCGTGGCGGCGGAACGGTGATGCCCGCACCCCGCGCGACGCCGGGACCTCGAAGGCGTGGATGGTCGCGCTCCTCGTGATGGCGGCGATGCAGCTCAGCTTCGCCGTGGCGACGCTGTTCGCGCCGCTCGCGCGGGCGGGGGCTGCGGAGACGACGGGACCGGAGGTCGAGTCCCGCGAGACGATGCGTTGATCGGACGTCCCCTTCGCCTCGCGACGCGACAAGTCCGGTGCGGCGCGGTCCGAAGCACGACGGCGTGGAAGGCGGGACCTCTCGATTCGTGCGCGTCACGAGGATCGTCGCGAGTCGGACCACCCTCACCCGCGTCGCGAACTGCGTTCGCGACGCGACCTCTCCCACTCGTCGCGTGGCGGCTCGCGGGAGAGGTGGAGACCTGCTCCTCCGCGACTTCGGCGTCCCCCCGCGTCCTCCGCGTCTACCGCGTCTACCGCGTCCTCCGCGTGCTCCGTGGTCTCGGCGCGAGAACGCCCGTGGGTCGCCGCGCGACGCGGGGGGCGAGGGCGACTTCGCTCAGGCGTGGGGGCTCGCGACCGCCTTCGCCGTCGCGCCGCCCTCGACCTTGCCGTAGGTCCGCTTGCGTGGCTCGACGAGCGGGCACTCGACCCGCTCGAAGGTGATCCGCGACCCGCCGGTCGTCGGGTCGTAGGCGGCGACCGTCGTCGCGAGGAACTTGTCGTCGTTCCGCTCGGTGAAGTCGGTGCGGTAGTGGCTGCCGCGCGACTCCTTCCGCTCGAGGCCGCCCCGGGCGATCGCCTCGGCGAGGACGAGCATGTCGCCGACCGCGCGGGCATGCGCGAGCGTCTGGTTGGTCCACATCCCGGTGTCGGAGAGCCGGATCCGCGCGTACCGCTCGCGGAGCGAGGCGATCGTCGCGAGCGACTGCTCGAGGCGCGGACCGCTCTTCACCACCGTGCTCGCCGCGGTCATCTCGTCGCCGAGCTCCTTGCCGATCGCGTAGGGGTTCTCGGTGCCGCTCGCGGCGAGGAGCGACTTCATCCGCTCCTCCGCCCGCTTGGTCGCCGCGTCGAAGTGGGTCGCGGGCGCCTCGACCGCCGGAGTCCGCTCGCGGGCGGCGTTCGCGACGCCGGCGCCGCAGAAGAGCCCGTCGAAGATGCAGGAGAGGAGGGCGTTCGCGCCGAGGCGGTTCGCCCCGTGGTACTGGTAGTTCGCCTCGCCAAAGGCGTAGAGCCCCTCGATGTTGGTCATCATCGAGTTGGGGGCGCCATGCACGAGCCCCTTCGAGTCGGGCTTCGCGGTGTAGGTCGTCCAGAGTCCGCCCATCGAGTAGTGGACGCCCGGGAAGATCTTCATCGGGAGCTCGGCGGGATCCTCGCCCACGAACTTCCGGTAGATCTCGATGATGCCGCCGAGCTTCCGCTCGAGGTACGCCCGACCGAGGTGGGTCAGGTCGAGGTAGACCATGTTGCCGCCGCCGACGCCGAGCCCGTCGTGCACGCAGATCGAGAAGATCTCGCGGGTCGCGATGTCGCGGGGAACGATGTTGCCGTACTTCGGATACCGCTCCTCGAGGAAGTAGTACCGCTCCGCGTCGGGGATCTGCCGCGGATCGCGGGCGTCGCCCTTCCTCCTCGGCACCCACACCCGCCCTCCCTCCCCGCGGGCGGACTCGCTCATGAGCCGCAGCTTGTCGGCGCCGGGGATCGCGGTCGGGTGCACCTGGATGAACTCGCCGTTCGCGTAGAAGGCGCCCGCCTGGTAGCAGCGGCTCGCCGCGGCGCCGGTGCACATGACCGAGTTCGTGCTCTTGCCGAAGACGAGCCCGCAGCCGCCGGTCGCCATCACCACGGCGTCGGCGCGGAAGGCGCGGATCTGCATCGTGCGGAGGTCCTGCGCGACGATCCCGATGCATCGCCGGCGGTCGTCGAGGACCGGTCCGAGGAACTCCCAGTACTCGTGCTTGGTGACCTTCCCCTCGACCTCCACGCGGCGGACCTGCTCGTCGAAGGCGTAGAGCAGCTGCTGCCCGGTCGTGGCGCCCGCGAAGTGCGTGCGCTTGTAGAGGCTCCCGCCGAAGAGGCGCAGGTCGCGCTGTCCCTCCGAGGTGCGGTTGAAGGGCACGCCCATGCGGTCGAGGAGGTCGATGATCCGCGGCGCCCAGTGCGCCATCTCGTAGACCGGCGGCTGGTGGGCGAGGAAGTCGCCGCCGTAGATCGACTCGTCGAAGTGCTCGTGCTCGCTGTAGCCCTGCTGCCGGGCGATCTCGTTGCAGGCGTTGATGCCGCCCTGGGCGCAGACGGAGTGGCTCCGCTTCACCGGCACGATCGAGAAGAGGTCGACCGGAAGCCCCGCCTCCGAGATCCGCAGCGTCGCGGAGAGACCCGCCAGACCGCCGCCCACCACGATCACCCGATGTCGTCCGCCTGCAGCCATGGGTCGCCGATCCTTCCTTCGCTCGACGGCGTCGCGCCGCTCACTCCGCCGGAACCACCGCGTCGCCGGTCATCAGACCCTCCGACGCCTTCACGCCAGCCTGCATCTGCGCCTCGATGATCTTCGCCTTCTCGATGTTGAGCGTGGAGAAGCCCCAGATCGCCGCCACGCCCATCGCCGCGAGGGCGACGCCGATCGCCGCGCAGACCCGTCCCCACCGCTCCTGCGCCGGTCGCGTCACGGTGAGTCCCCACGTGATCGCGGCGGTCCAGAGCCCGTTTGCGAAGTGGTAGACCACCGAGAGCACGCCGACGAGGTAGAGCGCCGCCATCGCGACGCCCATGCGTCCCGCCTGGAAGTGCTCGGCGGTCGAGCTTGCCGCCGCGTCGACCTCGAAGGTCGGGAACCAGCCGCCGTAGGTCCATCCCCAACGAAGGCTCGAGAGGTGGAGGAAGATGAAGACGAGCGCGATGTATCCGGTCGCTCGCTGCAGGGCGTATCGCCAGTTGCCCCCGTATCGGTACGCCGAGACGTTGGTGCGTCCCGTGCGGGCGAAGACCACGCCCATCGCCGCGTGGTAGAGCAGCGGCAGCCAGATCAGCCCGACCTCGATGAGGACGAGCGCCGGCAGCGAGTGGATGAAGTCCACCTCGTGCTGGAAGGTGTAGACGCCGCCCGAGCCGGGTCCGTAGGGGCTGTGACCGAGTTGGCTCCCCCAGACGATCGAGGAGTTGGTGGTGAGGTGCGGGATCAGGAAGACGCCGATCGGCACCACCCCGCTCAAGGAGTGAAGGCGTCGCAGCAGGAAGTAGTGGCGGTCGAGGAAGCTCTCGGAGGAGCCAGCCGGGACGGCGGTGGGGGCGGTCGTCATGGGAGGGGGTCGAGTATACGAGGCGCCTGAAATCACTCCTTCGTCGCCGAGGGGCTCAGGATGCGATCGACCGCGGGGCGATCGTCGCCGACACGGTCTCGGCGCTGCTCGTGGCGGGTTCTCCGGACCGACGGGCGCTGCGGAGTCCGACGGGTCGCTTGATGGTCAGGCGAGCCCTCTCGCCGCCGATGCCTCGTCCACGTCCAGCGAGGCGATCAGGGAATGTGCAGTCCGCCCGCAGGCGGCGTGGTCGCCGAGGCGGGGGACGCCGGCGCGACCGAGGCAGTGCCCGACGCCATCTGCGACGCGACGAGGCGGGCGATCTGCACGTAGCGGGCGCGGAGCTCGCCGAGCACCTGACGCAGGTCCTCGGACTCCTCGCTCGTGAGGTTTCCCTTGGTCTTCTCGTCGAGCATGCCGAGGATGTCGATCGCGAAGCGGGAGCCCTCGAGGTCGATGACGACCCGACCGCTCTTGGGATCCTGCATCGCGCCGAGACCCATCACCGCCTGCGACGCGAGCATGCCGACGAGCCCGCGGAAGTCGGCGGGGGGAAGACCCTCCGCCTCGGCGCCGCCCTTCGCGGACTTCGCCGACTCGAGCTTCGCCTCCGCGGCGGCGAGGCGCTCGCGCTCGGCGTGCGCCTGCGCCTTCCAATCGGAGTCGACGTGCAGCTTGGGGGTTGGATCGCTCATGGTCGTGCCTCCGGGCGCGGAGCCCGCGCGAGAGGGCGGAAGTATAGTGGCGGGCATCGTGGATCACGGCGGATCGCGAGAACTCAGGAGCGCATCGGACGCGGGCCCCCGCCGCCGGCGGTGGCGGGGCAGCACGCTCGCGCTCCTCGCGACGGCGTTCCTCGTCGGGTGCGCCTCGACGGGCGACGAGGTCGAGGACGCCTCCACCATCTCGCTCCGCGACTTCTCTCGACCCGAGGCGAGGAGGGACCTCGTGATCGAGGTTCCGGGCGCGACGTTCGAGCCGACCGTCACCGTCGAGGGACGGATCGAGGAGTTCGGCAGCGCCGCGATCATCGAGGAGCGGGCGACCGTGCCGGTCGAGACCCTCTCCGGGCAGGAGGTCGCGGTCCCCGTCGAGGCGATGAAGGCGGTGGTGACCGCGCCGCTTCCGGTGGGTCGGCAGTGGCCGGTCGAGAGCCTCGTCGGTCAGATCAACGGCCGCCCGATCTTCGCCGCGGAGTTCTTCGAGCCGATCGAGGACCGCATCCTGCGGATCCTCTCGCTGCCCGACCGCGTCGAGGCGCGCCGGGCGATCGTCGATCTCGTCCGCGCCCGATTCGAGGAGTTCATCGACAGCGAGCTCGTCGTCTCCGAGGCGGAGTCGGGTCTCTCCCCCGAGCAGAAGCAGGGGCTCTTCTCGTGGCTCCTCGACCTCCGCGAGCAGGAGATCGCCCGCCGCGGCGGCAGCACCGCGTCCGCGGAGGAGAGCCTCCTTGCCCAGGAGGGACTCAGCCTCGAGGAGTTCATGGCGAGGCGCCGCGACATCGCCCTCGCGAGCGATCTGCTCCGCCGGAAGATCGAGCCGCGGGTGATCATCTCCTGGCGCGAGATCGAGCAGGAGTACGAGCGTCGCGCGAAGGAATTCAATCCTCCCGCGGTGATCCGCATCGGTCGCATCCGCCTGACCGAGCGCGCCGACGGCGCGGAGAAGATCGCGGAGGTGCGGGCGACGCTCGAGGCGGGCACGCCCTTCGCCGAGGTCGCGACGAGCCTCGGGCTCGCCGACGGAGGTCTCTGGCGCGAGTTCGTGATGCCCGAGCAGGGGATCGACGGGCTCGACCTCTCCGATGAGTTCAAGAAGGTGCTGAAGGACGTCAAGGAGGGACGCGGCGGCGTGCCGATCGAGCGAGGCGGCTCGGTCACCTGGCTCGGCGTCCTCTCGATCGAGCGTCCGCAGCAGTACGACCTCTTCGATCCGGGCGTGCAGCTGGCGATCAAGGAGTCGCTCCGCATGCGGCAGAACGCGATCGAGCAGCAGCGCTACCTGCAGTCTCTGCGGCGCCGCTGGGTCAGCGAGGACATCGGGAAGATGCGGGATCGACTCGTCGCGATCGCGATCGAGCGGTACTTCCGGTGACGCAGGACCTCCTCCACGAGCCCCCCGCGGGTGCCGACGTTCGTCGGGAGCGGCGCGGAGCGGGTGCCGCGGCTGGGCGATCGGCCGCTCCGACTTCCCGCGCGAATTCCGCCCCGGTCGCACTTTGGGATTGACCCCCGACCCGCCCGTGTCATCCTCAGTCCGCGCCTGAGCCCTCGGACCTCCGAGCGGGCGCCCCCGATCCGACTTCCCTTCAGGACCTTCGATCCATGACCTCACGCGCCGCCGCCTGCGGACTTGCCGCCGCCTCGCTCCTCGTCACGACCGCGATCGATGCCTCCCCGGACAAGGCGGCGGGAGATCCTCGCCCGAACGTGCTCGTGATCGTCCTCGACGACCTCGGCATCGACAACTTCGGCTTCGAGCCCTTCGGCTGGAACGACTCGATCTTCACCCCGGACATGCCGGTGCTCGCGGAGATCGCCGCGAAGGGCGTCAGCTTCCGCAACTTCTGGGCGACGCCGGAGTGCTCGCCCTCCCGCGCGGCGATGCTCACCGGTCGCCACGGCTTCCGCACCGGCGTCGTGACGGCGATCGTCGATCCGATGCTGCCGAGCAACCAGCTGAATCCGTCGGAGATCACCGTCCCCAAGCTCGTGCGGCAGGTCGGCTACCGCACCGGGATGCTCGGGAAGTACCACCTCGGCGGCGGTCCCGACAACAGCCCGGAGGGCTACGCCTTCGAGGCGCCGCACACGTCGCTGGGGCTCGACCTCTACGACGGCTACTGGGACCTGCCTCCGGGGATCGACATGACCGTCGGTGGGCAGGCACCGAAGGGCATGTCCTACGACTGCGGCGCGCCCGGCGGCGTGGCGACCACCGGCGCCGCGTGCTTTCCCGACGGCACCTGCATCGAGGGGGTCAATCCCTTCGAGGCGATGGCGATCGGCGCGACGCCGCTCCTCGCCGCGGACGGGACCCTCGCCCAGACCTGCGCCGACGGGAACTGCGGCGCGATCAACTTCACCCTCGGCAACGCCTACTACGCCTGGGACCGCGTGATCACGCTCGGGGCGGCGGCGATCGAGCTCGAGGATCCATGGCGCGAGTACCTCACGAGCTTCATCAGCTCGCGCGGCGTCGAGTGGATCGAGCAGGCGCGTGCCGAAGGCGCGCCGTGGATGGCGTTCATCACGCACAGCGCGTCGCACACTCCGATCCAGACTCCGCCGCCCTCGCTGACCGGCGCCGCCAACACCGACGTGTCCTGTGCCCTGACCGGGCTCGGCTACCGGCAGGTCTTCAAGCTCATGAGCGAGTCGGTCGACCGCTCGATCGGCGGGATGCTGGTGGATCTCGATCTCGCGACCGTCGTCAAGGGCAAGGTCGTCCTGCGGGATCCGCAGCTGACCAACACCGTGATCGTGGTCGTCAACGACAACGGGTCGCTCGGCTCGACGGTCCTCCCGCCCTTCAGTCCGACGCAGGCGAAGCAGACCGTCTACGAGACCGGCGTGCGATCGCCCTGCATCATCGCGGGACCGATGGTCGTCGGACCCGGGCGGGCAGTCGACGCGACGGTCTCGATCGTCGATCTCTTCTCGCTCCTCAACGAGGTCTGCGGCGTCGATTGGAGGGCGCAGATGCCGCCGGACCGGGTCGTCGATGCGCTGCCGATGCTTCCCTACCTCGTCGATCCCGATCAGGAGGAGATCCGCCAGTACAACTTCGCGATCTACGAGGGCGGGACGTTCGTCCCTGGTCAGGTCGGTCCGTGCATCAACGGCGCGTCGGTGATCGACAACCTGATCACGAGCCCGCAGCTCTGCGCCGACAACGGCGGCTGCTGGGGCGGCGGCTCGCCGGTGCCGCCGTATCCGATCACGAACTATTGCGACCTCTACTCGACCGATCCGTCGCAGGCGATCGTCGAGTGCGGGGGCACCAACTACTGCTTCCTGCCGCCGGACATGGCCGACCAGTGCCCCAAGGGCAGCACCGCGATCGTCCCGCCGAACATCGCCCAGTACGGCGTCCGTCGCGGTCCATGGAAGCTCGTCCTGAACCAGCTGCCGGCCTGCCTCATCCCGAACGACTGCGAGGTCGAGTTCTATTGGCTGCCCACGCCCGTGGCGCCGGACCAGCCCGGCATCGAGTCGAGCCAAGGCACGCTCTCGTGGGACCCGCTCACGGAGGAGATGCCGCCCGCGGCATTCGAGGCGTATCTCGAACTGCGGGCGGAGCTCTTCCAGCTGCTGAGCTCCCAGCCGCCCTGTCCCGCGGACGGCAACCTCGACGGCGTCGTGGACGCCCACGACCTCTCGGGACTTCTCGGGGAGTGGGGCGGCATGGGCTTCTGGGACGCCGACCACAGCGGCGTCGTCGATGGCACCGATCTCAGCATCGTCCTCGGCGCCTGGGGGCAGTGCCTTCCCCCGGCGAACCCCGCCGACTCGGGGATTCCCGATTGCCTCTTCGAGACGCCCGCCCAGGTCGTCCGCGACTACCAGTTCTCCTCCGGGACCTATGACGATCAGGTCGGCAGCGGCGTGGATGCGGAGTCGCTCGGCGGCAAGATCGTGGACGGCCGCTATCTCTTCGCGGACGGCGCCGGTCTTCGCATCCCGGTCGCGGGGCTCGACCTCTCCGACTTCCAGATCGACCTCTGGTTCGAGCCGGTCACGCAGGCGGGGATCCTCGGCAAGATCCTCGACTTCTCCGACCGCACCGAGGACCGCGGCTTCTACCGCGACGCGAACGGCAACCTCTTCCACTTCCTGCCGCCCTTCAGCCCGACGAGCCCGGGCACGGTGCCGTTCGGCGTGACGGTGCAGGTGACGCTCTCGCGGAACTCGACGACCAACACGCTGAGCTGCGAGATCAACGGCTTCCCGCAGTGGGCGATGCCTGATCCGCTCGGGCTCGCGGTGCCGCCGGCGGATGGCTTCATCACCTGCTTCTCCGACGACGCCGTCACGCAGTACCTCGAGAACCTCGCCGGCGAGCTCGTGCGGGTCCGGATCTCGAGCCGCAGCGCGGACTGACCCCGCACGGCGGGCTCCGCGCGCGTCGCGACCTCATCTGCCGCGGCGATCGCGCCGATCGGTCGGCCACGCCGCGTCGAAGCAGGCCGGCTGATGCTCGATCCGCGGCGGATCGACCGAGAGGTCGACGCCGAGCGCGTCGAACCGGATGAGGGCGTCGGCGAACGCCTCCATCGCGAGCAGCCGGCGGGCAAGCCGCACGAGGCGCCGCTGCTTGCCGGCATCGATGCGGAGGAGCGGTCGCGCGTCCCCGGTGCGCGAGGTCTTGACCTCGACGATCGCGAGCACCATCCCCTCCGCGTCCGGCACCGCGACGACGAGGTCCGCCTCGTCGGGACCGACGCGGAGGTTGCGGGCGAGGATCCGATGCCCATGCCGACGGAGCCAACGCGCGGCGAGTCGCTCGCCGAGCGCGGCGTCGCGGGCGGCTTCCTCGCGGGGCGAGCTCGTCGTCGGGCGCGGATCTTGGCGACCGCGGGCGAGCGCCGCCTGCACCGGGCGGAGCAGCCGCGTCCAGAGCCCTCGAGGAAGGTCGTCGCTCACGGCTCGGACGCGGGAACGCCCGTCGGCTGGGCGTGGCGGAGGATCCGAGTCATCAGGTCGAGCGAGGTCTCGCTCGCGTAGCCGTCGATGCCCTCGCGGGGGCGATCGAGGAGCGACTGGCTCAGGTCGAGCGTGCTGACGATCACCGCGAGGCGTTCCTCGCCGGACTCGGTCGCGACGCGCAGCCCGCGCAGGCGGCATGCCGAGGTCGCGGCACCGGTGCGGCGAGCCGTGCTTGGGCGATAGGTGACCTGTCGCGGGACCACCAGATCGATCCGGAGATCAACGGGGCGATCGACGGTCGGCGCGACGGCGTCGGATGACTCCGCGACGAGCGGGAACGCGGATCGACCGAGCCGCGACGCAAGCTCCCGCTCGACCGCCGCCGCGAAGTCGCCGCGACCGCCGGGAGACTCGACGAGGAGCGTGCCGCCGCGGCGGAGGAACCCGAGGATCGCCTGCCACTGCGGCTCGGTCCAGACTGGCGAAGCGCCTCCGCGGGCCACCGCGAGGCCGGGACTCGACCGCTCGGCGAGGGACTCGATCGGCGCCTCGTTGACCTCGACGGCTCGATCAAGCCGCGATGCGAGGCGTCCCGCCGCGATCGAGAGGACGCGAGGCTCGGGCGGCTCGTCCGCGCCGACGCGGAGGTCGAGGATCTCGATGGGCGCCGCCGCCGAGCCCGCGGACGGAACCGACCACGACCGAAGGCGCGGCCAGGGCGAGTCGGTCTCGACCGCGAGCACCCACAGGTTGAGGAGGAGCCGCCGGGCATCGAGTCCCGCGCGATCTTCCGCGCGAAGTCCCCGGGCAAGCGAGCCGTCGAAGCAGGCGATGACGAGGTCCCGCGAGCCGCCGTCGAGCACCTCGAGCCGCGGCGTCCGTGGCTCGAGGCGAAAGAGCGCCGATCGCGCCGGATGCTCGGTGCCGACCTCGCGCCACGCGGCGCCCCGCCAGCACGCCGCGAGCACCTCGCGGATCGACTCCCGCTCGGGCGGCGAGAGCGAGCCGAAGTCCGCGACGAGAAGCCCGCCGCGGTCGAGGAACGCCCTTAGGCGAAGCCGGAACTCCTCGCCCGACCACGCGCCACCGAGCGACTCCGGCGCCCACCAGAGGAGCGCCGGCTCGAGCCACGCCTCCAGCGGCGAGTCGGCGGGAACGCGGAGCCAGTTGAGCTCCCGCTCCGACGTCTCGCCCATCCACGCGACGAGGCGGCGCATCTCGCGACCGCCCGCGAGGGGTCCATCCGCCTGGTCGGCGAGCAGCCCGACCGCCACCGGCACGCGGCCGCGGATCAGGCAGAGGAGCCCGAGGGCGTGCTCGTGCAGGCGGATCTCCGCGTCGCGGTCGGTGCGTCGCCGCATCCGCCAGTCGCCCTCCTTCCCGCGCTCGACGAGGCGGTCGAGGAGGACGATCGCCGCCTCGCGGAACCAGTCTCGACCGCCGAGCCGCGAGAGCCCGCCCGCGAGCGCCGCCCGCTCGAGGCTGTAGAGCCAGTAGACCTCGTGGTCCGGATGCCCGGGATTCCGCGCGGGGTCGAAGTGGCGGTCGAGCCAGGCGAGTCCCTTCTCGAGGGCGGTCACCACCGGATCGTCGCGGCGGGGTCGCCGTTCGCTCCCGGCGCGGTCGAGCATGAGCAGGGTCGCCACGCCCGCGGCGGTCATCGAGCCGCGCGGCGCCCCGCGGTCCTCGTAGGTCCAGCCGCCGTCGGCGAGCTGCATGGAGAGCATCCGCTGCTCGAGCAGCTGCCACAGGCGGTCGGGGACCTCGATGCCCCTCGCCGCCGCGAGCCAGAGGGCGATCGATCCGAACTGGGTGATCGAGTTGTCCCGCCGCCGGCTCTCCGGCTGCTTGCGGTAGTCCCATCCGCCGCTCGCGGGGCTGAACGCCTCGAGGAGCCAGCGGGCATCGCGCTCGAGGAGCGGGTGGTAGCGGTCGGGAAGCGCCGACCACACCATCGCCCGCGTCGCGATCGCGTAGGTCCCGTCGGGCGATGCCTTGGCGAGCGACTCGACCGCGTCGGCGATGCGCTCGTCCTGCGGGCTCACGCCTGCCTCGAGGAGCGCAAGCAGGACGATCGCCGTCCAGCCCTGCGCCTGCTGGCTCTCGTCCGCCGGGCGCCTCGCGGGCTCCCAGTGCCGCCTGGGATCCTTCGCCTCGATCAGCCCCTCGACGAGGACCTCGACGGCGCGGTCGAGGTGCGCGGGCGTGAGGTCCTCGGGCCGCGTCGGGATCGGTCCGTCCTCCGCCCGGGCAGACCCGCTCGCCGCTCCGAGAAGCACTCCCACGACGAGCGCTGCCAGGCGCCGTCGGAACGGCTGGTCGATCGCCGGAGGGGCGAGGCGAGGGATGGAAGGGATCGCGTCGGCGGGCACGCTCGCATGCTAGCGCGAGCGATCGCGAGGTCCGGAGCGTCGGAGGAATCGCCGAGGGTGGCGGAGGGACTCCGCTCGTCGCGGAGGCGGGACGGAGGTAGCGTGCCGATCGTGGACCGCTCGATGCCTCGTTACCTGCGCCCGTACGCCCGCGCGGTCGCCGAGCATGGTCGGGGCTTCGAGTCGCTCCTCTGGTCGAGCCGCCGGGCGCAGGAGCGACGCTTCGAGGTCCTGCTCGAGGTGCTTGGACCTGAACGATTGCGCGGAGCACGGATCGTCGATCTTGGGAGCGGGCACGGAGACTTCGCCGCGTTCCTCGCGGCGGCTGGCGTCGAGGTCGGCGAGGGGATCGGGATCGAGGCGATCGACGAGACGCGTGAGGAGGCGTCACGCCGCGCGCCGCACGGCTGGCGGTTCGTGGATGGTGACTTCGTCGCCGACCGCGATCTGCTCGCCTCGCTCGTCCCCGACTGGACGATCTGCTCGGGGAGCCTGAACTCGCTTCCGCCGAGGCTTGCGCGGCGGGTGCTGCGGCGGGCGTTCGAGGCGAGTCGGAGGGGGGTCGCGTTCAACGTCCTGTCGAGCCGAGGCGACGTGCAGGCGGATGGTCCCGCGACGAGGTTCGATCCGGCGTCGCTGCTTCGCCTCGCGCTCCGCTTGACCCCGCGGGTCGCGCTCCGCCATCACGAGCTCGGCGGCGCGGATGCGACCTTCCTGCTCGAGCGTGCGGTCGACCCGGGTTGAGAATCCACGACCTGCCCCGTACGCTCACGCCCTCATGGCGACGCTCATCCTGCAATGCGACGACCTTGGCGGCGGTCACCTTGCCCGCGTGCTCCGCGACCACGGGCATCGGCTCCGGACGGTCCGGCTCGACCAGGGGCAGGCGCCGCCTTCCGACCTCGACGACGTCGGGGCGGTCGCGGTCCTCGGGCGGATCGCCAAGGATCTCCCGGAGTCGGTCGCGAGGATGCTCGCCGATGCCCACGCGGCGTCGCTTCCGCTGATTGGTCTCGGCGACGGCGCCGCGGCGATCGCGTCGGCGATCGGCGGGCAGTCGGCGGCGGCGGAGTCGAAGGGCTGGCGGTCGGTGAGGCTCTCCACGGTCGGACGCGACGACGCCGTCCTCGCGGGCATCGCGTGGACGAGCATGCAGTTCGTGGCGGGTTCCCGAGCCATCGCCGCGCTTCCGAAGTCCGCGAAGGTGCTCGCGAACTTCGACGACCAGTCCGTCGCGGCGTTCGTCGCCGGGCTTCGGACCTACGGCTTCCTCTTCCGCGGCGAGCTCGACCTCGGATCGATCCGCCGCACCGGCGGGGGCGACGCGGAGACCGCGGCGAACCTCCCGATGGCGGAGCGGATCGCCTCTCGCGTCTTCGAGGCGATCGCGACCCTCGTCGCCCCGATCGATCGGGCGAACAAGGGGCTGGTCAAGGACCTTCACTACTAGGTCCTTCACTACTAGGTCCTTCACTACTGGGACCTGCACGACGAGATCCGGTCGCGAGACCACCTGCCGGGGAGCGGTTCGGTCGGCGTCGCGTTCAGCGAGCCGGCGAAGGGCGACGGTCTCGGGTCGGTCGGCTGCACCCGCCCGCGAGGCGAGGACCGCTTGCTCAGCGCCGAACCGCCTCGGCGCGCGGCGCTGGCTCCACGACCGGCGAGCGATCGAGCCGCTCGCGGATCACGCGGGCGATCGAGGTCGCGTCGAGTCCGGCCTCGGCGAGCTGCTCGTTCCGCTCGCCCTGGTGGATCCACGAGTCGGGAAGACCCAGGCGGGTGACGAGGCGGGCATCAAGCCCCTCCTCGGCGCAGCACTCGAGCACCGCCGCCCCGAAGCCGCCGATCACCGAGTGATCCTCGATCGTCAGCACGGGGATCCCGCGGAGGAGGAGCGACCGCAGGAGCGCCGCGTCGACCGGCTTCGCGAACCGGGCGTCGTGCACCTCGATGCGGTACTCGCCGGCGAGCATCTTCGCCGCCTGTGCCGCCTCGATCGCCATCACGCCGAAGCCGAGGACCGCGAGGTCCGGCTTGTCGTGGCGGATGAGCGCACGCGACTTGCCGAGCTCGAAGGGCGGGCAGGCGTCCTTGGCGAACAGGTCGCTCACCTTGTCCCGCGGATAGCGGAGGGCGGAGAGACCGTCCTCGTGCCGCGCCATGAACTCGATCGCCGCCCTGAGGCTCGGCTCGTCCATCGCCGCCATCAGGCAGGCGCCCGGCAGCACGCGGAGGATCGAGACGTCGCAGAAGCCGTGGTGCACCGCGCCGTCGCCGCCGACGAGACCGGCGCGATCGAGCAGGAGGCGCAGGGGCAGTCCCTGCAGCGACGCCTCCTGGAAGCACTGATCGAACGCCCGCTGCAGGAACGTCGAGTAGACCGCGAAGAAGGGCTTCCAGCCGGTCTTCGCGAGCCCCGCCATCATGTCGGTGGCGTGCGACTCGCAGATGCCGGTGTCCCACGCGCGGTCGGGGAACTTGGCGAGGACCTTCGAGATGCCGGTGCCATCAGGCATCGCCGCGGTGCATGCGACGACCTTGGGGTCGCGGCTCATGAGGTCCGTCATCGCGTCGCCGACGGCGGAGGTGAACGATCGTCCGCCCTTCTTGAGCTCGACCCGGCAGCCCTCCGAGACGAGCTTGGCGTCGTCGGCTCCGTCGCCCGCGACCACGTCGAAGGGACTCGGGGAGTGGAAGGTGCAGGAGTCGCCCTCGGCGAACGCGTAGCCCTTGCCCTTCACCGTCTTGACGTGGAGGAGCATCGGGCGGTCGAAGTGCCGCGCCTCGTTGAGGAAGTCGATCAAGGTCGGCAGGTCGTGACCGTCGATCGGTCCGACCGTGACGAGCCCGAACTTCTCGAACCAGGCGTCCTCGCTGATCATCGCCTTGCTCATCTCGCCCATGCGGTGGTAGGCGTCGGAGATGAGGTGCCCGCCGGGAATCCGCTTGGCGAGGTCCTTGGCGGCCTTCTTGAACTCGGAGTAGGAGTAGCTGAGCCGCACCCGATCGAAGTAGGACGCCACGGCGCCCTGCGGCCGGGCGATCGACATCCCGTTGTCGTTGAGGACGACGAGGAACTGGCGCCGCAGCGTGCCCGCGTTGTTGAGTCCCTCCATCGCGACGCCGTTCACGATGCTCGCGTCGCCGATCATGGTGACCACGCGTCGCCCGTTCGGTCGCTCGGGGGAGCAGCCGTCGCCGTTCAGGAGGTCGCCCCGCGCCATCCCCACCGCGGTCGAGATCGCGGTACCGGCATGACCGACCATGAAGAGATCATGGTTGGACTCCCGCGGGTCGGGAAACCCCGCCATGCCGCCGCGCTGCCGAAGCTTCGACAGCAGCGGCAGCCGTCCGGTCAGGAGCTTGTGCGGATAGCACTGGTGACCGACGTCGAAGAGCAGGCGGTCGGTCGGGAAGTCGAAGACGTAGTGGAGGGCGATCGTCAGCTCGACCACGCCGAGGTTCGGCGCGAGGTGCCCGCCGCTCCGCGAGATCTGGTCGCAGATCGCGTGGCGGATCTCCTTGGCGAGCTCCTCGAGCTGCGGGATGGAAAGCGTCTTGAGGTCGGCGGGACCGCCGATTCGCGGGAGGAGCTTCAGCTGCATCGGATTCGACGTCGAGGGGGAAGCGGTCGGCGGGAACGATCCACGCCGGGAGCCGGGAGGAAGTTCGCTCGTCCCGACCAGAGCGAGGCGGATTGTAGCGGTGAACGAGAGGATTGCCGGAGGACGGCTCGGGGGCGGGACCGGGAATCGGGCTCAACGCGTCCGGCGGGCGAGGTCATCGGCGAGCGCCCGCAGCGGTTCCGCCGCGATGCCGAAGGGACGGAGCGCGTCGAGGGACTCCTCGAGCATCCCCGCGACGATGCGCCGCGTGCCGTCGATCCCATGCACCCGCGGATAGGTGAGCTTGCCCGCCTCGCGGTCCTTGCCCGCCGCCTTGCCGAGGTGCTCGGTGGTCTGGGTCTCATCGAGGAGGTCGTCGACCGCCTGGAACATCTGCCCGATCACCGCGCCGTAGCGGTCGAGCGAGCGCATCGCCTCCGGATCCGCCGCGGCGCTCAGTCCGCCGAGCCGGCAGGAGACGGCGATCATCGCGCCGGTCTTGCGGTCGTGGATCGCCCGCAGCTGGTCGGCGGGAGGGAGCGAGGGATCGGTGCCGCCGAGGGTGTCGTAGACCTGCCCGAAGATCATCGAGTTCGTCGCCCGCACGAGCTCGCGGGTCGCCCGCTCCGGCTCCTGCCGCAGCTCGCCCACCGTCTCGACCGCGAGCATCGAGAGGAAGTCGCCCGCAAGGACCGCCATCGCCTCGTCGAAGGCGCGGTGCAGCGTGGGGCGACCTCGGCGGAGGTCGTCGTCGTCGAGCGCCGGCAGGTCGTCATGGACGAGGCTGAAGGCGTGCACGAACTCGACCGCCGCCGCCGCGGGCAACGCATCCTCGATCCGACCGCCGACCGCCTCGGCGCTTCGGAGGCAGAGCAGGGGACGCAGCCGCTTGCCGCCTCCAAGCACCGCGTAGCGGCAGGCGTCGAGGAGCCGAGGCGGTGCATCGACCTGCCGATCGAGCCGGTCGGCGAGCGCCTGCTCCACCTTCGCGAGGAGCTCGTTCGTCTCGGCGGAGAAGCGCGTCACGGGCGGGAGGGGGGCGGAGGGTCGCATGGGAGTGCTCGGATCGCTCGCAGGCCGCGGAGGATAGCGAAACGATCGCCCCGAACTCGTATGATCGCCCGCGTGAGCGGCGTCCTCGAAGGCTTCCTGAACCTCATGACCCGCGGCGGTCCGGTGATGTGGCCGCTGCTTGGTCTCAGCGTGGTCTCCCTCGCCCTCGTGCTCGAGCGGTCGCTCTTCTGGTGGAGGGCGAATGGCTCGGCGGGTCGGCGGCAGGTCGCGGCGCTCGCGGCGGCGCTGCGGGATGGCAGCGTCGAGCGGGTCATGGAGATCGCGCGGCTGCGACCCTCGATCTACGGCGCCTTCGCCGCCACGGTCGCCGAGCGGGGCGCGACCGACGCCATCGCCGTCGAGGCGGTGGAGGCGCGTCGTCCGGCGATCGACCGATTCATGGTGACGCTGTCGACGGTGATCACCGCCGCCCCCATGCTTGGGATCCTCGGCACGGTGCTCGGCATCATCCACAGCTTCGAGCTCCTCGGCGGCGAGAACGTCATCACCGATCCGAAGGAGGTCTCCGCCGGCATCGCGGAGGCGCTGATCACGACCGCCGCAGGGCTGGTCGTCGCGCTGCTGGCGCTCTTCCCGTTCATGGCGTTCCGGGCACAGTCCGATCGGGCGCTCGGACGCCTCGAGGCGCTCGCCGCCGCGGCGGCGCAGGGGCGTTCAGCGGTCCCGGCAGTCGCCTCGCCGGGGCGGGCGGCGAAGCCGGTTCACTCGTCGGTGTGAACGAACTGGACGGCGCTCCCGGCGCCCTCGCCTGCGACGTCGATCCAGCGGGTCAGCTCCATCAGCTGGTTCAGACCGCTCGCGTCGGTGCTGACGTCGGCGCGGACGGTGGCGATCGAGACGTTGTGGCGCGCTATCGGCACCGCCTGCGCCTCGAAGACCCTGATGCCCGCGACCGCGGAGGAGAGCAGCATGCCGGAGCCGGTGGTGAGCTCCTGGAACTCGTCGCCGTAGGAGAGCTCCCAGACCTGCTCGCTTCCGAGGCGGGGCGGCACGGCCCACGCGGCGCCCGGCTCGTACGGGGTCGCCCGCTCCTTGTAGAAGCCGGGCTCCCGATACCCCGAGGACGCGAACACGACGAGCTCGCTTGGCCGACGGATCGAGGAGAGCGATCGCGTCACGAGGCGTCCGCGCAGCTCGCGTCCATCGCGGTCGTTGAATGCGGCGTTCGCGAAGACCGGGCGCCCCGTCACGGGCAGTCCCGGATCGCCCTGCAGGGGCTCCCACCAACCGCCGACGTAGTAGGCGTTGAGCCCGAAGGACGGGTTGTCGGCGACCGTCGAGACCGCCGCGTTCCAGTTCGGCTCCTCCTGCTCGAGGTAGTCGTAGAGCGTCGGGAAGTCGAACGAGAGGAAGGGAAGAAGCCGCCACGGATAGGTGCGGCACGCCTCGGCGGGAAGCGTCGTGCCCGCCGCATCCTTGTACTTCACCTTCCACGCCGTCTGCACCGCCGGCTCGATCCAGCCCGGGAGGAGCTGGTCCTCGTAGGTGCTCGAGTACTGCTGCCACGCCATCCCGAGCTGCCTCGCCGTGTTGAGCTCCTTGGTCTTGTTCGCGCTCCTCGCCGCCGTCTGCAGACCGACCGCGAGCAGACCGACGAGAAGGACGATCACGCCGAGCACGACGAGGACCTCGACGATCGTGAAGCCGCGGTGGGCGCGTGGTCGCATGAGGCGGTTCCTGGATGCGGGGCAGACGCGGCGACTATACGGGGTCGAGGCGCCGACGGGTCCGGCGTTCGTCGAGCGTGGGCGGTCCCGGAGCGATCACGCGACCGCGGGCGGGCATCGGTCAGCCGGAGTGACCGACCGTGACCTTCTCGACGAGCCCCGCCTTGATCTTGTCGATCCCCGAGCCGAGCTCGCCGATCGGGTCCGGCGGCACGATGTCGACCTTCTTCTCGCCGAGCCTCGCCTCGCCGCGGCGGACCCGATCCTGGAACTGCCGGCACTCCGCGAGGAGCCGCGGGAGGATCTCCGTCTCCGCCACGTTCGCGACCTTCTCGCCCTGCACGTAGATGATGCCGCGGCGGTCGCCCGCGAAGACCGCGACGTCGGCGCCCTCCGCCTCTCCCGGACCATTCACGACGCAGCCCATCACCGCGACCTTGATCGGGAGCTCGATCTCCTTCGCGAGGAGCTTCTCGACGTCCTGGACGAGCGAGAAGAGGTCGACCTGGATGCGACCGCAGGTCGGGCAGGCGATGAGCTCGGCGCCCTTGCGGGTCCGCTTGCCGAGCGAGTAGAGCATCTCGAGCCCGTCCTTGACCTCGTCGATGTGGTCGCTCGCATAGCTGATGCGGATGGTGTCGCCGATCCCGTTCGCGATGAGCGTGCCGAGGGCGACCACCGAGCGGATCGCCCCGGTCGACCGCGGACCCGCGTGGGTGACGCCGAGGTGGAGCGGGTAGTCGAAGCGCCTCGAGATCTCGGTGTAGGCGTCGATGACGAGCGAGGCGTCCATGCTCTTCGCGCTGATCGCCACGTCGTGGAAGCCTCGGGCGTCGAAGATGTCGAGGTACTCCTCGAGCTTCGCGATCATCAGGGCGAGCAGGTGCCCCGAGCGGTGCCCCTCGAAGTACATGCCGAGCTCCTCGGCGCGCCGCTGCTTGTCCTTGCGCTCGATGATCGAGCCTTCGTTGACGCCGATCCGGATCGGGATGCCCCGCTCCTTGCAGGCGTCGATGACCGCGTTCACCTGCTCCCGGTCGGAGATGTTGCCGGGGTTGAGGCGGATCTTGTGGACGCCCGCCTCGATCGCCTCGAGCGCCCGCTTGTAGTGGAAGTGGACGTCCGCCACGATCGGCACGCGGGTCTGGGCGAGGATCTCCTGGAGCGCCTCGGTGTCCTTCCGCTCGGGGACCGCCACGCGGACGACGTCCGCGCCCGCCTCGCGATACCGCTCGATCTCCGCGACGGTCGAGTCGATGTCGTGGGTGTAGCCCGCGGTCATCGTCTGCACGGCGATCGGGGCGTCGCCGCCGATGCGGACGATGCCGGTGCGGGCGTTGCCGACGGTGATCTGGCGGGTGGGGCGTCGAGGATTCATGGGGCGGGATTGTAGAGGTGCCCCTCGCGGCGTCGGACCGCTATCTTCCGCCGCACCGCGACCCGCGTTCGGGGGAGCGTGCGGTCGCGGCAGGAGATCCTTCCATGACCCACGCCCGACCCGCGTTCCTGCGAAGCCGCCTCTCGCTGATGATGTTCCTGCAGTACGCGATCTGGGGCGCGTGGCTGCCGATCCTCTATCCGTTCCTGATGGGACATCGCGGCTTCGACCTCGCGCAGACGGGCAACTGCCTCGCCGCCGGCGCGGTCGGCGCGATCTTCGGTCCGTTCCTCGCGGGGCAGCTGGCGGACCGCCTCTTCGCCACCGAGAAGCTCCTGTTCGTGAGCCACCTCGTCGGTGCCGTGATCGTCTGGATGCTCGGCACGGTGCAGACGTACGAGTCGTTCCTCGGATTGAGCTTCCTCTACGGCTTCGTCTACGCGCCGACGATCGCCCTCACGAACTCGCTCGCCTTCGCGCACATCCACGACCGCGACCGAGACTTCGGACCGATCCGGCTCTGGGGCACGGTCGGATGGATCGCCGCAGGCATCGCGGTGGGGCAGGTGCTGCTGCGCCTGCACTCGCCCGAGGGCGCGACGACGGAGGCGCTCCTCGCGGCCCAGAACGCCGGGCGGGCGTTCGCGTTCGAGCTCAGCGCGATCCTCGGCATGGCGATGGCGGTCTACTGCCTCTCGCTCCCGCACACGCCGCCCGCGGGACGCGGACAGGCGAAGGAGGCGATGGCGTGGAAGGAGGCGCTCCGGGAGATCCGCCTCCAGCCGCTCGTGACGCTCTTCCTGATCGCCGTGCCGGTGAGCATGATCCACCAGTTCTACTTCGTCTTCACGAGCGACTTCGTGAGCAAGATCCAGGCGGCGGCCCAGAGCGCGGGCGCCGACGCCTTCGCGGGCGCCGTGAACAACGTCCTCGGCGTGGGCGGCGGCGGACTGATGACGATCGGGCAGATGACCGAGATCGGCGTGCTCGCCCTGATGCCGATCCTCGCGACCACGCTCTCCCGCAAGACGCTGCTCGCGATCGGGCTCGTCGCCTACGCGGCGCGGATGGCGCTCTTCGCCTACTTCCCCGAGCTCGGACCGGTCCTCCTCGGCGTCGCCCTGCACGGGCTCTGCTTCGGGTGCTTCATCTTCGTGGCGTTCATGGTGGTGGACGAGCGCACGACGCCCGACGTCCGGGCGACCGCCCAGAACCTCTTCAACCTCGTGATCGTCGGGATCGGCATCATCGTGGGCAGCTGGTTCGCCGGGAGCGTGGTCGGCCCGTGGGCGCAGGATCCCGTGCTCGACGCGGCGGGGCAGGCGGTGCTGAAGTCGAGCGGCGATCCCGAGCTGGCGATGAACTTCACCCGCCTCTTCAGCGTGCCGATGTGGATGGCGGTCGCGTGCCTCGCGGCGCTGCTCGTCTTCTATCCCGTCACGCGGAGCGGGCGTCCGGCTCCCACGTCCTGAGCTGCTGCACCGCGCCGGGCAGCGAGAGCGCCGCGATCGGCGTGCCGTCGGCGATGGGCGTCCCGTCGAGCCGGGTGATCACGATCGGCGGGTTCGCCTTGAGGTGCTTGTCGAGGTCCTTCTCGAGGGACGTTCGGAGCGCCTCGTCAACCTTCGCCCAGCCCTCGCGACCGCGGCACTTGGGGAACTTGGAGCAGCCGAGCCACGGACCGCGCTTGCCCGGGCGGAGGTTCAGCGCCGCGCCGCACTTGGGGCAGGGAAGCGTGGTGAGGATCGGCGGCACCGCGGGGAACTTGAGGTTCCCCTTCTTGTCGAGGTTGAGCACGAAGCGCACCGCGGGGTAGTTCTCGCTCGCGAGGAACTTCCCGAAGCGCCCCGTGCGGAGCACCATCTGCGAGCCGTCCTCCGGGCAGCGGACGTCGACCTTCTCCGAGAGCAGCGGACGACCCTCGCGGTCGACCGGCGCCGCGTACGCGCACTCCGGATAGCCGCTGCACGAGAGGAAGCGACCGTTGCGTCCGAAGCGGTACTGGGTCCTTCGTCCGCAGGTGGGGCAGGCGTAGGGCGCCGGCTCGATCTCCGCGCGGGCGTGGGTCATCTGCTCCGCGGCGACGTCGAGCGCCTTGCGGAACGGTCCGTAGAACTCCCGAAGCATCTGCTTCCAGTCGCGGTGCTGCTCCTCGACGGCGTCGAGCGCCTCCTCCATCTGCCGCGTGTAGCCGAGCTCCATGAGGTCGGGGAAGCCCTCGATGAGCTTCTCGGTGACCTTCATGCCGAGGTCGGTCGCGTGGAAGCGGCGATCGAGGAGCTCGACGTACTTGCGGGCGACGATCGTCTTGATGATCGAGGCGTAGGTCGAGGGTCGCCCGATGCCCTCCTCCTCGAGCTTCTTGACGAGGGACGCCTCGCTGTAGCGGGGCGGGGGGCTCGAGAAGACCTGCGCGGGCTCGATCGAGAAGGGCGCGAGCGGGTCGCCCTCGCGGAGCGCCGGGAGCTCCGGCTCCTCGCCGCCTCCGCCGACGCCGACCTTGAGCGAGCCGTCGAAGACGAGGACGCGTCCGGTTGCCTTCAGCACCGCGCCCGGTCGGTCCGTCCGACGCAGGCGGACGGTGGTCGAGCGGTACTCCGGCGGAGTCATCTGGCTCGCGAGGAAGCGGCTCCAGATCAGGCGGTAGAGGCGATGCTGCTCCTCGCTGAGGTCGCCTCGCACGTCCTCCGGTCGCCGGGAGACGTCGGTGGGTCGGATCGCCTCGTGCGCCTCCTGCGCGTCCTTGTTGCTCGAGGAGAACTGCCGCGGCCCGTCCGGCAGGTAGCGCTCGCCGAACTCGCCCTTGATGAAGGACCTTGCCGCCGCGATCGCCTCGGGCGCGAGGTGCGTCGAGTCGGTCCTCATGTAGGTGATGAGACCGACCTCGCCCTCGCCGGTGATCCGGACGCCCTCGTAGAGCTGCTGCGCGATCCGCATGGTGCGGTCGGTGCCGAAGGAAAGCTCGCTCGATGCCGCCATCTGGAGCGTCGAGGTGATCAGCGGCGGCGAGACGCGACCGGAGGTCGGTCGGCTCTCGATGCTCTCGACCCCGTAGCGTGCCGCGGGATCGAGCTCGCCCTGCAGGGTCCGCCTCCAGCGGGCTGGACCGCGCCCGGAGGCATCCTCGGTCGAGAGGACCTTCACGCCGCGGAGACCGACCGCCTCCGCGACGCGCGACGCCTCGGCGGAGAGGTCCCGCGGCGCGTCCTTGGTGCAGGCGAGGGAGAACGGGCGCCCGTCGAGCTCGACGAGCTCCGCCTCGATCGCCGCGTGCTCCGAGAGCCACGACTGCCGCGCCTTGCCGGTCGGACCCTTGCCGCGGGCATCGACCTCGCCGAGGAACGCCGCGAAGGCGCGACCGACGGAGGTCGCTCGATCGGGCGCCGAGAGCCGCGCGGTGAAGTGCCAGGTCTCATCCGGCACGAACGCGAGGATCTCCCGCTCCCGCTCGACGACGAGCCGCACCGCGACCGACTGCACCCGCCCGGCGGAGAGACCCTTCGAGACCTTGCGCCAGAGCAGCGGCGAGACTTGATAGCCGACGATGCGGTCGAGGATGCGGCGAGCCTGCTGCGCGTTGACCTTGTCGAGGTCGATCGAGTGAGGGCGGTCGAACGCCCGCTTGATCTCCTCCTTGGTGATCGCGTTGAAGATCACTCGCTTCGCGCGGCGGGGATCGATGCCGAGCACCTCCGCGAGGTGCCACGCGATCGCCTCCCCCTCGCGGTCGAGGTCGGTGGCGAACCAGACCTCGCTTGCCTCGCGGCACGCCTTCTTGAGAGACGAGACGGTCTTCGACTTCTCCGCCGGCACCACGTAGGTCGGCTCGAAGGTCTCGAGGTCGACGCCCGGCACTGGCTGCTTGGAGCCCTTGGGGGCGCGCTCGGGCAGGTCTCGGACGTGACCCACCGAGGGCTCGACGCGGAAGCCGGGACCGAGGTAGCGGTTGATCGTCTTCGCCTTCGCGGGGCTCTCGACGATCACCAGCTGCCGCCCGGCGGTGGCGACGGCGGGCGAGCCGCCCGAGGCGGGCTCGTCGGACCTCGATCCGCGGCGGGCGCGGGTCGTGGTGCTCTTCTTGCGGGTCGCCATGGAGGTCCGTGGTTCCTTCGTCGGACGCGTCGGGCAGGGGGACGGATGGACGCCCTCGAACCGGATCCGTCCGGTCCGTCCTGCCTTGAAGGGGCGGGATTGGAACGGCGTCCGCCCCGCCAAGTCAACTCGGGAGTCCGCTCAGCTAAGGATGCCCCTCGTCGGCACCGACCGTGCCCTCGACGCCACAAATCCCTCGTCAGGCGGTCCTGCGGAGGTCCAATCGGGTCAGGAGCACCCGGAGGACCTCCTCGGCGATCTCCGACCCCGGACGCTCTCCCGCCTCGATCCAGATCGAGCCGGGGCGTGCACGGAACCGCTTGAGCCACGTCCGCTGCTGACGGGCGTAGCGGCGGGTTCGGATCTTGATCTCCTCGATCGCCTCCGGCAGGGACCGGCGTCCGGCGACGACCGCCGCGAGCTCGCGGTAGCCGACCGCCTCGATCGCTTGGCGGTTGAAAACGCCGCGGGCGAGGAGTCCTCGGACCTCCTCGAGCCACCCGGTCTCGATCATCGCGCCGACCCGCCGATTGATCCGCCGGCTCGCGACCTCGCGCGGACGATCCAGGCCGATCACCACGCAGCGCGAGGCGAGGTCCGACTCCGCCTGTGACTCCCACTCGCGCTGCCACTGGCTCATCGGCACGCCGGTCTGCCGGTAGACCTCGACCGCCCGCAGGATCCTCCGCCGATCCGCGCGATGGATCCTCGACGCCGACGTGGGATCGACCCGCTCGAGCTCCGCGCGCAGCGACTCGGTCGAGGTCGCCTCGAGTTCCCGCCGCACCTCGGCGGTCGGCTCGGGTCCCTCGAAGAGACCCTTGAGGAGCGCCTGCACGTAGAGGTTCGTGCCGCCCACCACGATGGGGACGCGTCCTCGCCCGCAGCACGCGTCGATCGCCTCGACCGCTCGCGCCCGCCAGTCGGCGACGCTGAAGGCGTCGGCGCCCTCGAAGGGCTCGACGAGGTCGAGGAGGTGATGAGGGACCCGCCGACGCTCCTCGCTCGAGGGCTTCGCCGTGCCGATGTCGAGCCCGCGATAGACCTGCATCGAGTCCGCGGCGAGAAGCTCGCCGCCCCTCGGCAGCGCCTCCGCGAGGGAGAGCGCCAGCTCGCTCTTGCCGCTCGCGGTGACGCCGAGGACGAGGAGGATGGGCGGCTTCGCGTCGGGCATGGCGCTTGGGCAGGATTCCGTATCATCGCCTCGCGCCGCGGGATCGGTCGGCCGGACGCCCATCGCCCCTTTGGGCCGAACGAGGTCCGCGGAGGGTCGCGGGACGTGCCCGGACCTCCACCCGAGTCCGAGGGTTGCCATGCCGAAGCGTTCCATCCGAGACCTTCCCGTCGCCGGTCGCCGAGTGCTCGTCCGCGTCGACTTCAACGTCCCGATCGAGGAGGGACGGATCACCGACGACCGCCGCATCCGCTCGGCGATCCCCACCATCCGCTCCGTCCTCTCGCGCGGCGGTCGCGCGATCTTGATGAGCCACCTCGGTCGCCCGGAAGGGCAGGGCTTCGAGGCGGATGCCACGCTCCGCCCGGTCGCGGCGCGGCTCGCGGAGCTCCTCGGAACGCCGGTCGGCTTCCCGAGCGAGGACTGCATCGACGCCAAGGCGGCGGGGGCGGTGCAGGCGATGAAGGACGGCGAGGTGCTCCTGCTCGAGAACCTCCGCTTCCACAAGGGCGAGAAGAAGGGCGATGCGGGCTTCGCCGCCAAGCTCGCGGCGCTCGGCGATGCCTACTGCAACGACGCCTTCGGCACCTGCCACCGCACCGACGCCTCGATGCACGCCGTGCCGATGGCGATGAAGCCGCGACCCGCCGTGGCGGGATTTCTTCTCGAGGCGGAGCTCAAGTACCTGCAGGGCGCGATCGCCGGCGCGCGGCGACCGTTCGTCGCGATCCTCGGCGGCGCGAAGGTCTCCGACAAGCTCGCGGCGATCCGGAACCTCCTCGAGAAGGTCGACGTCCTCGTGGTCGGCGGTGCGATGGCGTACACGCTCCTCAAGGCGCAGGGCGTCGCGGTGGGCGCGAGCCGGGTCGAGGATGCGATGCTCGGCGAGGCGAGGAGCGTGATCGAGCTCGCCCGCGAGAAGGGCAAGCGGCTCCTGCTTCCGAGCGACCACGTCTGCGGCAAGGCGCTCGAGGCGGGCACGCCGACGAGCCCCGTGACCGGGGCGATTCCCGAGGGCTGGATGGGACTCGACATCGGTCCCTCGACCTCCAAGGAGTTCGGCGACGCGATCCGTGCCGCGAGGACGGTCGTGTGGAACGGACCGATGGGCGTCTTCGAGATGCCGCCCTTCGATCGAGGGACCCGCGAGGTCGCGAGGGCGGTCGTGGATGCCACCGCCGCCGGCGCGACGACGGTGGCGGGCGGAGGCGACACCGCCGCGGCGGTCGAGGCGTTCGGGCTTGCCGAGAAGCTGAGCCACGTCTCGACCGGCGGCGGCGCGAGCCTCGAGATGCTCGAGGGGCGCCACTTCCAGTCGCTCGACGCGCTCGACGAGGCATGACGCAGGCTTCGGCGGCGTGGGCGATGCCGGACGATCCGGCGGGGACGCCGCGCCAGCGCGACATGGTCGATGGCACCAGCGGTGCTACACTCGCTCCGGGCGGCGGCACGGTAGTCGCTCCCCCCGCTTTCCCGAGGATCCATCGCATGAACGCTCGTCGTGCCTCGACCCTGCTCGCCCTGGCGGTCGCGTGGTCTGCGACCTCCGTCGCCTCCTCCCAGGACTCCAAGCTCAAGGTCGGCGACCAGGCGCCCGCGATCAGCGTCGCGGAGTGGATCCAAGGAGACGTCACCGGGCTCGAGAACGGGAAGGTCAACCTCGTCGAGTTCTGGGCGACCTGGTGCGGTCCGTGCAAGAAGTCGATCCCGCACCTCAACCGTCTCTACAGCGATCACGCGGCGAAGGGCTTGGTGATCATCGGCATCTCCGACGAGAAGCCGGAGGTCGTCACGCCCTTCGTCAAGCAGCGCGGCAGCGCGATGAGCTACCCCGTCGGCGTCGACTCCAACGAGCAGACCAAGCAGGCGTGGTCGAAGGCGGCGGGTCAGGAGGGCATTCCCCACGCGTTCCTCGTGAGCCGCGACGGCAAGATCGTCTGGATCGGGCACCCGATGGACGACGAGCTCGAGCGGATCCTCCCCAAGGCGCTCGCCGGCAAGTACGACCCGATCCTCGAGAAGCGGGCAAAGCCGCTGCTCGAGGCCGCCGAGCGAGCCGCCCGGCAGCGGAACTACCGCGAGGCGTATGGCCACCTCGACAAGGTGATCGACATGGATCCGCGGATCTTCTCCGGCGTGGTGCTTGAGCGGTACGAGCTCATGCTGACCGGCGAGAAGAACCAGCAGGCGGCGCACGACTACCTCGCCGCGAAGGTCCAGTCCTACTCCACCGATCCGGCGACGCTCGCCGAGATCGCGACCGCCCTCGTGAACGATCCCGCGCTGACGCCCCGGGATCTTCCGCTCGCGAGCGAGGCCGCCGACCTGATGATGACGAGCGGTCCGGACCGACCGGAGTCGCTCGCCGTGCTCGCGATGGTGCAGTTCGCGGACGGCAAGGTGGACGACGCCGTGGAGAACCAGCAGCAGGCGTGGATGCTCGCCGCCCCGAACGAGAAGGCGACCTACCGGCGGGTCCTCGACAACTACCGGGGCGCCGCGGGTCGACGGGCGGGCACCGTGAGCCCGGCGCCCTGACCCGACATGCCGCGTCCGTCCCGTGAGCTGCTTGCGTCGCCGCATCGATCGCCGATGGTCGCGGCGTCGATCCTCTCGGCGGACTTCGGGTACCTCGCGAGGCAGTGCCGGGAGGTCCTCGACGCCGGCGCCGACCTGCTGCACGTCGACGTGATGGACGGACACTTCGTTCCCAACCTCTCGATGGGACCGGCGGTCTGCGAGGCGGTCCGCCGGGCATGCCCGGAGGCGACGATCGACGTGCACCTGATGGTCACCGACCCTTCCGCCTTCGTGGCGCCCTTCGCGGCGGCGGGCGCCGACCACGTCACCTTCCACGCCGAGGTCGTGCCCGACCCGCGCCCGCTGATGGCGGCGATCCGCCACGCGGGCATGTCGGCGGGCGTCGCGATCAACCCGGACACGCCCGTCGATCGGCTTGGACCGGCGATCGAGGAGGCGGACATGCTGCTCGTCATGAGCGTGCATCCTGGATTCTCCGGGCAGGCGTTCATTCCGGGCGTGCTCGAGAAGGTCCGGACCCTGCGACCGCGGCTTCGTCCGTCGCAGCGGCTCGAGATCGATGGCGGCGTGCATCGCCAAAGCGCCGCGGCGTGCGTGGCGGCAGGCGTGGACGTCCTCGTGACGGCGTCGGCGCTCTTTGGCTCGAAGGACTATGCGGCGGAGATCGTGGCGCTGCGAGGCGCCCGATCCACCGGCGTCGCGCTCGCCCGCTGAGAAGCCGTCCGCGGCGCTGCCTGGAGGAGATCGTGGAACCCCGCGTCGACATCGCCCCGCCGAACCCGACCGCCGCCGAGGCGCCGCTCGACCTCGAGACCCGTCCCGTCAAGAAGGGCGTTCCGGAGGGCCTGTGGCTTCGCTGCCCCGGCTGCGGCGAGACGCTCTTCCGCAAGTCGTTCGAGGCGAGCTACCGCGTCTGCCCGAAGTGCCGCCACCACGGTCGCCTCTCCGGTCGCGAGCGGGTCGAGCAGCTGGTCGATCAGGGGACCTTCGAGGCGATCAACGCCGACATGGCGCCGGCGGATCCGCTCGCCTTCGTGGACCTCCAGCCCTATCGGCAGCGGATCGCGGAGTCGCAGCGGAAGACCGGGCAGAACGACGGCGTGCAGACCGGTCACGCCTTCATCAAGGGTCGCAAGGTCGTGCTCGCCTGCATGGACTTCACCTTCATGGGCGGCTCGATGGGGTCGGTGATCGGCGAGAAGATCACCCGCGCGATCGAGCTCGCGACCAACCGCGACTGGCCGCTGGTGGTCGTCAGCTGCTCCGGCGGCGCCCGCATGCAGGAGTCCGGGTTCTCGCTCATGCAGATGGCGAAGACCTCCGCGGCGCTCGCCCGGTTCGACGAGGGGGGCGGACTCTTCATCTCCGTGCTCGCCGATCCCACGACGGGCGGCGTCACCGCGAGCTTCGCCATGCTCGGCGACGTGATCATCGCGGAGCCGAAGGCACTGATCGGCTTCGCCGGACCGCGGGTGATCGCCCAGACGATCCGGCAGGAGCTTCCGCCGGGCTTCCAGACCGCGGAGTTCCTGCTCGAGTCAGGCTTCGTCGACCGCATCGTCGATCGCGCGGACCTCCGCAGCGAGATCAGCCGCCTCATCGACTACGCGGGCAAGTGAGCCCTGCGGCGACGAGGGTCGCGGTCTCCGGTCCGCCCGCGAGCGGGGGACTTGGCGCCCTCGCCACGACGGTGCTGCTCTTCGCCGCCGCCGCGTCGCGGTGGCTCGCCTTCTCGCCGCCGGAGCTTCCCATCGCCGCGGTCGCGTGGCTCGCGCTCGTCGCGGTCGCCGCGGTCCGCGCGAGGTCGCTCCGCGTCCTGGTGCTTGCCGGCTTCGCGGTCGATCTCGGATGGTGGATGCTCGTCGAGCGCTGGATCATCGACGTCTCGGTCGCGGGATATCCCGCGCTGTGCCTCTACCTCGCGCTGTGGGGCGCGGCGCTCGTCTGGCTCGTTCGTCGCCTCTCGGCTCGTCCGCCAAGCGCACGCTGGCCGCTCTGGATCACCCTGCCGATCGTCGTGGTCGGGCTCGACTTCCTTCGAGGCGAGGTCGTCTTCGGGGGATATCCGTGGTACGAGGCGGGGCAGGGGCTGGCGGGATGGAACCTCGTCGCCCAATCCGCCGACCTGCTGGGGACCCGCGGGCTGACGATCCTCGCGGCGGTCTTCGCCGGCGCGATCGCGGACCTCGCACGACCCGGGAGCCGCGGCGTGCTCGGACTGCTCGGGGCGGTGCCGGTCCTGCTCGCGACGGCAGTCGGCGCGCTCGGCTACGGCTCGTGGCGGCTGGCGCAGGCGGATTCCCTGCCGCCGCTCGGACGCTTCCTCGCGATCCAGACGGCGCTGCCGATCGACAACAAGATCGGTTGGTCGCCCGAGCGGCAGGTCGAGGACGTCCCGTCGTTCGCTCGGCTCACGCTCTCGGCGGTCGACGAGGTCGGTCCCCCCATCGACCTCATCGCCTGGCCGGAGACCATGCTTCCGGGCTTCGGACTCGATCCGGCGGCGATGGACCTTCAGGAGTCGCGCGGGCTCTTCCCGGGACGGCTCTTCGCCGACGTGGTGGAAGCGGTCGCTCGTCGCGCTGGCGCACCGCTGCTCGTGGGCAGCCCGCACTACGCGGGACTGCGCGTCGAGGTCGAGGGGGCGCGGTGGGACTGGGACCGCCATCACAACAGCGCGTACCTCGTCGCCCCTCGCGACGGGGCGTCCACCCTCGAGCCGCCCCGGTACGACAAGATGGTGCTCACGCCCTTCGGGGAGACGATGCCGGGGATCTCCCGCTTCGACTGGCTGGAGCAGGCGCTCCTCGACATCGGGGCGAAGGGCATGTCCTTCGACCTCTCGCCGGGGGAGTCGATCGTCCGGTTCGAGGTGCCTTCGTCGCAGGGCGGCTTGATCCGCATCGCGACGCCGATCTGCTTCGAGGCGACGGTCAGTCGCCTCTGCCGGGCGCTGGTCTGGTCGGAGGGCGACCGCGCCGCGGACCTCCTCGTCAACGTGAGCAACGACGGCTGGCTTGGTCAGGATGACGCCGCGCGGCGGATGCACCTGCGCCTCGCGTCGCTGCGGGCGATCGAGACCCGCACGCCGATGCTGCGGGCGGTCAACACCGGCTACAGCGCCGGGATCGACTCAGGCGGTCGCATCGTCGCGGGGATCGATGGTTCCACCACGCGACTCGGGACCTCCGCGGGGTGGGTGATCGCCGAGCTCCCGCGGGACGACCGCCGACCGCTCTTCGCCCTCGTGGGAGACCGATGGGGCTGGCTGATGGTCGCGGGTCTCGTCGGCTTGATCTGGCGCACCCGCGGCACCGCCCTCGTCCCCGCTCGGTGATCCCCTCCGTGCCGCGGATTCCAGAGTCGTGGGGGGCGATGACGATGACCCCGACGGGCTTGGTCCCTCGGGAGTCACTCATGTCGATCGTCAAGTCGTCCCTCGGGCGTGCGGGTTCGGTCCTCCTGCTGCTTGGCTTGGGCTCGTTCGGGCTGATGGCGGGCTCGGGGTGCTCCTCCGGAGGCTCGGGAGACTCAGGCTCCGGAGGTTCAGGGTCGTCGAGCACGGTCTCGGCGGGCGGCGCCGGCGACTACGGCGCCGACGACTGGAGTCGGGGATCTCGCCGCACGGCACCTGCACCGGTCGAGACGACCGCTCCAGCGCCTCTCGTGGCGGCTCCCGAGGAGGACCTGCTCGACTCGGCTGGCATGCCCTCCGACCCTCCGCCGACCGAGTCGCGCTCGGAGATGGCGAGTTCCGCCGCGGTTGCCACGGTGGAGACCGACGCTTCAGCAGAGACACGCGAGGTCGCCGCGGTCACGACCGAGCCGTCAGTGACCGAGGAGGCAGGAACCGATGTGGGCGGGGCGGTCGCCGCGGCCGAGGTGCCTGCCGCCCGCGAGCCTGCCCCGACTCCAGCCGTCGCGACCGCGTCCGAGCCGGTCATCGCGCCAGTGTCGGCGACGCCCGCAGCGACGGCGTCCGACGTGCCGAGCGCGGTGCCGCCCTCCGGGACTCCTCGCACCGGTGCGTCCGCGAGCGCCCTTGCCACCGAGATCCTCCGCAAGGCGACCCGCAGCGCTGATCCCTCGATCCGCGCCAACGCCATCGAGTCGCTGCTCGCGTCGCCCGCGGTGCTTGCGGAGGTCCTCCCAACCGGACTCGCCGATCAGAACCGGGGCGTGCGCTACGTCTCGGCGATGTGCGTCGGACGGGCGAACCTCGCGGATCTCGCCCCCTTCGTCGAGCCCCTGCTGAAGGACCCATCACCGTCGGTGCAGGCGGCGGCGATCTATGCGCTCTCGAAGTGCGGACGCCCGGTGGATCCCACGCCCCTCGCCGCGATGCTCCAGAGCGACGATCCGGAGGTCCGGGCGAATGCGTTCGTGGTCCTCGGCGAACTGGGCAACAAGTCGGCGATCCCGATGATCCGCG
The DNA here is from genome assembly GCA_016873275.1 of Phycisphaerae bacterium. Taxonomy (GTDB): domain Bacteria; phylum Planctomycetota; class Phycisphaerae; order Phycisphaerales; family SM1A02; genus VGXO01. The sequence continues at coordinate 44,862 of VGXO01000012.1, forward strand.
CTGCGCTTGGGCAGGGCATGCGGCGGGTGCATCCGGTGAGGGTGAGGATCGTCGAGCTGCAGGGCGCCGAGGCGCTGGTCCGCCTCGGCAGCGAGGACGACGTGGAGGGCATCCGGGCCGCGCTGTTCGCGCCGGGAGAGCAGGGGGAACTGAGCATCTTGGCGTGCCAGATCCTCGCCCGGGTGGGGGACCAGTCGGCGGCGCCGATGATGGAGCGGCTCGTGGATGCCTCCGGCACCTCCGCCCGACCGCCGGAGATTCGGCTCGCCGCGGCCCAGTCGCTTGCCGAGCTCAAGGTCTCGGCCCGCAGCAACCTTGGGGCGTTGGGAGCCCAGTTTGCCTCCTCGCCTGACCACTTCCTCCGCGTGCAGGCCGCGATCCTGCTCGGCAGGGTGGGCGGTCCGGGCTCGGTGCAGATCCTCTCGGCGCTTCTCTCCGATCCAGACGACTCGGTCCGCATCGCCGCCGCGGCGGGACTGCTCCGCCTTGCCTCGGAGTCCCGCAGTTGGGCGCCGACCTCGCGTTGACACTGCCCCTACCCGGGATTACAACCCAATTCGAACCGCGTCCCCGGCGCGCCCGAATGGATCGGCGCGCGGTCCGACTCGGACCTCATCGCCTCGCCCGACGAGGCGCGCCCTTGTCCGTCAAGGAAGGTTCTCCGTGCACATCCTGACCAAGATCCTGATCGTCGCCGTCACCCTGCTCGTGCTGATGCTCGTCCCGCTGGTGATGGTGAACGCGTCGAACGAGGCATCCTTCAAGGCTCGCTATCTCGAGCAGGCGACCGCGACGTCGGTCGCGACCGGGCTTGCGAGCGACGCCCAAGCCGCGCTTGCCGCGATGTCGGCGGAGTCGGTCGCCCGCATCGAGTCGCTCGAGGGAGAGAAGGCAGGGCTCGTCAAGGATCTGGAGCAGCGTGCCGCCGAGTTGCGTCGCGTGCAGGGTGATCTGGCGAGGACCACGTCGCTGATCGGAGACATGCAGGCGAGCCTCGGTGGTCTCTCGGCGACCGCCGCGGCGAACCAGGCGTTGATCGATGGACTGCTCGCCGAGGCTCGAAAGCTCCGCGCAGTCGAGGCGGACCTGAGCTCGAAGCTCGTCGCCGCCGAGCAGCAGGTCCGCGACCTGAGCGACTCGCGCGACGTCCTTCAAGCGTCCAACAACGCGCTGCAGGAGCGGCTCCGTGAGGTCCAGGGCGAGCGGGATCAGGCTCGCGGGAAGGTCGCGGAGTACGAGGCGGCGGTCGGGGCGATGCGTGGAACTGGTCAGGCTCGTCAGGTCGCCGACCGCAGCATCCGCTGCAAGGTCGTCAAGGTGATCGACGACCCCGCCGGCAAGCTCGCCTCGATCGATGCAGGTCAGCGGGATGGCGTGAAGGAGGGGTGGGTCCTCACCATCTCCGACGGTTCGAACTACGTGGCGAACCTCCGGATCATCGAGGTCGACGTGAACCGCTCCGTCGGGATCGTGGAGTTGGAGGATGGCTCGTCCCGCGGGACCGTCCGCGAGGGTCAGACCGCCACCTCCCGCGCCGGCGAGTAGGTTCCCCCGATCGACCGTCCATCGTCCTGCTGACCGCTCGTCTCCCTTCGAAGCCCGGAACCACCGACCATGAGCCCTGCACCCTCGCGGTTCTCCCTCGCCGACATGAACGTCTACACGGCGTTGCTCGGCGTGGCGACGCTGGTCCTCCTGGTGGCGGTGATCTGGGTCGCGATGTCGAACATCGACCAGACCTCGACCGGCGGCGGGGGCGGCTCGATGTTCGGCTCGGTCTCCACCCGCTGACCTTCCGTTGGGAACCTGTCGGCGACCGCCTTCCCCGCGGCGCGGACTGTTACGATCCCGCGGCGTCGAACGTCGCGTGACGCTCGATCCGCGAAGTCGCCCGCGTGGGCGGAGGAGCCTCGTCGTTGATCCTCGGCTCGCTGATGAGCTTGTTCCGCGTCGACATGGGCATCGACCTCGGCACGTGCAACACCTTGGTGTGCGTGCGGGGCGAGGGCATCGTGCTCGATGAGCCTTCGGTGGTCGCGGTGAGGAAGGGGACCAACCAGGTCCTCAACAACGGCACGGCGGTCGGCATCGCGGCGAAGGCGATGCTCGGCAAGACGCCCGGTTCGATCAGCGCGATCCGTCCGCTGAAGGACGGCGTCATCAGCGACTTCCAGATCACCGAGGCGATGCTCGCCTACTTCATCCGCAAGGCGAACGGTCGCCGGTGGCTGCTTGGTCCGCGCGTCGTCATCGCCGTGCCCTCGGGCATCACCGCGGTCGAGAAGCGGGCGGTGATCGACTCCGCCGAGCGGGCTGGCGCGAGCCGGGTGTTCCTCGTCGAGGAGCCGATGGCGGCGGGGATCGGCGCCGGGCTGCCGGTGGCGGAGCCGCGGGCGAGCATGATCGTCGACATCGGCGGCGGCACCACCGAGGTGGCGATCATGAGCCTCGCCGACATCGCGACCTGCCAGTCGGTTCGCGTCGCGGGCGACGACTTCGACGAGGCGATCATCAACCACATGAAGCGGGCGTACTCGCTCACGATCGGCGAGCAGACCGCGGAGCGGATCAAGATCGAGATCGGCTCCGCCGCTCCCGTCGGCGAGGAGATGACGATGGAGGTCCGCGGGCGCGACATCGCCACCGGGCTTCCCCGCAAGACCGTGGTCACGAGCGAGGAGATCCGCATCGCCCTCGAGGAGCCGCTCAACCAGATCGTGGAGGCGGTGATCAAGACCCTCGAGTCGGCGGAGCCCGAGCTGTCGGCGGACCTCGTCGAGACCGGCATCACCCTCGCGGGCGGCGGCGCGCTCCTCCGCGGGATCGACCAGGTCCTGTCGCGCCGCACCGGACTCGACGTCTCGATCGCCGAGGACCCTCTCACCTGCGTTGCCCGCGGGACGAGCATCTACCTCGAGAACCTCGAGCAGTACCAGGCGACGCTCGAGTCGGACCGCGACGACTTCTGATCGTCCGAGGAGCGCACCCTCGCGCGGGATTTCCTGACGCGGGAGGCGGTCGCGTGGTCGAAGAAGCGATCGCGGTGGGCAGGATTCGCCCCGCAGGAGTCTCCCTCATGGCACGCGGCGGTCGATCGCTCCTCGCACTCGTGATGCTCGCCTTCGCGGGCGTCGGCAGCTATTACGCGTGGACCGGACCGGACTCGCCGCTCGCCGAGCGGGTGCCGCTCACGGTCGTCGCCACCACGTCGCCGACGCTGCCCGCGGAGTCGCCTGCGTCGTCGCCGCCTGAGCCGGTTGCTCCCGAGCCACGCTCGCCCGCGCCGGCTGCCGTGGCGGTCGAGCCGTCGATGGCGCCGCCGGTCGAGGCGCCGCCGGTCGAGGTGACGACGTCTTCGCCGGTGGTCGAGGTCGAAGCACTCCCGAAGCGCGAGTCGCCGCAACCGACCGAGCCTTCGCCTCGCATCGTGACCGTGTCGGAGGGCGACACGCTCTATTCGATCGCGCAGGCGGAGCTTGGCTCCGGGGCACGGTGGCGCGAGATCGCCGACGCGAACCCCGGGATCGATCCGGGCTCCCTGCGCGTGGGGGATCGACTCGTCCTGCCGCGTCCGCTCGCGGGTGGACCGCCCTCCATCGAGATCGCCGAGGAGATCCACGTCGTCGCACCGGGCGAGACGCTGACCTCGATCGCCCGTGCCCGCTGGAACGATGGCGCGAGGTGGCGCAGGTTGCTCGAGGCGAACGAGTCGCTCCTCGGCGGCGATCCGGATCGGCTCCGCGTGGGCGACCGTCTGGTCGTGCCGGCGGTCCGCTAGATCCTCCATGCGGGCGTGCCACCATCCCGGCTACGAGGTGGCGCTTCCCGAGGGGCACCCGTTCCCGATGCGGAAGTTCTCCCTCGTTCGGGAGCTCCTGCTTCGCGAGGGGATCTTGAAGCCGAGTGACCTCGTCGAGCCGGAGCCGGTCGACCTCGCGGTGCTTCGGCGGGTGCACGACGCCTCCTATCTCGAGGCGCTCGAGTCCGGCACGCTCGGTCGCGACGCGGAGCGGCGGTTGGGTCTGCCATGGTCGCCCGCGCTAGGGCGGCGTAGCCGGCTCGCCGTGCAGGGAACCATCCACGCCGCCGAGATCGCCCTCGAGGAGGGAGTCGCCGCGAACCTTGGCGGCGGCACGCATCACGCGCACCCGGGCTTCGGCGAGGGCTTCTGCGTCCTCAACGACGTGGCGGTCGCGGTGGGGGAGATCCGTGCCCGTGAACTCGCCGAGCGATTCCTCGTGATCGACCTCGACGTGCATCAGGGAAACGGGACCGCCGCGTGCCTCGCGGAGGACGATCGAGCCTTCACCTTCTCGATGCATGGCGAGAAGAACTTTCCGCTTCGAAAGGTCCCGTCCGACCTCGACGTGGGGCTGCCTGATCACGCGGGCGACCTGGCGTACCTCGAGGCGCTCTCGCGGCACCTACCGGTCGCGATCGAGCGATCGAGGGCGGACCTCGCGTTCTATCTCGCCGGGGTCGACGTGGTGCTGGGGGACCGCTACGGACGGCTTGCCCTGACGAGGGAAGGACTTCGCGAGCGGGAGCGGATGGTCCTCGAGCATCTGCGCCGCGCCGGGGTGCCGGTGGCGCTGCTTCTCGCCGGCGGCTATGCCCGCACCCCCCAGCTCACCGCGGACCTCCACGCCACCGTGCATCGGGTGGCGGTCGGACGGTGAGCCCGCGTCGGATCGACCCTACTCGTCGTCGATGGTCAGGGGCACGAACGGTCCGTGGTGCCAGTGGTCGGGGAACATCGCGGCGTCCTCGGGACCGAGCGGTCGCAGCCGGTCGAACCACGTGGCGTCTGGGGTCGAACCTGGCGAAGAACGGCCGCCGCACCAGCTCGGGGCGTCGGCACTGCAGATACTGAAGGATGAACGCCGCCGACCCGCCCACCTCGCGGACCCCGAGCACGTGCACCTTGCCGGGCGACGCCGACATCGACGGTCCGCGGACCGTTCGCGCCAGTCCGGAGACCGCCGCGTAGGCGTCGCGGAAGCTCTCCCAGCACCGGAGCAGCGGAAGTTCGAAGTACCGACGGGCGCGGGCGCGGACCGCGGCGTCATCCCTTCCATGGTGGATCCCTTCCGGCGGATCGCTCCGCCGCGTGCCCCCTTTGCCCGGACGAACGGCGTCGCGACTGGACGCGGCGCAGCGCCTTCGGGGAGGCACGCTTCACGCTTCACGAGATGTCGATCGACCCGGCGACGACCCATCGGAGCCGCCACCGCCGCGACGCGCCACGCCCCCGAGGACGCCACCCGCCGAGGACGCGGCTTTGAAGCCCATCGCGCCGGACCGATCAACCGGCAAGCGACGACTTCCTTCCGAGGGGCAGCGCAACGCGAGGGCCGGTCGTCGCGGTCGTCGCGGTACCCTCTCGCCATGCGCACCACCGTCGCCCTCTTCTCCGGCGCCCTCGACTATGCCGGACTGTTCCCGCCCGCCTCGCTCGACATGTCGTCGACCGTGGACCGCTACGCGGCGGCGCTGGCGGGCGAGGACCGCTGGTTCATGGGGCGGATCATCGTGCCGGTCAACCGGCTCGAGGAGTTCGAGCGCCTCGCGGCGCCGCGGCTCCCCGTGACGAAGGACGCCCTCCACGCGCCGGTCTGGCTCATCAGCGTCCTGGTGCCGCCGCTCTGGGAGCGGAGCCTCGGTCGTGCCCTCGACGAGATCGCGGCGTTCAACGACCGCCACGTCGACTCCCTCGATGGCGCGGCGCTCGTCGACACCATCGAGGCGAAGGCGGCGACGAGCGAGGAGATCGACTTCGCCCTCGACATGCTCCCGGAGGAGATCTTCCCCTACTTCGAGCTGCCGGTGCATCGCGACGTGCGCGGGCTCGTCGCGACGATGGCGGGGCTCGACGCCGGGGCGAAGGTCCGGACGGGGGGCGTGAAGCCGGAGGAGCATCCGACCCCGGCGCAGCTTGCCGACTTCATCGCCGCCTGCGCTGGCGCCGAGGTGCCCTTCAAGGCGACCGCGGGACTGCACCATCCGCTGCGGCATCTCAACCCCGCGGTGCCGGCGGACCAGTTCGGCTGCGTCGGGCTCCTGCTCGGGGCGTCGCTCGCGTGGTCGGACGCCATGCCCGCCTCCGAGCTGCCGGCGATCCTTGAGGAGCGTGACGCGACGGCCTTTCGCCTCGACGCGGAGCACGCCTCGTGGCGCGGGCACCGCGTCGCCCACGCGGAGATCCTGAAGGCGCGGGAGCGGTTCGCGCACAGCTTCGGCTCCTGCTCGATCGACGAGCCGCTCGCGCATCTTCGCGACCTCGGCTGGCTGCCGCGGGAGGCGAGCCATGCCTGAGTCCTCCACCCGCGGCGAGTGGCGACCCTCGATCGCCGAGCAGGAGTGGCCGGTCGTCCTCGCCGAGACCCTCGATCCGACGCTCGAGTCGTTCGTCGATGGAAGCGGCGATCCCGCGACGGACTTCCCGATCCAGAACCTGCCGCTCGGCTCCTTCTCGACCCACGCCGATCAGGCGCCTCGGCTCGGCGTGGCGATCGGCGGATCCGTCCTCGACCTCAAGGCGGTCGTCGAGGCGGGAGTCCTCGGTGATCTTCCCGGCGAGGTGCGCTGCGCCCTCTCGGCGGGCTCGCTCAACGACTACCTGCGGCTTGGGCGCCCGCGCTGGATCGCCACGCGGCTCGCGCTCTCGCGACTCCTGCGGCGCGACTCGCCCACCCTGCGTGATCGCGCGGATCGCGACCGCCTGCTGCGTCCGCGCTCCGCGGTGAGGATGCACGTGCCGGCGCGGATCGGCGACTACACCGACTTCTACGCCTCGCTCCATCACGCGACGAACGTCGGCTCGATGTTCCGTCCCGACAACCCGTTGATGCCCAACTGGAAGCACCTTCCGGTCGGCTACCACGGTCGTGCGAGCTCGATCATCCCGAGCGGCATGGCGGTGCGGCGACCGCATGGGCAGGTCCTTCCGCCGACCGCGTCGAGCCCGATCTGGTCGCCGACCCGCTCGCTCGACTACGAGCTCGAGCTCGGCTTCCTCGTCGGTCCGGGCAACCCGCTCGGTCGGCGGATTCCGGTCGCCGAGGCGATCGACCACCTCCACGGGATCGTCCTCGTCAACGACTGGTCGGCGCGCGACGTGCAGGCGTGGGAGTACCAGCCGCTCGGTCCCTTCAACGCCAAGAACTTCGCGACCTCGGTCAGCCCGTGGGTGGTGAGCTTCGAGGCGCTCGCGCCCTTCCTCGTGGCGGGTCCGCCCCGCGCCGCCGACGATCCGGCGCCGCTTGCCTATCTGGTCCGTCCCGACGACTTCCTGCCGAACCTGCAGCTCGAGGTCGCGTTGAGCACCTCGGCGACGCGGCGCGACTCGTCGCCATCCTTCGTGCTCTCGCGGGGCGGCTACGGGTCGATGTACTGGTCGCCGAGCCAGATGGTCGCCCATCACACCTCGACCGGCTGCAACCTGCAGCCGGGCGACCTGCTCGCGAGCGGCACGATCTCCGGTCCGAACGAGGAGAGCCGCGGATGCCTGCTGGAGCGGACGTGGCGGGGCAAGAACCCGCTGCGCCTTCCCGATGGCTCGGAGCGGTCGTTCCTCCTCGACGGCGACGAGGTCGTGATGCGCGGCTGGTGCGAGCGACCCGGCTTCCGCCGCATCGGTCTCGGCGAGTGCCGCGGCGAGGTCCTGCCCGCGGAGTGATCGATCGTCAGTCCTGCGCCTCGCGTCGAAGCGCCGTGACGTCGAGATCGATCAGCTCGCCGGGACGAAGGTCGAGGCGGTCGAGGGTGCCTGCGGCGAACTCGAGGGCGATCGCCGCCGGGCGGCGGCTCGAGTAGTTCGGGAGCCGAGCGAGGTACTGCGGCGTGCTCTCGCCGGGCGCCCGCGGCGGCTCCTTCCGCATGCGGTGCACCGCCACCACCCGCCCGGAGACGTCGAGGTAGGCGATGTCGAGGTCGATGAGGCAGTCCCGCATCCAGAAGCCCATGACCTCCGGGTGGCGGTAGGCGAAGAGCATGCCGCGGTCTGGCTCGAGCGAGCTCCTCCCGCCGAGACCCCGCTGGCGGGTCTGCTCGGTCATCGCCTTCTCCATCAGGAACCGCTCGCCCTTCACGAGGAGCGGCATGACCTCGAGACCCGCCGGCGAGCGCGGGAGCGAACCCTCCGGAGGCGTCGCGGGCGGACCTTGGGGAGCACCTTGGGGAGCGAGTGAAGGCGTCGCGGGGGCGTCCGAGGGAGGCGACGGTGCCGCGCGAGTCGGATCCGTCGGGCGATCGGAGTCGGTCGTCATCGTGGTCGCGACCTCCGGAGTTCCGCTGGCGACCGCCCGCCCGGGCTGAGCCGATCCATCGCAGGCGCCGAGCACGCCGACGCAGAGGACGGCGAGGAGGACGCCCGCCAAGGGCGTCCGCGGCTCAGCCACGGCGGCTCGACGCGCGTCGAGCGCCCTTCGTGCTCGTCGCACGGCGCTTGGTGCCGTGGCGACCGTTGGTGGAGCCGTTCGCGGCGTGTCCACTCCCATGGTGCACGCCGTTGGTGGTCTCCGCAGGACGGTGGGAGCCGTCGTCGAAGTGAAGTCCCGCCGCCATCGGGAAGTGCTCGCCCTCCCAGCTCGCCGGGTAGGCGGGATCGTCGAGATCAAGCGCCGCCCTCGTCGGGAAGAGCGGGCGGAAGGTGTCGCACATCACCGCGAGCTCGTTGGTGTAGGTCGCGCCAAGCGACTTCTCGATCGTGCCCGGATGAGGACCGTGGGCGATGCCCTGCGGGTGCAGGCTGATCGAGCCGACCTCGATGCCCTTCCGCGCCTTGTAGTTCCCCTCGACGTAGTAGAGGACCTCGTCGGAGTCGAGGTTCGAGTGGTTGTAGGGCACCGGGATCGCCTGCGGGTGCCAGTCGAGCACCCGCGGGCAGAAGGAGCAGATCACGAAGTTGTGCCCCTCGAAGGTCTGGTGCGTCGGCGGCGGCATGTGGTGCTTCGCGGCGATCGGGCTGAAGTCGTCGATGTTGAAGAGGTAGGGGTAGTAGCAGCCGTCCCAGCCCACGACGTCGAGCGGGTGATAGGGATAGACGTAGCCGTGCACGCAGTCGCGGGCCTTGATCCGCACCTCGTACGCGCCCTTCTTGTCGAAGGTGAGCGGCAGCTCCGGAAGGCGCAGGTCCCGCTCGCAGTAGGGAGCGTGCTCGAGGAACTGCGAGGTCTGCTTCGAGAGGTAGCGCGGCGGCGGCGCGATGTGCGAGCCGTTCGCGGTCTCGAAGCAGACGAACTTGGGCTCTGGCTCGCCCGGCTTCGGCTCCTCGAACTCGATCTTGTAGATGGTCCCCTTCGGGATCACGATGTAGTCCTTCTCGCGGAACCGGAGCGTCCCGAACATGGTCCACACCGTGCCTCGTCCGAAGTGGACGAAGAGGCACTCGTCGCCCATCGCGTTCTTGAAGAAGTACTTCATGGGCTCGGCGGGCGAGCAGACGCTCATCTCGACGTCCGAGTTCCCGAAGAGGACGACGCGGCCCGTGACCGGATCGCCGTGCGGCGCCATCGGGGCGGTCTTCAGGTGCCGCATCCGCATGACGTCCTGCTCGACGTACTCCACCTTGGTCGAGTAGAGCGTCTTCCAGCCGCTGACCTGGGTCGGGGGATGGATGTGGTAGAGGGTCGAGGTGGGTCCCACGAACCCTTCGGTCCCGAAGACCTCCTCCGAGTAGAGCGCCCCGTCGGGGCGTCGGAACTGGATGTGTCGCTTCGGGGGGAGTTGACCGAGCTTCGTGTAGTGCGCCATCGCCGTGGCTCCTCGGGGCGGTCGCCTGCCCCGGCGACCGGACGAGCCATCGTACGCCGCGGTCGTCGCCGAGAAGCTCGGTCGGATCTCCCTCGATCCCCCGTCGGATCGGCGAGGATGCCGAGGTGCCCAACGAGCCGACCGACCCCCGCAACGTTCCCCACGCCTTGACCCGCGAGGCGCCGAAGCTCGTGGTGCTCGCCGCGGATGCCGAGCATGGGTGGATGGTGGTCGACAAGCCTGCTGGCTGGCACAGCGTGACCCTCGCCCGCAGCGATGGATCGCCGACGGTCGAGCAGGTTCTTCGCAGGGACCATCCGGAACTGGAGGCGATCCCGGAGGCTGGACTGGTGCACCGATTGGATCAGGGCACCAGCGGCTGCCTCCTCGTCGGGACCTCGACGGCGTCGCGGGAGCGGCTGCGGTCGGCGATGAAGGACGGGTCGATCCGGAAGATCTATCTCGCCGGGATCGATGGCGACCTTCCGTCCGTGGGAGAGTTTCGGCTGTACTTCACCTCCCGCCACCGGCGATCCGCCAAGGTCACCGTGCGGCGCGAGGGCTCCGGCGTCGAGGAGGGCAGGTGCCGCTGGCGCCGCGTGCCCGGCGAGGATCGCCTCCTCGAGGTCGAGCTGCTTGGTCCAGGTCGGCGGCACCAGATCCGCGCGGGACTGGCGAGTCTCGGGGCACCGCTCCGCGGCGACGAGCTCTACGGCGGTAGAGCCGCGTCACGCCTCGCGCTGCATGCGTGGCGGCTCCATCTCGACGGACGCCTGATCGAAAGCCCCCGACCCGACGGGATGTAGTCGTTCAGGCGGGAACCGGTCAGGCTGGACCCGTGCAGGACGGAGCCGTTCAGTTCGGAGCGGGCTTCGCGGGCGCCTTGCTCACCATCTCCGCGTACTTCATCGGGTCGTTGTCGACCGCGGCGATGCAGCCGCGGCAGCAGACCTTCACGAGGCGATTGGCGGCGATCACGTTCTGGGCGCCTTCGCCGAGCGGCTTGCCGCTGATGGGGCAGGTGGAGAGGGGATAACTCCCGCTCGACGCGGCAATGATCGACTCATCGAGCACCTTCAGGAACTGCTCCGAGTTCGCGTTGAACCGGCGGACGCACTTCGCGCAGCAGAGCCGCACGAGGCGGTTCTTGTAGACGACGTTCTTGACCTCGTCCGCGCCGGGCTGTCCGGGCATCGGCAGCTTCTCGTCCGGCATCACCGGGCAGCTGACGGCGGGATACCACGCGAGCTGCTGCTTGACGATCTCCGCGTTGAACTTGGGCAGGTAGTCGCCGGGGTTCGCCTGGAACCTCTCGACGCACTTGCTGCAGCAGAACTTCAACTCGCGACCGTTGTCGGCGCCGGACTTCTGGTTCTCGAGGATGAGCGTCACGGTGTCCGCGCCGAGCGGCTCGCCCGAGACGATGCAGGTCGGGAGGGGGTAGGGCATGCCCTCCCGCTTCGCCTGGATGGGCGGCTCTGAGGAGGCGGTCGGCAGGGCGAGAAGGGCGGCGAGGGTCACGGCAGCGAGCATGGGAGGGTTCTCCGGTAGGTGAGGGCGGATCGTACGGGGGTTCCTGGTGGGTTCCATGCCGCTTGACCCCCGTCCAGCATCGATCTACCGTCGCCGACCTGCTTCATCCGTTCATCCGGAAACATGGATGAATCCGGCGGATGAGGCGGGCGATTTGAGCCAAGGTTGAAGCGACCGAGGTGGCGGTGAATGCCGATCTCACCTCTTCGACCATTCGCCGGGGGCTGCCCCGAAGCCTGCCTTTCGTCCCGAACTAGGAGATCCACGTGAGCGCCATCGCCAGCCGTCCAGCCACCACCTCGATGCCGACCTTCCTCGACACCGGTCTGCCGCTCTTCTGCGACTGGACCTACAAGGTGAAGGACCTCTCGCCCGAGACGGTCACCTTCGGTCGCAAGGAGATCGAGCTCGCCGAGCATGAGATGCCCGGTCTGATGGCGCTTCGCGAGAAGCACCGCGCCGAGCAGCCTCTCAAGGGCGCGAAGATCACCGGCAGCCTGCACATGACGGTGCAGACCGCGGTGCTCATCGAGACGCTCCGGGCGCTCGGCGCCGAGGTGCGTTGGGCGAGCTGCAACATCTTCTCGACCCAGGACCACGCGGCGTCGGGCGTCGCGGTCGGACCGAAGGGAACGCCCCAGAGCCCCGCCGGCACCCCGGTGTTCGCGTGGAAGGGCGAGACGCTCGCGGAGTACTGGTGGTGCACGCTGCAGGCGCTCCACTGGGGCGTCGGTGGCGGTCCGAACCTGCTCCTCGACGACGGCGGCGACGCGACGCTCCTCGTCCACCTCGGTCTCAAGTTCGAGAAGGCGGGCAAGGTGCCCGATCCGGCGACCGCCGACAGCGCGGAGTTCCGGATCGTCCTCGAGCTCCTCAAGGCGATCCAGGCGGTGCACCCCAAGTACTGGCACGCGCTCTCGCCGAAGGTCCGCGGCGTCTCCGAGGAGACCACCACCGGCGTGCATCGCCTCTACGAGATGACCAAGTCGGGCGAGCTCCTCTTCCCGGCGATCAACGTCAACGACGCGGTCACCAAGAGCAAGTTCGACAACCTCTACGGCTGCCGGCACTCGCTCGTCGACGGCATCATGCGGGCGACCGACGTGATGCTCTCCGGGAAGACCGCGGTCGTCTGCGGCTACGGCGACGTCGGCAAGGGCTGCTGCCAGAGCCTCCGTGGTCAGGGATGCAAGGTGAAGGTCACCGAGATCGACCCCATCTGCGCCCTGCAGGCGTGCATGGAGGGCTACGACGTGGTTCGGCTCGAGGACGTGATCGAGACCGCCGACGTCTTCATCACCGCCACCGGCAACCGCGACATCATCACGCTCGAGCACATGAAGCGGATGAAGGACAAGGCGATCGTCGGCAACATCGGGCACTTCGACAACGAGATCGACATGGCGTCGCTCGAGTCGGCGTCCGGCGTGAAGCGGGTGAAGATCAAGCCTCAGGTCGACGAGTGGGTGATGCCAAGCGGTCGCTCGATCATCGTGCTCGCCGAGGGGCGGCTGCTCAACCTCGGCTGCGGGACGGGGCATCCCTCCTTCGTGATGTCCACCAGCTTCACCAACCAGGTGATCGCCCAGATCGAGCTCCACAAGAACGCCGACCGCTACGAGCGGAAGGTCTACACCCTCCCCAAGCACCTCGACGAGATGGTGGCGCGGCTGCACCTCGAGAAGCTTGGAGCCCGCCTGACCGTCCTCAATGACTCGCAGGCGAAGTACATCGGGGTGCCGGTCGGCGGTCCCTACAAGCCCGAGCAATACCGGTATTGATCGCATCGATGCGCGCCGTCGGGCGCCCATCCTCGAAAGGCACGATCGCGGCGGCGTCCTCGGGCGCCGCCGCGGTCGCGTTGGCGATGCTCGCGGCGTGCGGCGGGGAGGTCGATCCGCGACCGAGCATCCCGGAGCCGCAGGTCTATGCCGAGCCCGCGACGCTCCAGTTCGGTCGCTACTCGCCCTGCACGCCGCCGGCGCCGCTCGAGGTGACGATCGTGAACCGAGGCGACGTGCCGATCCCGCTCCTCGGCTTCTCCTCCTCCTGCCGCTGCGTCGCCGCGAACTTCCGAGGGCAGGACTCCGTGCCCGCGGGCGGGACCGTCGAGGTCCTCGTGGATCTCTCGCCCTGGGGGCAGCCCGGTCCGCATGGTCACGACCTCGCGATTCGCGTGGGTGATCCGGCGTCGCCGCAGGTGCTCCCGGTTCGGATCGCCTACTTCATGGACCCTGAGGTCGTGCCGGCGAAGGGGTCGGGCTCGCGGGAGGCGAATCCGACGGGGCGGATCCGCTTCGAGGCGGTGGACGGTCAGCCGTTCCGCCTGCTCGCGGTGGAACCACGGCTGCCGATCGCCATCCCGCGAGACGCTCCCGCCGCGACGGTGGTGGAGATCGAGATCCCCTGGTCCATGCTCGACGCGATCGCCTCGGGCGAGGTGGTGGGGGACCTCACCTCGGAGGACGCGGCGAGGGTGCGGGAGCTCTTCCGCCGCCGAGAGGATGGATCGTGGCGGGCGATCTGGCTCACCGCCCGCACCGATCACCCGGTCTGTCCCGACGTGAGCGTCGGGCTCTCGAACGACGTCGCGGGTCGGTGAGGCGGGACCCGCTCGCTGCGATCAGCGGCGGAGCAGCATGCTCACCGCGTTGCCGCCGCCGAGGCAGAGGCTGCAGACCCCGACCTTGCCGCCGGTGCGGATCAGCTGGTGGAGAAGCGTGACGAGCACGCGGGCGCCGCTCGCGCCGATCGGGTGCCCCAGCGCGATGCCGCCGCCGCAGACGTTGAGCTTCGACTCCGGGACGCCGAGGTGCTTGATGTCCGCGAGGACCTGCGCCGCGAACGCCTCGTTGATCTCGAAGAGGTCGACGTCCGCGACCTTGAGGCGGTTCTTCGCGAGGAGCCGCTCGATTCCGAGCGCCGGGGCGAAGAAGAGCTCCTTCGGCGGGACGCCGGCGGTGTTCGAGTCGACGATCGTGGCGAGCGGCGTGCAGCCCATCGCCTTCGCCTTCGCGAGGCTCGCGACGACGACCGCCGCCGCGCCATCGGAGATCTGGCTCGCGTTGCCGGCGGTCACGCAGCCCTCCTTGGTGAAGGCGGGACGGAGCTTGGCGAGCGCCTCCTTGGTCGAGCCGGGGCGGAAGCCCTCGTCGCGGGCGACGCCCTCCTTCGCCTTGCACTGCTCGGGCGTGAGCGGCACGACCTCGCCCGCGAAGAAGCCCCTTGCCCACGCCGTCTCGGCACGCTGATGGCTCTCCGCGCTGAAGCGATCCTGCTCCTCGCGGGAGACGCCGTGGGCGTCGGCGATCCACTCCGCGGCATTGCCCATCGGCCACTGCTCGAAGGCGCAGGTGAGACCGTCGTACGCCATGTGGTCCTGCATGGTGGCGGGGCCGTACTTCACGCCGCCGCGGAGGTGCATGAAGTGCGGGGCGAGGTCCATGTTCTCCATGCCGCCCGCGACCGCGAGCGAGAGGTCGCCCGACTTGATCGACCGCGCGGCGAGCATGACGCTCTCGAGTCCCGAGCCGCAGACCTTGTTGATCGTGACCGCGGTGACGTCGGGCGGCATCCCCGCCTTCAGCGCCGCCTGCCGCGCCGGGTTCTGCCCGACGCCTGCCTGCAGGACGCAGCCCATGAAGACCTCCTCCACCGACGCGGGATGGACCTTCGCGTCCGCGAGGGCGGCGGTGATGGCGATCGCCCCGAGCTCCGGCGCGGGCACGCGGCTGAGTCCGCCCATGAAGCGACCGATCGGGGTGCGGCGGGCGGCGAGGATCACGGGGGTGCGGTCGTCGGACATGGATGCTCCAGGAACCGAGGTGGTTGGATGTCGAGGAACCTGCTTCGAGGGACGCGGAACGGCGGTCGGAACGAGCGTTTCGCCGGCGGGGACCTCCGCCGGGCAGGAAGGATGCTGGACGAGACCCCGGGACCGACCGATGACCCCTCGGTCGATCCCGTCCCGCCCGCCTCGGGCGTTCCGAGGGGGCGGATCATACTGATCCTCCCGTTCGGGATGCCCGTCCGAGACCCGCCATGCAGGACCGTCCTCACGCCGAAATCGTGCGCGACAACCTCACCTCGATCCAGGCGCACATCCTGCAGGAGGAGCGGCGGCATCCCGGCGCGAGCGGCGACTTCTCGATGATCATCTCGGCGATCAGCCTCGCGGGGAAGGCGATCGCCGCGAAGGTGCGGCGTTCGAACCTTGAGGACGTGCTCGGCGCGTTCGGCACGACGAACGTGCAGGGCGAAGGCCAGCAGAAGCTCGACGTCATCGCCAACGAGATCATCATGCGCTGCCTCGGCGACCGCGTGAGCATCGCGGTGCTCGCCTCCGAGGAGGACGAGGAGCCGACGATCCTGCGCCGCGGCAGCGAGGGCGGGAAGTACTGCGTGCTCTTCGACCCGCTCGACGGCTCGAGCAACCTCGACTGCGGCGTCCCGGTCGGGACGATCTTCACGATCCTCCGCAACGACCCGACCATCAAGGGAAGCGTCGAGACGGTCTGCCAGCCGGGTCGAGAGCAGATCGCCGCCGGCTACATCCTCTACGGCTCCGCGACGCTCATGGTGCTCACCACCGGCTCGGGCGTCGACCTGTTCGTCCTCGACCAGTCGATCGGGAGCTTCCTGCTCGTGAAGCGCGGGTTGCGCATCCCGAGGAACTCGAAGACCTACTCGGTGAACGAGGCGTACTCGGCGCAGTTTCCCGCGGGCTACCGCGCCTTCCTCGACGCCGCGAAGAAGGACGGCTACTCGAGCCGCTACATCGGGTCGATGGTCGCGGACGTGCACCGCACGCTCCTGAACGGCGGGGTCTTCCTCTATCCGCCGACGACCAAGCAGCCCGGCGGGAAGATCCGCATGCTCTACGAGGCGAACCCGCTTGCCTTCATCATCGAGCAGGCGGGCGGCATGGCGTACAGCGGGCTGCACCGAACCCTCGACGTGCGTCCGACCCAGCTCCACCAGCGCACGCCGGTGACGATGGGAAGCCCCGAGCAGGTCGATGCCGTGCTCGCCTCGCTGCGGAAGCACGGGGAGGGCGCCTGAGCGCGACCTCCTGATCTCCTCGATGCCCTCCGAGCCACCCGACTTCGACGCTCGCGACTGGTCGCAGGTGCTGCGTCTCCGTCTGCGGGATCGGTTTTGGCAGGCGGCGATCGTGATCGCCGTCGCGACGGTGACGCTCGGTTCGCTCGCGGGATGGCGAGCGGCGCCGCTTCTCTGGCTCGAACGACATGGAGCGATCCCCTTCGGGGTGCTGCTGGTCGTCGCGGGAATCCGCTGGTGCTGGGTCGGGCGGCTCACGACCTCGCGAGGCGACCGCT
This sequence comes from Phycisphaerae bacterium, assembly GCA_016873275.1. Classification (GTDB taxonomy): domain Bacteria; phylum Planctomycetota; class Phycisphaerae; order Phycisphaerales; family SM1A02; genus VGXO01. Next base: position 61,487 of record VGXO01000012.1, read on the forward strand.
GCGGAGCGTGCGGCTACTCGATGAGGGGAGTCGATCCAGCGGCAAGGTGCCCAGAGTGTGGCGCGGAGGACCTTCAGCGACGAGCCGCGAGATCGGTCCCGGTCGCGCGGCTGATCCTCGACCTGCCGGGGGTGCTCGCCGCCATCCTCGGCGCGTGGATCGCGATCGGCTGGTGGTGGATGCTTCGGTCAGGTCTGTTCGACGTGTGACCGTCCTCGGCGACGCCGTTCACGCCGCGCCTGCATCGCCCCCGTCGGCGGGTCTACGCCGCCACCTCGATCGAGTCGACGGCGATCGACGGACGCGGAATCGGCACCAAATCCTCGCGCAGACCGGCGAGGTGCATCTCGATCGCTTGGCGAAGGCGGGTCTTGGTCTCGTCGATCGACGCGCCGGTCGCGACGCACCCTGGAAGGTCCGGCACATGCGCCGACCAGTTGCGTCCGCACGGTTCCAGGATGATCGCGTAGCGCATGCCGCCGCTCCTCCCAGCCGGACCCCCGCCTGCTTGACGATACTCCGCAGGGTTCCGGGAGCAAGGTCTTCGCTTGGCTTTCCCGCCACGGTCACGCGACCCGGACGCAGCGGATGCTTGAGTTGGCGATGGCTGCCGCGGACAGAGACCAGTCGCCAGCCTGCTTCATGGAGTCGACGAAGTGCCTCGGCGACCTTCGCGACGCGAAGGTACGAA
>VGXO01000013.1 GCA_016873275.1 Phycisphaerae bacterium
GGCGAGGAAGCAGTTATGTCCAAATGTGCGAAACTGATACCAATGCCCATTCCCGGCGTCCTCGACGCGCCACTGCACGGCCTCCTGGGCGTGGGCGATCGGCGCACCGACCGCTGCGATCAGCGCCGCCACCGCGACCCCGTTCAAGCTCTTCATTCCACGTCTCCCAGAACAGTCCCCGGCACCCAGAACGCCCGGGTGCCCCGTGAAGCGTCGTCCCCGGCGGACGACGATGTCTCCACCCTAGCACCAAGGTCCACGCGGACCAATCGCCGCCCGGCGGAAGTCCGAGATGGCGACGACGCCCGGCAGGCTGGGCAGGACCACGGTTCGGACCTCATCGCGCCGCTCGCTCCCCGACGAGGTGATTGCATCCCCGGGACGCGTGAACCGGGAGGAGCTCGCTACCTGTCAAGCGGACCGGGGTGGGGGTGCGGTCAGGAGATCCGTCGGCGTCGAGGGCACGGTGGAGGGGAGGCGACGGCGGTGGGCGGGCGCGTGGTTGGCGGTTCCGCAGACCCGGAGGACGACGGCACCCGACCAATGCCGACGAGCCGCTCCAACCACCCCCACCCCCCCCCGCCCCTCGACTCCGCCAGTTCGTCCGAGCGACGGGGCGACGCGGCACGGGTGGGCGGGGGATCGGGTGCATGGCGTACCTCTGGTTCGGCGACCGCGCCGGGCGGCGCGTACTTGGTAGGAGCGAGTCAAGACGAGATCGGTCTCTCGAACGCGGATCGCGGCAGTTGACGAAGCATCGCCCAAGGGGTTCCTCCACCGCCCCGCGGCGACCAAGCGGCTCTGTCCGCGTTTGCGGCAGCTTCTCCAAGCGCGGCCCGCGCGGCTTCGGCAAGGGCAACTTCAAGGCGCTCTTCGAGGCGATCGAGATCGAGCTGCGCCGCGGGAACCTCTGACCGGTCGGTGATGGGCTCGCGGCGGCGCCCCATCCATCGGCTCGGGCATCGAGATCGACGAGGCGCCGGGACGCACCGAGAGCGTCTTGAGCCCGAGCAGGCGCCCGCGGAACTTCTCCCGCATCGCGATCGGCGAGATCGACGCGAGCATGAAGAGCGTCACCAGGCGCATCACGCCGGTCGCCCCGAAGAGCACCGCGTAGCCCCAGGCGCCCACGCCGACCTCGCGGAGGATCACCGCGCCGATCAGGGACCCGAGCACGATCGAGACCGCGTTGGCGAGGGTGAAGACGGTGAGGACGGGCGTGCGGCGGTCCTCCGGGATCGTGTCGAAGACGAGCAGGAACGTCGCCATCTCCCAGCACGCCCAGCCGGCGCCGACCACGAACTGCAGCGCCATCAGGTACCAGAAGTTCCCGGAGACCAGCCACAACGTCGCGGCGGGCGTGATCGCGAGGCCTCCGATCCAGAGCAGCCGCCCCGGTCCCTGGCTCTTGGCGAAGCGCCCGATCACCGGCAGGAACATGACCTTCGAGAGGACGTTCGCGACGGTCATGAGCATGAGCTCGAGGTAGTTGAAGCGGAGCTCCTCGAGCATGTAGGCGGTGAAGAACGGTCCGGAGACCTGCACGCTCATGGTCACCGCCAGCATGTAGAGGAGGACCATGCGGCCCTTGCCCTCGGCGAGGAAGGGCGCGATCGACCTCCAGTTCAACGGCTCGATCCGCCGCTCGAACCCCGGCGGCGCATCGCTGTGCCGGGAGAGGAGCCACGAGGAGGTCGTGCGGGCGAGGAACGCGATGAAGAAGACCGCGCCGAATGCCCCGAGCTCGAATCCCGCGGACTTCCCCCACTGGAGGATCGCGCCGCCGCCGGCGACCCCCACGATGAGCCCGATCTGGGCGACCCGCGAGCGATGGGCGAAGAACCTCGCCCGAAGCGGCGAGGGCACGAGCGTCGTGACCCAGGTGTTCCACGCGGGCGCGGTGGCGAGACCGCCCGCCCAGTAGATCGAGGCGAGGACGAAGATCGCCCACGCCGGGGCGTACTGGATCTCCGCCATCACGACGAGCGGCACGAGCGAGAGCGCCTGGATCCCCGCATTGGAGGCGATCCAGCCACGAAGGCTGCCGAACCTTCGGATCCCCCACGGCGAGATCATCTGCGCCGCGGCGCCGATCAGGAGCGGCACCGTCGCGAGCAGGCCGGAGCTGACTTCTCCGAGACCCGCGGCGAGACCGAACGCGACGAAGTACGCCTCGCCGCAGCCGGTCATCAGGGCCCACGCGAACGCGTCGGCATTGAGGAGTCGCAGGTTGCGTCGAAGCACCCGCGGATCGCTGGTCCGCTCCTTCGGACCGTGGCTGGTCATGGAGGTTCCGATCCTAGCGACGGCGGGATCGCTCAGCGGCGGACGAAGGTCGCCGCGAAGAGTCCGGGACCTCGACCATGCGGATCCGGGCGCAGCCGACGCACGAGGGGCGTGGGAACGCCCGCCTTCGTCGCCCACGCCGCGAGATCCTCCGGCGCGAAGCCAAGGTGGCGATGCCCCATCGCCGCGACGTACGCCTCGCGGTCATGGCGCACCATGTCGATGACGAGGAGCACGCCGCCCGGACGCAGCACGCGGATTCCCTCGCGCACCGCCGCGCAGGGATCCTCGAGGTGGTGCAGCACCAGGGAGATCACCGCCGCGTCGAGCTCGCCATCGTCGATGGGCAGCGACTCGAGCTGCCCCTCCCGCACCTCGGTGTTCGGGAACTCCGCGAGGCGCCGCCGCGCCGCCTCGATCATGCTCGGCTCGCGGTCGACCGCCACCACCCGACGCACGATCCCGGCGAGCCGCGCGGAGATCTCGCCGGTGCCGCAGCCGAGATCCGCCACCGTCCAGCTCGGCGGCAGGAGCCCGAGCAGCGCCTCGTCGATGAAGTGGATGCCGAAGAGCTCGCGCCGGATTGCGTCCCACTCGCCGCCGACGCGTCCGAAGAACGACCGACCCTCGAAGCGCCTTGCCGCGAGCACCTCGGCGAGGCGGCGGCGATCCTCGGCAAGCGGCTCGGCAAGGTCTCCGGAGGAAGCCACCTGCTCGCTGGTCAGGCTCCAGAGCGAGCGGATCGACGCGTCGAGGTCCTCCTCGACGAGGCGGAAGAGCGAGGTCGGCCCTTCCACCCGCCGACGCAGCCAGCCGCCCTCATGCAGGGGCTTCAGCTGCCGGCTGACCGTGGACTGGGGAAGCTGCAGGGCGCGGGCGATCTCGCCGACCGCCAACTCCTCGCGTGCGCAGAGGGCGAGGATGCGCAGGCGGGTCGGATCACTCAGGATCGCGAGGCGATCGAGCCAGCCTTCCGAAGCCTTGACGCGACCGCTCTTCGCCACCGGCGACGTGTCTCACTTCCCGGGCGGCAGCGCGATCGTCGGTCCGGGCACCTCGCCGTACTCGACGAGACCCGCGATCACCCGCGGATCCTCCGGGGCGATCCCGTACGCCTGCCGGAGCCGACGGATCGCCTCCTTCTGGTTGCCGACCCGCTCCGCGAGCCGTGCCGCCTCGAGGTAGGGATCCGCGCTGCGGGCGCCGCTCAGTTCGAGCGCCGCCACGATCGCCATCTGCGCCGTGTCGGGGTCATCGAGTCGCAGCGCGAAGTCCGCCATCGCGAGCCACGCCTCGACCCGCCCCTGCTCGACCGCCCGGTCGCGCAGGAGCTGGTAGAGCCGCTCGGTGTCGCGCTGCTCGTAGAGCACCTCCGCGAGGGCGAGCGAGATCTCGAGGTCGAGCGGTCTCGCGACCGACGCGGTCTCGAGCGCCATCCGCGCCTCCTCGAGCCGTCCCATCGCCTCCATGGTCCGTCCGTAGCCGAGGTTCGCCGCCGGATCGCCGGGGTAGCGGTCGAGCACCCGCTTGAAGTCGCGCTCCGCCTCCTCGTAGCGACCGTAGTCGTAGGCATGGTTGCCGCGGGCGATGAGGTCCTCGGTGGTGCGCCCCTTCTGGCAGCCGGCGGATGCCGCGAGGACGACCGCGGCGATCGCGGCGAGCCGAACGATGCGTCCGGCGCCGGCGCGTCGATGGCTTGTCGGGGCGTGGGGCGAGTGCTGCGTCATGGTCGGATCCTTCCTCCTCGTCCGGCGGCGTCCTTCCTCGAGACCTCCTCGCGGGTTTCACGAGGAGGAGACTCGCGTGCGGTCGCTCGCCGAGGGATGCTGGCGATCCTCGCCAGCCCGGGGTCCGGATCAGGCCGCTCCGACGACGGAAGCGATCGCATCCGGACGGGCGGCGATGATACCGAACGCCTCGAATCCGTTGAGTCGCGCATGACCGCCCGAACCCTCCGAACCGCGATCCTCCGGCACGACCTTCCGGGGCATCGGTCGCACTTCGACTGGCTGGTGGAGTGGTCGCCGCCGCCCGTGGACTCAGGGGCGACGCTGGTGCCGACCTTCCGCGTCGACCGACGCCTCGATGCGGCGGCTCCGGGGACCGTCCTGCGGGCAACTCGAATCCCCGACCATCGACCGCTCTACCTCGCGCTGACGGAGGTCCGGGTGCTGGACGGAGGTCGGGGCGTCGTCACCCCCCGCCGCCAGGGTCGGGTGGTCGGCGCCCGGCGCCTCGGCGAGGGGTGGCGCCTCGACCTCGCGTGGGAGGACGCCGCGCGACCGAGCCTGATCGAAGCGATGCCCGTCAAGGGAGACGAGTGGCGGATCCGAGTGCTGGATTCCCGAAGTACTTAGATTCCCCGAGGGCTGGATTCCCAATGAGTTGCCTGACGCCCGCCCGCGAGCCGAACCGCCCCCTTCCGGAGACGATCACCTGATGGATCCGACCCCCGTCACGACCGCGCCCCTCGACCTGGCGTGGATCGCCTACCCGGTCGCGGGGGTGTTCACGCTGCTCGGGCTTGCCTGCGTGGTGCTCACCATCCTCGGCATCCCCGGGACGTGGATCCTGATCGCCTTGGCGGTCGGGGTCGATCTCCTCGATGGCTGGTGGCTCGCCGAAGCGGAACGCCCCACCTTCTCGATCACGATCCTCGTGGTCGCCGTGGGTCTCGCGCTCCTCGGCGAGTTGATCGAGTTCCTCGCCTCCGCCTTCGGTGCGCAGCGGGGCGGGGCATCCCGTCGAGGGATCCTTGGGGCATTGGTCGGCTCCCTCGTGGGGGCGGTCCTCGGGACGGTGCTCATCCCGGTCCCGGTGGTCGGCACCCTCGCCGGCGCGGTCCTCGGCAGCTTCGGCGGGGCGCTCCTGGGGGAGGTCTCGGCGGGATCCTCGGTCGAACGCAGCATGCGACCGGCGACCGGCGCCGCCATCGGGAGGGTGCTCGGCACGCTCGGCAAGCTGCCGCTCTCGATCGCGGTCTGGGCGGTCCTCTCGGTCGCCGCGTTCCTCGGCTAGGCGTGGTCGATCAGTCGCCCGACTCGGTCACGCGGAAGACCTCCTCGATGGTGGTCTGACCCTTGGCGACCTTCTCGAAGCCGTCGGTGCGGAGCGTCTTCATGCCCTCGTCGAGGCAGGCGCGGCGGAACTCGCTGAGGCTCGGGTTGCCCGCGATGCGGTCCCGCAGGCGGTCGTTGATCGCGAGGAGCTCGAAGATGCCCACCCGTCCGCTGTAGCCGGTCTGGCGGCAGTGGTCGCAGCCCTTCCCCGCGAGGAGCGAGTCGGGATCGACCCCGTGCTTCTCGAGCACCGCGCGGAACTCGGGTCCCGGCGTGAACTTCTCACGGCAGTGGCTGCAGGTGCGCCGCACGAGCCGCTGCGCGAGCACCGCGTTGAGGGCGGCGCCCACGAGGAACGGCTCCACGCCGATGTTGATCAGGCGGGTCACCGCGCCCGCGGCGTCGTTGGTGTGCAGCGTCGAGAGCACGAGGTGCCCGGTGAGCGCCGCCTGGATCGCGGTCACGCCGGTCTCGAGGTCGCGGATCTCGCCGACCATCACCACGTCGGGATCCTGCCGCAGCAGCGCCTTGAGCGCCCGCGCGAAGGTCATGCCGATCTTCTCGTGGGTCTGGATCTGGGTGATCCCCGAGAGGTGGTACTCGACGGGATCCTCGACGGTCGAGACGTTCATCCGCCGGATGTCCATCTTCCGGATCGAGCTGTAGAGGGTCGTGGTCTTGCCGGATCCGGTCGGACCGGTGACGAGGATGATCCCGTGCGGCTGGTTGATCTGCTCGTTCCACGCGGAGAGGGTCTCGCTCGCGAAGCCGAGCTCCTCGAGCTGCACCTGGATCGAGCGGTTGTCGAGGAGGCGCATCACCGTCTTCTCGCCCTGCGGCGTCGGCACGGTGGAGACGCGGATGTCGAGCTGACGTCCGCCGACGGTCGCGCGGATCCGACCGTCCTGCGGCATGCGGCGCTCCGCGATGTCGAGGTTCGCCATGATCTTGATGCGGCTCGTGAGCGCCGCGTGCATCCGCCGCGGCGGCGTCATGGCGTCGAAGAGCACGCCGTCGATGCGGAACCGCACCCGCAGCTGGCGCTCGTCGGGCTCGACGTGGATGTCGGACGCCCCCTCCCGCACCGCGCTCTGGATGATGTGGTTGACGTAGCGGACGACCGGCGAGCTCTCCGCCTGCCGCTCGATGTCGTCGGAGACCTCCTCCTCGCGCTGCACCTCGACGTCATCCTCCGCGACGTCGGCGAGGATCCGGGAGATGTCCGGCTCATCCGCGTCGCCCGAGGCGGACTCGAGCGCGACCTGCAGGTCGGCGCTGGTGATCAGCACGTGACGGAGGAGCTCGGCGCCGAAGCGCCGCTTCACCTCGTCGAGGATGAAGACCTCGTCCGGGCTGACCGTCCCGACCACGAGTCGACCGCCCTCGCGACCGAGGGGCAGCACGCCATGTCGGCGGCAGTACTCGCGACCGAGCCGGGCGAGCAGCTCGGAGTCGATCGCGCCCTCGATGCGGCGGAAGGCGAGACCGGCGATCGCCGCGGCATGCTCCTGCACCACCGCCTCCGCGACGCCCATCCCGATCAGGATGTCCGCCGCGCGGCGACCGGGGGTCTGCTTCTCGAGCCGCCGGACCGTGGTCAGCTGCTCGGCGTCGAGGGCACCGACCCGATGGAGGCGGTCGGCGAGGTCCTCGCGACCGTGGACCTCCGGATCAGGCACGTAGAGCGCGCTGAGCGAGACGTCGCCACCCTCGTTGCTCGACCCCGTGCTCGCGTCGGGGGCGGTCGCCAACTCCCCCGAGAGGGGAAGACCGAATCGATCGGTTCGTGCTCGCTCGGTCGTCGACATCGTCGTCCCCTGTCGGCTCGGACGGATCGCGGGAAGGTCAGAAGGGTCGAGGCTGGCGGAGCACCGCGTCCTGCTCGATGCCGAGCCGGGGGTTCCTCGCCTTGAGGACCACCGAGTCCCGCTCGATGCGGACGACGCGGAACTCGGCCTCCGCCTCGGCGACGGTGAAGACGTCGCCCGGACGGATGATGCGGCCGTTCACGTTCGCCATCGCGGAGGACGAGCCGCCGCCGATCACCGACTTGAGCTGGAGCAGCCCCACGACGCGCTCGACCTCCCGACCCCACGCCTCGCCGGATCCGGCGCGATCATCGACGGCGACCGCCGTCGCATCCGGCGCTGGCGCCGAGGGATCGCGCCACAGCACGAACGGGTCGCGCCCGAGCTGCTCGAAGGGCACCTGCAGCGTCGCGCGATGGTCGGTGTCGAGCATCGCGAAGAGCGCCGAGTCGTCGACCGAGGGAAGGTTCTGGACCGCCCCGGCACCAGCGTCGCCGTTGGTCGGCAGCACCGACGCGATGAGCTGCTCGATCTCCCGGCTGATCCCGGTCGAGGCGGAGATCCGGCCGATGTTCCGCATGCTGTAGAGCCCCACCACCGCCACCACGGCGAGCAGCAGGACCACCAGCGAGCCGGAGGTCATCCGTCGGATCGGACGGCGGTCGGTCGGGGCGGACTCGTCCAGGTTGGCATCGGGCATGCCTCCGAGGCGGAGGTCGCCCGGACGGCTCCGCTCGTCGGCGTTGCCCCGCAGGGTGGAGTCACGGGTGAGGATCGGCACGGGTCGTCTCCGTCAGGGAACCAGCGCCACCGAGGTGGGCTCGGGGTCGAAGAAGATGCTCATGGTCAGGTCAACCTTGAGTCCGGCGAACTTGTCGGTCTCGGTCGCCTTGCCCTCGATCACTCGGGTCGCCTTGAGGTGATGCACGCGGGTGATCCGCTCGAACCGCTCGAGTTCGGCGAGGAAGCGGTAGAGCCCCTCGAACTCGCCCTCGATCGACATCCGAAGCGGCAGCTCCATGTAGAGCGGCGCCGCGACGGGTCGCTCGCCCTTGACCGAGCGGATCTCGAGCTGGTGCTTCATCGCCAACTGGGTGATCTGCTCCAGGATCGCGTCGATCCCGGAGCGGTCGGGGATCTTGCGGTCGAGCTTCCGCAGCGCCTCCTGCCCCGCCGCGATGTCGGCGCGGAGGTCCTCGATGCGGTTGGTGACCTTCGCGAGCTGCCGAAGCGTCGCCTGCTTGACCTCGATCTCCTCCCGCGCCCGCTCGATCTGCGCGTGGCGAGGCTGGAAGACCATCATCCACGCCGCGACCGGCACGGCGAGGAGAAGACCCAGGAAGATCAGTTCTCGAAGTCCGACTCTCATGTCAACGCTCCTCCGCGGCGGCGGATCCGCCCGCCATGACCGCCGGGTCGAACCGACCACCCGATCCCACGAACTCGTCGTCGGCGCCCGGCGTCGCGGGTCCGCTCATGGGGGTTGCCGCGACCGCCGTCTCCGGCGCCCGCTCGACGCCGACCATCAGCGAGCGGCTGAGGCGGATGTCCGCCTGCGGCGAGATCCGGATCGCGATCCGAAACTGCCGCGACGGCACGCCGAGCACCTGCTTCTCCTCGCTGACCTCGAGGCGCACGCTCTCGAGGAGGTCGAACTCCCCGAGCGCCTGCAGGTACCGCGAGAGGTCGAGGTCGGTCGGCGCGATCCCCGTCAGCAGGACCGTCACCGCGAAGCGGACGGGCTCGGGCTTCGGGGGCGCGGTCGGCTCGCCGTCCGGCTTCGCCTTGCGGCGGCTCGCGGCGGCCTTGCTGCGCGGCTCGTCGGTGACCTCCGCCGCGGGACGCGGACGCGGCATCTTGATCGGCTCGCTGCGGAGGTCGAGGTCGACGAGGCTGACCTTCTCCGGCATCCTTCGGACCAGCTCGCCAAGCAGGATCGACCGCGGGATGGGATCCACGAGGGAGAGGGCAAGCTGCGCCTTCTCCACCATCTCGCGGCGGGTCTTCTCCTGCTCCTGCATGTCGCGGATCTGCTCGGCGACCGCGGTGAAGGACGCCCCGACCTGCTCCTGCCGATCGCGGATCTCCCGCCACTCGAGGTTGGTGCGGGTGAACCAGACCGCGACGCCGCCGAGCACGACCGCGAACAGGGTCAGACCGAGGATGTTGGTCCGCCGCTCGCGGGCCTCGGCGAGGTAGTCGTCGGGAAGAAGGCTGACGTCGGGCATCGTGGGGACTCCGAGGAACGCTCGTTCAGAGGTCGACCGGCGCGGTGCAGAGCCCGCACGCGACCGCCCAACCCGGGTGAGGTCCGGCAGGCAGACCGGATCGATCGAGTCCGGCGAGCCGGGCGATCGGATCGCCAAGCTGCGCCGGGAGGCGAAGCACGCGGGCGATGCTCTGGCAGAGCTCGGTGCGGCGGGCCTCGCCGCCGACGAAGATCGACCGCTCGATCGGGCGGTCGGGGAAGATCGACTGGTAGTAGCGGACGCACATCGCCAGCTCGTGCCCGAGCCCCTCCAGCGCCTCCGCCGAACCGAGGGAGGGCGCCGCCGGCTCGAGCGGTCGCCCGAGCGCCGCCGGCTGGCTTCGACCTCGACGATCCTCGGCGAGCGACAGCGACGCGGTCGGCCCGCGGCCACGCAGCGCGTCGCGGGCGCGAGCGCCGATCGAGGTCTCCGGCTCGGGCGTCGTCTCCACCGCCTCCGCGGCGGCGCTCGGCGAGGCAAGATGCCGTCCGCCCATCGGGATGCTCTTCGCGAAGACCAGACGCGTGCCGTGGGCGATCGCGACGCGGGTATGGCTCCAGCCGAGGTCCACGTACATGGTCCGGCGGTCCTGATCGCCCTCGCGGCGATGGAGGTGGTCGAACGCCCGCACCATCGACTGCACGCCGTCATGCACGCCGACGACCTGCAGGCGGAGGCGACGGAAGAGCTCGACGATGCGCATCACCTCGTCACGAGGGATCGCGATGCCGAGGTGCTCGTGCCGCACCTGCCCGTCCCGCGGACACTCCGCGACCTGCCAGTGACGCACGACGAGGTCCGCCTGGCTGCCGCCGAGCTTCGTCAACAGCTGGACCCGAACCTGCTCGCCGGCATCGACGCCCTCGGCGGGAGTCAGCTGCAGATGCTGGATGAAGACGCTCTCGGCGCGGGGAGCAAAGACCACGCGGCGACCGCGGAACGGTCGGCTCCGGAGGACGGCGGCGAGGCGGTCCGCGACGTAGCGATCGCGGGCGGCCGGCTCGAGCCGAACATCCTCGGGAATGGGCAGCTCCGCAGCGGCGGTCAGGCTCGGCACGCCCCCCCCCACGACCTGGAGGAACTTCACCGTCGACGCGCCGAAGTCGACGACGATCGGCGAGACCTGGCCCGAGAAGAGGGGAAACACCATGGCGGCAACGACTCCGGAGGTCGGGGGGGACCCGTGGAGGAGATCGGCGCGAGCGGTGCGCCGGTTCAGTGCCTTCGACGCGTTTCCCGGAACCGCCTCCTCGTGGACCAACGGGCCCGTCGACGCGACCCCTAAGGTCCGAGAGCGCTCCGACCTACTCGCCGCGGAGGAGACGGAGGATCGCAGGCGCGGCGTGCCGCAGGGTCGAAAACGCCTTCCCGATCTCCCATCGCTGGCGGTCGCGGTCGCCGGTCGAGTTGCTGATGGCGCGGACCTCGAGGGCAGGAGTCCCCTGCCGCCGCGCCGCATGCAGGACCGCCGCGCCCTCCATCGCCTCGGCGATCGCCCCGGTGCGGCGCACGACCTCCGCCGCGAGACGGTCGGTTCCCGAGCAGGTCGCCACGGTCGCGATCGTTCCCACCCGACCGATCTCCGCGACGCGGGCGAGGAGCGTCGGGTCGCCCGGCACGCGGTTGCCCGGGAAGTCACCGAGCGGGAACCCCAGCCTCGTCATGTCGCCGAAGCCTTCCGGCGTCTCGAGTCCCTCCTCGACGTAGACCGACTCGCGTCCGACGACGAGGTCGCCGATCGCGAGGTCGGACCCGGGCAGCGAGCCCGCGACTCCCCCCGACAGCACCGCGGCGAAGGGACCGCGGCGCAGGATCGCCTCGGTCGTCGCGCACGCGGCGTTGGTGCGACCGATGCCCCCCACCACGAGCTCGACTCCTGGCTGGTCGCCGATCGCACTCGCCTCGGCATCGACCGCGACCACGACGAGGATGCGGCGCGCGTCCTTCATCGGAGGGCGCTCACTCCGCCGGACCCGACGCGAGGCGGCTCGCGAGCTCGGCAGGCAGGTTCGCGATGGCGACCTCGACCTGACCGCCGCTCGCGAGGTCCTTGAGCGTCGCTCGCCCCTCGCTCGCTCCCGCGTCGAGGATCACCGCGAACCTCGCGCGGCACTTGCTCGCGTCGCCAAGGAGCTTGCCGAGGTTGCGGGAGGCGCGATGGCTGAGGCGGGCATGGTGCCCCGCGCGGCGCAGCGAGCGGACGATCGCGAGTGATCGAGGGGTTGCCTCCGGGTCGAGCGCGATCACGAAGGCATCGGGGCGCGGCAGCAGCGACTCGCCCTCGTCCTCGCCGAGGAGCCCGCGGTCCTTCAGGACGAGCGAGAGCACCACGTCACCCATGCCGAGCCCGCACGCGGGGAGGTCGGGACCGCCCACGAGCGAGATCAAGCCGTCGTATCGACCACCGCCCGCGACGGCGCGCTCCGCGCCGCCGGTCTCGTGGACCTCGAACACGATCCCCTTGTAGTAGGCCAGCCCTCGGACGATGGAAGGATCGAAGGTGCACCACTCGAGGAGCTCCGAGGCGCGGAGCCGCTGCTGCAGCGGCTCGATCGAGGCGAGCGGCGCCGCGGCGATCCCCATCGCGGCGGCGATCGCGCCGGGACCGTCGGACATCGGCCGGGCGATCACCATCGCCTCGCGGAGACGGGCGACGGCGCCTTCGTCGAGCCCAAGCTCGCCCGCGCGGCGGGCAAACTCGTCCGGCGGCAGCCGATCGAAGCGGTCGAGGAGCTCGAACGCGGCGGGAACCCGCGCCTCGCCGACCCCGAGCGACCGCAGCAGCGCGGCGATCGCCTCACGATGGCTGAGGCGAACCTGCACGTCGCGCGGGGTGAGCCCGAACCGCTCGAGGGCGAGCACCGCCGCCTCGATGATCTCGACCTCGCCATCCGGCTCGCCGAGCCCGATGACGTCCACGTTCCACTGCAGGAACTCCCGAAGGCGCCCCCGCTGCGGTCGCTCCGCGCGGAAGTGCGTCGGGATCGCGAACCACTTCGTGGGCAGCGGCAGCGACGCGCCCTTCGCCGCCGCCATGCGGGCGAGCGTCGGGGTGAACTCCGGTCGAAGCGCGTAGTCGTCCTCGCCGCCGGCGCGGCGGAACGAGAAGAGCTCGGAGACGATCCCCTCGCCGCTCTTGACCGTGTAGAGGTCGAGATGCTCGAAGGTCGGTCCTTCGATCTCCTCGAAGCCGCAGTCGATTGACGCCCGCCGCCACACCTCCTCGATGCGGCGCCTCGCCGCCATCTGCGGCGGGTAGAAGTCGCGGGTGCCCTTGGGCGCCTGGAACGTTCGTCGCGAGGTCATGGGTCAGGCTCCGACCGGCGGTCGCGGTCGCACGATCGCCGCCATCGCGAGGGTGCCGATCGTCCAGGCGATGATCTGGTCGGCGGTCATCGCGGTGGTCCAGTCGTCGGGGAAGGCGAACCAGTTCCAGTACATCCCGTGTCCCGTGAGGGCGGCGAAGACCGCCATCGCGAGCCCCGCCGCGAACCGCCGCCCGTAGCCGCCTCCGACCGCGACCATCACGGCGCTCACGAGGAGCGCCGCCACGAAGTCGAGGGCAACGCCGGTCAGCATCGTCGAAGGCGCCATCGGCTCCTCGCCCTCCTCCTGGTAGACCACCATCGCGATCGGACCCTCGCGATGCCGTGCCATCCAGGCGTCCGTCGCCTGCATCCGCTCCGCCTCCGACGCATCCGCCGCGTGCCGGGGCGGCTGGGGCACGAAGGCGACGCCGGATCCATCGAGGACCGCGTCGAGCGACTCGACGAGCCGCGACTCGTCCTCCGCCGAGATCGTCGTCGCGGCGTCGCCCCACAGATCGAGCGCCGCCCAGGAGATCGCCCCCCACAAGAAGACGAAGAGGGCGCCGACCGCGCTCGAGACGAGGATCCGCATGGGAGGGAACTCCGCGACGCAGCGGCGCCCGAGACGCTCGGGGACCGCGGACGACGGATGCTACCGGCGCGGGATGACGGTCAGGCAGCACGCCGAGGCGGGGTCGATGCCCCGCGACCGCATCACCACTCCGGTCCGCCCGAGTAGCGACCGTAGACGTCCGCCATCGCCTGCACCATCTCGCCGAGCGTGCAGCCGGCGTCGGCGCCCTCGACGAGCGAGGGCATGGCGTTCTCGCCCTTGCGGCAGGCGGCGCGGATCGCGTCGAGCGAGGACTTCACCCGACCGGCGTCGCGCCGGCGGCGGAACGCGGCGAGCCGCCCGCACTGATCGGTCTCGACCTCGTGCGGGATCTGCAGGATCTCGACCGCCCGCTCGTCGTTCCCCTCGGGGTACGCGTTGACGCCGACGATGATCCGGTCGCCCGCCTCCATCTCCTGCCCGAAGCGGTAGCTCGCCTCCGCGATCGAGCGGCGGAAGTACCCCTTGTGGATGCCGGAGACGACGCCGCCCATCTCGTCGATCTCGCGGATGATCGCGTCGCCGTCCGCCTCCATCTGATCGGTCAGCGCCTCGACGAACCAACTTCCGCCGAGCGGATCGACGGTGCGGTGGACGCCGGTCTCGTGGGCGAGGATCTGCTGCGTCCGCAGGGCGAGCCGCACCGCGTTCTCGGTGGGAAGCCCGAGGGTCTCGTCCATCGAGTCGGTGTGGAGGCTCTGGCAGCCGCCGAGCACGCCCGCGAGCGCCTGGTAGGCGACGCGCACGACGTTGTTGAGGGGCTGCTGCTCGGTGAGGGAGCACCCCGCGGTCTGGACGTGGGTCCGCATCAGCCACGACCGCTCCTGCCTGGCGCCGAAGCGGTCCCGCATCGCCTTCGCCCAGATCCGCCTCGCCGCGCGGAGCTTGCAGATCTCCTCGAAGAACTCGTTGTGGCTGTTGAAGAAGAAGGAGAGCCGCGGCCCGAACGAGTCGACGTCGAGCCCGCGCTTGAGGCACGCCTCGACGTACTCCATGCCGTCCCGCAGGGTGAACGCGAGCTCCTGCGTCGCGGTCGAGCCCGCTTCGCGGATGTGGTAGCCGCTGATCGAGACGCTGTTCCACTTCGGGAGGTGCTGGGTCGCGAACTCGATGGTGTCCACGACGAGCTTCACGCTCGGCTCGGGCGGATAGATGAACTCGTTCTGGCTGTGGAACTCCTTGAGGATGTCGTTCTGCAGCGTGCCGCCGAGCGAGGACCAGGAGATCCCCCGCTGCCGCGCCATCGCGAGGTACATCGCCCAGATGACCGCGGCGGGCCCGTTGATCGTCTGGCTGACCGTCACCTCGCCGATCGGGATGTCCGCGTACAGGCGGTGCATGTCCTCGACGGTGTCGATCGCCACGCCGCAGCGACCGACCTCGCCCGCGGAGAGCGGATCGTCCGAGTCGCGGCCCATCAGCGTGGGAAGATCGAAGGCGGTCGAGAGCCCCGTGTTCGCCTTAGTGCCCTTCGCGTTCCCGAGGAGGTACTTGAATCGCCTGTTGGTGTCGTCGGCAGAGCCGAAGCCCGCGAACTGGCGCATGGTCCAGAGGCGGCTTCGGTACATGGTCGAGTGCACGCCGCGGGTGAAGGGAAACTGCCCCGGCTCGCCGATCCGCGGATGCGCCTTCGCGGGATCGCGGGGATCGCGGGTCTCGACGGTGTCCGGACCGTAGAGGCGATCGACCGCGTACCCCGACAGGGTCACCGTCTCCGGATCGACCTTCGAGGGCGCGGGGACGGAGGAGGCGGCGCGGGGATCGGCGGTGCTCATGCGGTGATCCGGGAGCGGGCGGGGTTCGATCGAGTTAGGTTCATCCTACGACCTTGCCCTGCCGGAAACGAGGATTCATCGCGGTCTGGTCGCGAGGCGCGTGATCGAGGCGATGCCGCGTCGATTCTCGGGCGAAGGGAGGGCGAAGGAAGGTCGAAGGGAGGTCGACCCGCGAGGAGCGAGCCGGTCAGCGTCGCCTCGACCGCGTGGATCATCCCGGATCTCGCTCGGACTCGGATCGCGGCGCGCGAACCGGTCGCCACCGCCCGCTCACCTGGCGTGGTCGTAGACGCCGCGACCGGTCTTGTCGCCGAGCCGTCCGGCGGTGACGAGCTGCCGCAGCAGCGGGCAGGGGAAGAACTTGGGGTCCCCCAGCTCCCGATGAAGCACCATCATGATGTCGTGGCACACGTCAAGGCCGATGAAGTCGGCGAGCCGCAGCGGTCCCATCGGGAAGTTGCAGCCGAGCTTCATGATCTCGTCGATGTCCTCCGGCCGGGCGACGCCCTCCATCCACGCGAAGAACGCCTCGTTGATGAGCGGCATCAGCACGCGGTTCGAGACGAAGCCCGCACGGTCGTTCGCCGGGATCGGGGTCTTGCCCATCGTCTTCGCGAGGGCGATCGTCCGTTCGACGGTGGAGTCGCTCGTCGCGAGCCCCTTGATCACCTCGACGAGCTTCATCACCGGCACCGGGTTGAAGAAGTGCATGCCGATGACGCGGTCCGCGTGCGCCCCCACCGAGGAGGCGATCTCGGTGATCGAAATGCTCGAGGTGTTCGTCGCGAGGACCGCGTCGGGAAGCGCCACCTCCGCGAGCCTTCGGAAGAGGTCCTTCTTGAGGTCCACCCGCTCGCTCGCCGCCTCGATCGCGAAGCGGGTCCCCTTCGCGGCGCCGAGGTCCTTCTCGTAGCGGATTCGCCCGAGCAGCCCCTTGGCGTCCGCCTCGAGGAGCCTGCCCTTCTCGACGCTGCGGGCGGCGGTCTTCCCGTGGTAGTCCTTCGCCTTGCCGAGGGCAGGCTCGTGCACGTCGATCACCACCGCGGAGAGCCCGGCGCTCGCCGCGGCGAAGGCGATGCCGGATCCCATGGTGCCGGCTCCGACGATGACGATCGAGTCGACGTGGCTCATGCTTCGGTCCTCGAGGAGGGCGGGCGGGTGTCTTCGCAAGCGACACGGCGGCGGACGAGTCGCCGCCGCCGTGATGAACTTCGATTCGGGACGCCGTGGCGGATCGCCGCCCTGGCTCAGCCGTTCCACTTCCGCCGGTCGGCGCCGACGTAGCTCGCGAGCGGACGGATGATCCGGTTGTTCGCGTGCTGCTCCATGACGTGGGCGCTCCAGCCCACGATCCGGGCGGCGACGAAGATCGGCGTGTACTGCGGGACGGGAATCCCCATCACGAAGTAGGTCATGCCGCAGGGGAAGTCCACGTTGGGGTGGATCGCCTTGTCGCGGAGCATGATCGCCTGCACCTCGTCGCCGAGGTCGAACCACTTCTTGGACGCCGTTCCCTGCTGCTCGGCGAGCTTGAGCCCCCACCGCCGCAGGATGCCCGCCCGATGGTCGCCGTTCTTGTAGACGCGGTGCCCGAAGCCCATGAGCTTCCGCTTCGTCTCGAACGCCTGCTTCATCCACGCGTCGACGGACATGCGACCGCCCGCGCAGTCGCGGTCGATCTCCTTGAGCATCTCCATCGCCATCTCGTTGGCGCCGCCGTGGAGCGCTCCCTTGAGGGCGCCGATGCCGCCGCAGATCGCCGAGTGCAGGTCGGTCTCGGTCGAGGCGATGACGCGGCAGGCGAAGGTGCTCGCGTTGAAGTCGTGCTCGGCGTAGAGGATCAGGCTCACGTCCATGATCCGCGCCGCGAGCTCGGTCGGCTTCTTGCCGGTGAGCATCAGCAGCAGGTACGCCGCGTGCGTCATGCCCGGATCGTTCGCCGGCACCGCGCGACCATCCCACGCCGCCTGCCCGATGCCGATCAGGGTGGGGATCTTCGCGAGGAGCCGCTTCGCCTTCCGCAGCTCCGCGTCGGGCGCGTTGTCCTCGCACTCGGGATCGCGGTGCGAGAGGAGCGACACGCCGGTCCGAAGGAGCGACATCGGGTGCGTCGTCGGGCTCGCCTTGACGATCGCCGCGAGCATCGAGGCGACCTCGGCGGGCACGTCCCGCATGCCGGCGAGCTCCGCGTGGAAGCTCTTCGCCTGCGCGGGCGTGGGCTTCTCGCCCATCAGCAGGAGATAGGCGACCTCCTCGAAGGTCGCGTGCTCCGCGAGGTCGGCGATCTCGTAGCCGCGGTAGATGAGCTCGGTCTGGGTCACCGCGCAGATCGAAGTGTCGCCGACGGTCTGCCCCGCCAGACCACGGGTGTCGGGCGCCTTGGCGTCGGGCTTCGAGGGGGACTTGGAACCGGCGGCTTCGGTGCTGGCGGACATGGCGGACTCGGGCGATGGCGAGAGGAAGGGGGTCGTGCGTCAGACCCCGTCGAGTTCAGGCGAGCCTCGCATCGTAGCGGATCCCTCCCCTCCGGCGACGTTCAAGAATGATCCATCCACGCGGGTCGCGGGGGTATCTTCCGGGGCATGCCGACGCTTCTGCCGAACCCTCGCTGCTTCGCCCTTCCCACCCTTGCCGGATGCGTGCTTCTGGGAGCCGCGTCCTGCGTCAACGTGGTCGAGGCACCCCTGCCCCCGAGCGAGTCCGCCTCCGTCCCGACGGGCTTCACGCCGGAGGTCAAGATGGTCACGGACTGGCTGACCGGGTCCTTCTCGAACCACGCTCAAGCCGCCTCGGACCCCCGCTTCCGGGAGGTCGAGGTCCACATGACCCCGATCTGGCCCGACCGCAAGGATGGACCGTGGCTCTACGTCGAGCAGGCGGTGACCACGGCGCTCGACCGCCCCTACCGCCAGCGGATCTACCAGATCGGACCCGCCCTCGCCGCCGACGGCAGCCCGGCGGTCCTCAGCATGATCTACTCGCTCCCGGGCGACCCGCTCGTCTACGCCGGTGCCTGGAAGGACCCCAGCCGCTTCGGAGACGTCATCCCGGGAATGCTCACGCCGCTCGAGGGCTGCGGCGTGACGCTGGTCGCGGATGGGCCCGCCGCCTTCAAGGGCGGGACCGAAGGCACGAACTGCGCCTCGACCCGAGGCGGCGCCGCCTACACGACGAGCGAGATCCATCTCGACGCGACGACGCTCGAGACCCTCGACCGCGGCTTCTCCGCCGACGGCACGCAGGTCTGGGGCTCCGAGCACGGTCCGTACCGGTTCGAGCGGGTGCAATAGACGCGGTCGACGCAGGCTCGCGAGCGCGTCACGACCGCCGGATCCGCCACGGCCTCCCCGGCTCGTAGCCGAGCGTCGCGTAGAGCTGCGTGCGGGTCTGCATGCGGTCGACGAGCGACTCGACCGAGCCCTCCCGCTTGAGGACGGCGAGGCTGCGGACCACCTCGCCCATCGCGAGGCGCAGCAGGCTCACGGGGAAGATCACCATCCGGTAGCCAAGCTCGCCGAAGCGCCTGAGCGGGATGAAGGGCGTCTTGCCGAACTCGGTCATGTTCGCGAGCAGGAGACCGGGGCTTCCCTTCGCGAACGCGGCGAACTCCCCCTCGCTCTGGAGCCCCTCGGGAAAGATCGCGTCCGCGCCGGCGGCGCGGTAGGCGTTCGCGCGGGCGATCGCGTCGTCCATGCCGCTTACCCCGCGGGCGTCGGTCCGCGCGATCACGAGGAAGCTCGGATCGCGCTTCGCCGAGACCATCGCCTCGACCTTGAGCGCCATCTCCTCCATCGGGACGAGGTCCTTGCCGTCGAGGTGACCGCAACGCTTCGGGAAGACCTGGTCCTCGACGTGCAGTCCGGCAGCCCCCGCCCGCTCGTACTCGACCACCGTCCGCAGCGCCTGCTCGTACTCGCCGAAGCCGGTGTCGGCGTCGGCGATCACCGGGAGACCAGAGGCATCCGCGATGCGGCGGATCTCGACGGCGAACTCGGTGAGGGTCAGGAGCCCCACGTCCGGCACGCCCGCCGAGACGCTCATCGCCGCGCCGGAGACGTAGCAGCCCTCGAAGCCCGCGTCGGCGATCGCCCGACCGGCGAGGGCGTTGAAGGCTCCCGGGAGGGCGACGGGTCCTCGTTCGATCGCGGCACGCAGCCGCGCGGCGGGCGTTTGACTCATGACCAGATTGTGACAGATCGACGGCGGTCGCGCCGGGAGCGGACCCTCGCCGCGGCGGCGCCGACCCGCGAGGGCGATCGCTCGACGCGGCGAGCCCGGAGGGCGCACGCGGCACGCCGGCGGCGTGGCGATCCACGCCTCGCGGTCACCGACCCGCGCGAGGCAGCGTCGGGTCGCGACGCCTCGACGAGCGAGACCGTCCCCGCCTGCATCGCGATCGCCTCCCCTTCGATGCCCCGCGAGAGCGGCTTCGACTCGCGGATGCGGCAGAGCTCGACCGCGTCGTAGCGCTCGAGGGCGAGCCGCACCTGCTCCTGGACCTCCGGACCGGTCCGGTCGCCCGCGAGCCACACCGCAAGCTCCGCCGCGTCCGCGGCGTCAGGCTCGATGATCTCGATGCCGAGGCGGTCCCACAACGCAAGATCGCTGTTCGAGAGCGACGCGGTCGCGGTCGGGTCCCGAAGCAGCAGCACCCGCGAGCCCGGACGGGCGGGGAGGAGCGTCGAGAGATCGACGGAGTCCCCGAGCCACGTGGTGCCCGAGTCGGTGAAGAGCTCGATCGCGCCATCCCACCACGAGAGATCGGCGCCCGGACGGGCGAAGACCATCGTGGCGCGACCGCGGTCGGGATCGAGGACGACGACGCCGCGGAGCGCGGGCGAACTCTCTCCCTGCTCGCGGCGCCGAAGCTCGCGCCGGATCGTCGCGACGGGATCGCTCGCCATGCCCGACGCCGAAGGCGTCACCGCCGCCGCGAGCCGCGCCGGCGCCTCCACCACCTCCACCTCGCCGAGCCGCGGGCGCAGCATCTCCGCGAGCGACGCGGTGGGCTCGCCGCCCTCGAAGAGCTGCGAGAGGTCGCCCTCCGGTCCGATGACGAGGACGCGGGCAGGACCGCGCTCGTCGCGCGAGGCGTCGAGCACCGAGGCGAAGACGAGGGCGACGATCAGTCCCACCACGAAGAGGATCAGCGCGGCGACCGTGCGCCCCGCGCCACGCGTGCCGCCGGACGAGGTGAGCCCCCAGCGCGGTCTCGCGTCGCGGCGATCCGACCCTCGGCTGGCGGCGCGGACCCTCGAGTCCTCGAGCTCCTCGATCGGAGGCGCTCCCGCGCGGTCCGCGCCGACGAGGAAGTCCGCCGCAGGCTCGGCGGCGGAGATCACCACGGCGGAGCGGAGGACCGCCGCCTCGTCACGGAACGACGGCAGCATCGCGGGCTTCAGGCTCCATGGATCCTGCGCCGCGAGGATCGCCTCGAGGTCCCGGCGCATGGTGGCGGCATCGGCGTACCGCTTCGCGTAGTCCGCCATCGCCCGCCGCACCACCCACCGGACGCACTCGGGGCTTCGCTTGCCGAAGCCGCTCAGTCCGCCGTGCGCCGGGAAGGTGTCCTCGATCCCGAGGTAGAGCATCGCGCCGACGCCGTAGAGGTCGAATCGCCCGCCATCGACCTCGTGGACCTTCACGCCCCGCAGCGCGAGTCGCACCATCTCCGGATCGCGGAAGTACTCGGTGCCGTGCGTGGTCAGCGTCATGCCCGAGGAGAGGCTCGTCACGAGCCCGATGTCCACGAGCCGCGCCTCGCCCGCGGAGACGATCACGTTCTCCGGCTTCACGTCCTTGTGCCAGAGACCCGCGCGGTGGTAGCGGTCGAGGGTCGCCACGAGCCCGGTGGTCCACTCGAGGACCCGCCGAAGCGACGCGACCTCGAGACCATCCTCCGGACCCATCCGGTGCAGCGATCGCACCGCGTCGCCGAAGCTTGCGCCCGGGTAGTAGGGCATCGCGTACCAGAACCGCCCGGGCTCGAGGCGGTGCTCGAGGACCAGCCCGAGGCGGGTCGCCGCGTCCATCGCCCGAGACTCGCGGACGATCTGCGGCAGCGTCGAGCCTTCGGTGAACGCGAACACCTTGATCACCACGCGGTCGATGCCGGCGGGCAGCCGACGCGCGACGGTCGCCGAGGGCTTGGCGACATGGAGCCTCGCCCCGGAGCCGCCTGCGGGAAGGGAGCCGACGAGCTCGTAGCCGGGGAAGCCGGAGCCCGCCGCGACGAGCGGCGTCGAAGCAACCCCGCCCGCGCTCGCCGGCACGCGCGGCGGAACAAGCCGCAGGCAGAAGGGATATCGCCAACGCTCGCCACGCTGCGCCCGCACCGCGGCGACGATGACCAGCACGATCCACGCGACCGCGACCACCGGCGCGAGGACGAAGACGACGAGCGAGAGGAGCCCGACGATGCACGCGGTGATGTTGAAGTTGATCGCCTCGCGCCCCTGCTCGTCGACGTAGGGCATCGAGTCCTTGCGGGCGAGCCAGACGACGAGCGGACCGAGGATGTTGACGCCGGGCAGCAGAAGTCCTGCGAGCGCCGAGAGGTGGGCGATGGTCGCCATCTCCCGCTCCTTCGCCGGGACGTCCGGCGGATCGATCGGCGAGTCCGGCGCGATCCGTGGCGGCGGTGGTGGTGGTGGTGGTGGTGTCCAGGTCGCCGCGCGATCGACCCTCGCCGCGCTCGCGGGCTCCACCCGCTGCGGGGTCGGTCCCCGCGCGACCCACCTCGCCAGCGACGCCGGACGTCGCCATGCGGCGTGCGCCAGGCGACCGCCGATCGAGTCGAGTCGGGTCTGGATCCTTGCGGCACGGGATTCGGCGCTGGTCCAGCGACCGAAGACGACGAGCGCCAGCGCGAACCCGGCGTTCAGGAGGATCGGGATCACCGAGAGCACCGCGACGAGGAGGTCGATCGCGCCCCCGACCACGACGCCGATCACCGCGAGGACCGCACGGATGAGGATGCCGAGCACGCGAAACACCAGCCCGAGCCCGAGGACGAGGAGCCCGACGACGAACGCCGCCAGCAGGATCGCGAGGAGGACCGCCGGGATCACCGCGATGCTTGCAAGCGCGACCTCGGGTCCCATCGAGTTCCTCCTGATCCAGCGCGGGCGTCAGCCGCCGACGCGACCCCGCATGCACTCGAGCCGATGGATCTCGCCGACCGCCTCGTCGAAGAGGCGGTCATCCTCGCCAAGACCCGCGGACTGCGCCTCGCGTCGCTCCTCGTCGGTGAAGCTGTAGAGGACGATGGTCTCCTCGAGGCGCGACCGCAGGCGCTGCCGGACCGCCGCGAGATGCCGGCTCACCGTCGGCTCGCTGAGACCGAGTTCCGCTGCGACCTCGCGCCCGGGACGCCCGTCGAGGACCCGCAGTCGGAACACCTCGAAGGGGATCAACTCGCTCTCGCCCTGCACCTTGCGGAGGGCGGCGAGGACCTTCGCCCGGAACATCGCGGTCTCGAACGCCTCATCCGGGCGGGGCTCGTGGCTCGCCACGGACCCGGGCTGGAGCTCCATCCCGCGCCGTCCGTTCCCCCGCTTCGCGGCGAAGCGCCGGTCGAGCTCGTCGCCGAGGGCGTGCCGCGCGATCGCCAAGATCCAGGTGCTGAACCTCGCCCCGCGCGCCGGGTCATACCGGTCGATTGCGCCGGACGCCGCCGCGAGCGTCTCCTGCGTGAGGTCCCGCACCGTCTCTGCGCCGACGGTTCCCCGACCCCAGCGGGTGAGTTGCCCGCGGATCACCGGGCCGAACGCCTCCCACAGCTCGAACCACGCGGTCTCGTCGCGGTCACGCAGGCGGTTGACGAAGGTGGTGGTCAGCGGATGCATGGGCGACCAAGGTTGTTGGGAGCAGCGAGGGAGGGGTTTCAGGACCCCGCCTCGGATGGCAAGGTCCGGGGAAGCGAGTTCCGCCCGGCGAGCCGATCCTATTGAGTCTGGGAGCTCCGCCCCGCCTGCGCCCCCGCAGGTCAAGCTCAAGGGCTGAAAGCAACCTCGCGGGCTTCCCAACAAGGTGATCGAAGCACCCCTGCGGCGGAGCCTGCGGACCTCGGAGGTCCCAGGCGCCCGACCGGGAGAACAACATGAGCCTCAGCAAGAGCATCCTGCGATGGACCCTCGTGGGCGGCGTCGCCCTCGGCGTGGTGACCTTCCTCGTCGGCCCCTCGCGGGTCGGCGCCGCGATTGATCAGGTCCGCACGAGCCTGATCGAGGCGACCGAGGACCTCGTCGATGATCCAGTCGCCCTCCGACGGCAGCTCTCGGAGCTCGCGGAGGAGTACCCCGCCCGCGTCGCGGAGGTCCAAGGCGAACTGGCGGCGGTCGAGAGCCAGCTCCGGCAGATCCAGCACTCGCGGGACGTCGCCGAGCGGGTCGTCGCGATGACCGGCGACGACCTGCAGAAGCTGCGGGCGCTCGCCGAGACCGCAGCAGACGGGCGGCGCACCGTGTCGCTCCGCACCGGTCGGGCGAGCGTCGCCTCGGAGCAGGCGCTCAGCGAGGCGCAGCGGATCCGCACGATTCGCGAGGCCTACCGAGACCGCGCCGCCAGCGATGGGCAGCAGCTCGCGATGCTCGAGACGCAGCGCGACCGCCTGCAGCAGATCCTCGACAAGCTCCAGCACGAGCAGACCCGCTTCCAGTCGCGGATGTGGCAGCTCGACGGGCAGATCGACGCGATCGCCAGGAACGATCGGCTGATCGAGCTGACCAAGCAGCAGCAGGAGATCCTCGCGGAGTACGACCGCTTCGGCCGGGTGGGGAACCTCGACCAGCTCGAGAGCCGCATCGCGCAGATCCGCGCGGAGCAGGATGCCCGGCTCGAGAGCCTCGCGAGCGGAGGCGGGCACGACTACGAGTTCGCCGCCGAGGAGAACCTCGCGAACGAGCGGAGCGGTCTGATCGATCCCTTCGCCGACCTCGATGAGGCGGACGGCTCGTCGGCGGTCGACGATCCGATGGACGGGACGCTCTCTCCCTCGCGCCGAGAGCCGGTGGTCCGCCGCTGAACCGAAGGCTCGGAGGCGAGACTTCGAAGGCGAAACTTCGAGGGCAAAATTCTCGGGTGGGCACGAACCGCCCCGGAGACTCGTGCGTCCTCCACGTGCTCCTCTTCAAGTCTCGTCTCCGCGTCGACGCCGAGGCCTTTCGCCTCGGCGTCTTCGCTTTCAGCCCCGACGCGACCCGCTGCTG
This sequence comes from Phycisphaerae bacterium, assembly GCA_016873275.1. Classification (GTDB taxonomy): domain Bacteria; phylum Planctomycetota; class Phycisphaerae; order Phycisphaerales; family SM1A02; genus VGXO01. Next base: position 24,308 of record VGXO01000013.1, read on the forward strand.
CACGATGATCGAGAGATCGCCGCAACCGTTGGCGAGATCGGGACTTCGATTCTCTCCGTCGATCCTCCTCAAGGGGCAACACCCCCCGCGCCCCGCCGGCTGCGGGCAAAAATCTCGTGAATCCCGGGGTTGGCTCTTGCATGCCCCCGTTCATGAAGCACAATCCGTCGTGGAGGCTCGTAAGACCTCAAGGCGTCGCTAGGGAGGGAGTTTGGCTGCGGCGTCTTGGGTCGGGTCGTGCAGGGAGCAAGGGACCCTCGTCACGGCTCGGCTTGGGTTGGAGGATCGCTGGAGCACTGAGTCCCGCGTAGAAAAGGGCGCGGACCACTCGGAGGTCGACGGGAAAGGGAACCCCGAACACCTACGCTCCCCGGAAGGGTCTCACGACCCCGACCAAAGCAATCGTCTGACTCGTTCGGTCTTGGAGCTTGAGGGAAAGGGAGACCGGCCGCGATCTGAAAAGGGCGCGGCCGTGTCTACTTTTGGGCTTGCTCAGCGGGGCGGGGAGTCGACCTCCCGCGGCGATCGTCGTTCCCATCAGTCAACTCGGCGTCGACGAGTCGGCGCACGGCGGCTTCAGGTCCAGCCGGTCTCGAGGGTCGCGCCCGGGTAGTAGCGGCGCAGGATCGACTCCGCATCACGCCCTCGACGCGCCATCGCCTCGGCGCCGTGCTGGCACAAGCCCACACCGTGCCCGTGACCTCGCCCGTCCAGGATGACCACGTCGCCAGCCACGCGGGGCTCGATGAACGCAGAGTAGAGCCGCCCGGAGAATCCCTCCGTCGCGAACGCGAGCGCCCGACGCCCCCGTTCGGCGCGAAGCTCGACGTGTCGACCTCCGGCGTCCTCGACGCGAAACCGGACGGGTCGTCCATGCCGTCCCACCGCCGAGACCTCCATCGAGCGCACGGCACCGAAGCCGGCGAGGTCCGCGACGCCCTCGCGCCGTCCCCACTCGGCGAGCCTGCGACCAAGGAGTTGGGTTCGGATCGTCACCGACCACCGATAGGTCGATGCCCAGTCGCAGCATGATTCGCGGTCGCTCCGACCCGCGAGCGGCGCAATCTCGTTGGCGGGGTTCTGCGAGATGGCATCACGCGCCTCGGCGGGAAGCCCGCCGCAGCAGCTGCTGTAGTAGGCAGGCACCACCCGTCGATCCCAGGCAAGAAGGATGCCTCTGGTCTCTCCCGTCGCCGTCGCGGCAAGACCGCTCGCGACGAGTCCCGACCACGCCTGCGTGTCGGGACCGGTCGTGACATCGTAGTGCCGACGGTTGCGCCAGTGCGCCGCCTCGCAGGTCGCGAAGCTCCGCGCTGCAACTGCCTGGGCGCGAAACGTCGCGGGACTCCAGTTCGAGTAGAGCTCCTTGGCGAGGACGCCGGGGAGGTAGACCTCCATCGGCAGGCGGGCGACGAGGTCGAATCCCTTCTGGTCCGCGGTCGGCACGAGGTCCACCGCGTCCCCGAGCGGCGTCCACGACGCCCCGCGCCGCGTCGAGAGTGGTCCCGACTCGCCAGGCGGCACCGACACGGAGATGGCGCCCGCCGGGATCCGGAACGGCACGCCGCCCGTGGGAACGATCCGCCACGAGCCGTCGATCAAGGTGCACTCGATCGGGCCACCAAGCACCGTCCCGCCGGCACCGGACCGGTCCTGCAGGCGGATCCACCGTCCCGTCGACCGCACGGCGATCTTCGCCCCGACGGTCCCGACGGGCTTGACCTCCTCGCACAGGATCCGCACGACTGGCTCGACGGTTGGCAACGTCGGTCGCGGATCGACCGGAGGTGGTGCGACGGGTCGCGTCTGCGCGACTGCACGAGGCGGCGTCGCGACGTCCGGCTCCCGAGCGCCGCTGCACCCCGCCAGCGTCAGCCCCCCGCCCATGGCGGCAAGACCGGCAAGCAGGACCTGTCGACGTGAGGCATCGACCTCGACGACGCTCGAGGCATCGCGCCCTGCGGAGTTCCGTTCGCTCAGGCGGGGATCGTCCATGATCGCTCCTGTCGTCGTGACCGGGAGAGACTGTACGCGGAGTGCGGTTCGCAGGTCGCCCGGGGCTCCGACCTCCGCGGGATCGAAGGTCCGACTTCGAGACGCCTCGTCCGACGCAAATTGCCGGGGACCACGACCGGCAGTGGTCCCTCCGACGCCGCCATCCACCATGCCGTGGTCCGAGCGACTTCCCGTCGGCGTGAGCTCGATGCCGGTGGAGTTATCGACTCGTCGGTCGCTCGACCACCATCCGATGCCCGTCCTGCCGCACCGATGCGGCGAACTCGGGGTCCGACCGGACCCCTCGAACTCCCGGAGCATGGACGCATGACGGTCGAGACCCCCGACGCGACGCAGCGTCTCGAGCGAGAGGAACTCATCGAGGCGATCATGGAGACCAACCGAGGTGTCGGTCGGGCGTGGCTGGAATCCTTCCCAACCCCCTCGCTCCGCGAGTATCTCGCCCACCTTGATCTCGTGAATCAGCCCCGCGGCACCGCCTGGGTTCGGTCGTCGAGCCCTGGTCCTGCGATCGAGCGGCGGGCGGCCTGAGCCACCGCCCCGCTCGAGGCTGCGTCCCAAGGCTGGTCGGAGACTGGTTCCTGAAGCGTCAGGACCCGCGGCGCGGGGCGTCCCGCCGCATCAGTTCATCGAGCCTCCGCCGCAGCAAGCTGACCCGCAGAAGGCTGCGGATGCGGGTGAGCAACTCCAGCTTGTTGACCGGCTTCGAGAGGAAGTCGTCCGTTCCGCTCTCGACGGCACGCTCGTAGTCGGAGACCTCGTTGAGCGCCGTCACCATGATGACCACGATCTGGCGGGTGGCAGGATTGCTCTTGACCCGGCGGCAGACCTCGAAGCCGCTCATCCGCGGCATCATCACGTCAAGCAGGATGAGGTCGGGGACGTGCCTCGCCACGAGGTCCATCGCCTCGACCCCGTCGTGCGCGACCAAGACCCGGCAGGGAAGCGACTCGAGGTAGGCCTGGATCAGCTCGAGGTTCTGCAGGTTGTCGTCGACGAGCAGGATCGACGCCTGGGAGAGGTCGATCGGCTCGGCGCCCTCAGCGGACGGATCGGTCGCCGCGTTCAGGGGATCAACGGAAGGGGTTCGGCTCATGCGTCGTTCTCCCGGGGACCCCTCGCCGGGGGTCGTCCGCGGGGCAAGGGAGAGTTCCTTGACCCGCCCTGCGGATCCTACTCCCTTCGGCGATCCCCCCCTGACCGCGGTCCACGAACCGACGCCACGCTCCAACAGCCCCAACGAACGCCGGACCCGGTCGTTGGACCGGGTCCGGTGCTCATCAACCTGAGAACTTCGACGTGGGCACTCAGCTCTGCGAGCTCATCGCCGCCTCGATGTCCTTCTTGAGGGTGTCGGCGAGGTCGGGGCTGAAGCCGACGTGCACGCCCTTGATGGTGCCATCCGGACCGATGACCACCGTCGCGGGAATGCCCGTGAAGCCGTACTCGCCAACCACCGCATTGTCCGCGTCGATGAGGGTCGGGAAGGTGAACTTCTGCGTGGTCCAGAACTCCTTGACCTTGGTCATCCGCTCGTCGGGGCTGCCCTGCTCCCACACGTTGACCGCGAACACCTTGACGGGCTTGCCCTCGGCCCAGCTGGCGAGCTCCTGGATCTTCGGAAGACCCTGACGGCAGGGACCGCACCAAGTCGCCCAGAAGTCGAGGACCACGACGTTCCCCTTGAGCGAGGCGAGGCTGAACTCGGCGCCGCCGAGGTCCTTGAGGTCGAAGCCCGGCGCCATGTCGCCGACCTTCACCGGCTGGGGCTCGAGCTCCTCCATCGACTTGACCGCGGTGCGTCCAGCGGCGTCGAAGGCGATCGGCGGCGAGAGCGCCTCGACGATCGCGGGCTTCATCGTGAAGGTGAGGTTCATGGAGAAGTCCATGCCCTCCGGAAGACCCGGCGGGGTCATGGTCGCCTTCATCGAGTCGATGAGCCCCGCCTTGTTGACCTGGACGAGGAGCATGGCGCCATCGTCCTCGAAGAGGAACATCTCCTTGTCGCCCTCGGCGCGGTAGCCGGCGAGCTCTGGCTCCTCCATCAGTCCGAGCCCGAAGACCTCCTTCTCGCGGAACTCCGGCTGATATCGAAGCGCCACGTGCGGCACCGGCAGCGACATCCCCGGCACCACCGACGCGAGCGAGGCGATCGGGTCGCCCTCCATGTCCACCTGCAGGAACTTGTCCTTCGAGAGCGAGGAGACGAGCAGGTTCACCTTGCCGTCGACCGCGATGATCTCCGCCTCGCCGCCGAGCCCGAAGCGGGCGGCGCCCTTGGGACCGAACGCGAGGGTGAGGTCCTGGTTCTGCGATCCCATCGGGCTCGCGATCTCCATCGAGACCGAGTCGGTGATCGAGGGCGCGTCGCGATAGATCACCGCCACCGCCTTCATGCGGTCGAGTCCCTTGAGGAGCGCATCATTCGAGCGGTGGTCGGCGGTGAAGTCCTTGCCGAGGTCCACCTTCGGGACGGTGGGCAGCACGGCCGCGGGCACCGCCTCGCCGCCGTCGTCTTGGGGAAGCGCCACGGCGACGGGCGCCACCAGCGAGAGTGCGAGCACACCAACCAAGGCGGATCTCATGCGTGTCTCCTCGAACCGAGGTCGGGGACTTCGTCGGACCTTCCGACCAAGCTCCCGACCGGCGGCGCGGCTCCGGGCGGCGCCACGACGACGTGCGGATTGGATGGCGGCACCAGCCCTCCCCCGGCGACGCGCCGCGCTCGTCGCCGGACCTCAACAACGCACCGCGGCGACAGGCTCCGCCGCCGTTCTGAGGCGAAGGGATTCTACAGACGCCTGCAGGGCGGGGTGCACCCACTCGGGCGCGATCTCCGCGAGCGGCTCGAGGACGAACGCCCGCGACGCCATGGCGGGATGGGGAACCTGGAGACCCGGCTCGTCGATGACCTGATCGGCGTAGAGCAGGAGATCGAGGTCAAGGGTCCGGGGTCCATGCCGCTCGCCGGTCGAGCGATCCCGACCATGCCGCCGCTCGATCGAGAGCAACGCGTCAAGGAGCCTTCGCGGCGGCAGCGAGGTCTGCACCACGGCGGTCGCGTTCAGGAAGGGATCCTGGGGCACCGGTCCCACCGGTTCGGTCTCGATGATCCGGCTGACCCGGATGAGGCGGAGTCCCGGGATCGCGTCCATCGCCGCGAGCGCCGAGCGGATGGACGCCTCGCGGTCGCCGAGGTTCGAGCCGAGTCCGATCGCGGCAGAGACCCGCACGCTCATGGTCGGACCTCCCAAAGAAGCGGCGTCTCGTCGAGGTCCATCAGGCGCAGGCGAAGCATCATCAAGGCGAGCCGCGCCGAGCGGTCCCGCACCACCTCGCGGTCGCCGGGAATGAGGAACCGCCGCGTGCTCCCGCCGCGCCGGCGGTCGAAGCACCCGACGAACACGGTGCCCACCGGCTTCGTCGGGGTCCCGCCGCCCGGTCCGGCGATCCCGGTGATGGACAGCGCGCAGGTCGTTCCCGACCGGGTCGCCGCCTCGCGGGCGAGCACCTCCGCGACCGCCGCCGAGACCGCCCCGTGCTCGGCGAGCATCTCCTGCGGCACGCCGAGGAGGGCGTGCTTCAGCTCGTTCGAGTAGACCTGCCAGCCTCCTGCGAAGTAGCGGCTCGCGCCCGAGGCGGAGACGATCATCTCGCCGAGCATCCCGGCGGTGCAGCTTTCGGCGACCGACAGCGTCAGACCCTGCTCGACGAGGAGCTCGCCCACCGCCATCGCAAGCGTCGCCTCGCCTCGCCCGAAGACGTAGGGCGCCCAACGCGACTCGATCTCCCTCGCCGCCCTCTCGAGGCGATCGACCGCCTCGGCGCCGCCGCGCGTGCGAAGCCGCGCGGAGACGCCTCCGGCGCTCGCGGTGGTCCCGACGCTTGGATCACGGTCACGATCCATCAGCTCGGCGATCCGCTCCGCGAGCCTCGACTCGCCCTCGCCGAAGGAGTGCACCACCAGCGTCCGGACCGGCGCCGCCGTGGCGAGTTCCGCCGCGAGCGGCAGGACCTCGCGCTCGAACATCGGCTGCATCTCGCGAGGCGGTCCCGGCAGGCAGACGATCCATCCATCACCGCATCGCACGCGGAGCCCGGGCGCGGTCCCGTGGCCATTCGCAAGCACGCTCGCAAGGAAGGGACGCCGTGCCTGCGAGAGGTTGGAGGCAGGCATGGTCCGACCGCGCGAGGCGAACCACGCCTCGATCGCCTGCCGGGCCGCGGCGTCCTCGACGAGGCGATCGCCCGTCGCCGCCGCGAGCGCCTCGCGGGTGAGGTCATCCTTGGTCGGTCCGAGCCCCCCGGTCGCGACGACCAGCGCCGCCCGATCGCGCAGCTCGCGGAACGCCGCGGCGATCGCGTGCCCGTCGTCGGCGACGGTCCGATGCTCGACCGTCTCGAGCCCCACCGACAGCAGGCGGTCGGAGATCCAGGCGCCGTGGCGGTCGAGCGTCTGTCCGAGCACCAGCTCGTCCCCGATCGAGACTACCGCGGCGCGCGGCGGGCTCATCGCCGATCCCCACGAAGCGGCGGCACCGGCCGCACGCCGCCGTGCACGAGCCGACCCACCACCACGGTCGGACCCTCGCCGGCCGCGAGCCCGAACCGATCCCGCGCCATGCGTCGGGCGAGGTCGACCGCCGCCTCCCGGTCGATCCCCCGCGGGATCACCAGCGGCAGCACGCCTCGATGCAGCAGGAGCGCCCGGATCTCCTCCGGCTCGTCGCCGACGGGCACGATCGGCACGGCGAGACCGTTCTGCCCGAGCTCGCGGACGATCTCGCGATCGCGGGCGTCGACGAGGACCATCACCGCGCGGAGGTCCCTCGCGAGGTGCCACGCCGCGTGGGCGAGCGCCGCCGTCGCCCGTCCGGCGCTCTGCGGGGTCGGCGACGCGCGGGCGTCCTCCGCCCGCCACTGCTCCGCCCGCGCGAGCACCGTCGCGGCGGTGGAGACCACGAGCGCCGGATGGCGTCCGACCGCGGTCTCGCCGCTGAGCATGATCGCGTCGGCGTCATCGAGGACCGCGCGTGCAAGATCTCCTACCTCGGCGCGGCTCGGCTGGGCGTGGCGCTGCATGCTCGCGAGGACCTCCGTCGCGACGATCGTCGGGCGACCGCACGCCTGCGCCGCGGAGAGAATCCGCCGCTGCAGGCGAGGGACCGCCTCCAAGCCCATCTCCGATCCGAGGTCGCCGCGCGCGACCATCACCGCGTCGGCGGCACGCACGAGCGAGTCGATCGACTCGATCGCCTCCGGGCGCTCCACCTTCGCGACGATCTGCGGGCGCCAGCCGCTCCGCCGGCCGCCGCATCGATCGATGAGGCGCCGCAGCGAGCGCAGGTCCTCCGCGTGGCGGACGAAGCTCATCGCGAGGAAGTCGAGACGCGACGCGACTGCCCAGCGGGTGCAGTCCTCCTCGTGGGCTCCGAGCAGCGGCAGGGAGACCCGCGAGTCCGGCAGATTGAGCCCCTTGCCCGCGTGCACGATCCCCCCGACCTCGACCGACGCCGTCGCGCGTCCGCGCGACGCCCGGAGGACGCGGAGGCGGATCGTGCCGTCCGCGATCAGCACGCGATGACCGACCCGCAGGTCCTCGAGGATCCGAGGTTCGGTGACCGGCAGCACCGCCGCGGTGCGCCGTCCCGCCGACGCCTGCCCGCGGAACTCGACCTCCTCGCCGACGCGAAGGCGGACCCCCCTCGGCGCGACGCGACCGATCCGGATCCGTGGTCCGCGCAGGTCGCCGAGCACGGCGACGGCGACTCCGAGCTCCGACTCGACCGCCCGCACCGCCGCGAGGCGCTCGGCATGGTCATCGAGGGATCCGTGACTGAAGTTGAGCCGCACGATCGAGGTGCCGGCGGCGATGGTCCGCCGCAGCACCAGCGGCGAGTCCGTGCGCGGACCGAGCGTCGCGACGATCCGCGTCAAGGGTCGAGGGTGCCGTCCATCGGCGTCGGTCATGCGCGGTCTCCCTCGGCGGCGATCTCGAGCACGCGGCGGTACTGCGCCTCGAAGAAGGACGCGGCCCGCCGACGAAACTCGGCGGCGGGGAACGCCTCGGTCGGCCACAGCCCCGCGTCGCGCCATCCACCCCGCAGCCATCCCTCGCGCACCCTCGCGCGAGCGTCGGGGTTCGCGAGCGACGTCACCGCTCCCTCCGGCGCCTCGACCTCCGGCATCGCATCGAACGCCTCGAGCATCCGGCGGAGACGCGGATCGTCCACGTCCTCCGGTCGGACGAGCGGGCGGTCCTTCGGGAACGCGGGATGCTCGATGATCGCCCGCCACGCCTCGCGGAGGAGCGGTCCGTGGTCGATCGCCGCCGCCGAGAAGATCGGCGCGATGAACGACCGCATCGCGCGATCGGGGCTCGGCACGCTGCTCGCGATCTGAAACGGTCGCGCGTCGTCGATCATCCGATCGGCGAATCGCTCGTAGAACTCGCGGCGCACCGGCATCCGACGCAGCTCGAACCGCTCCGGACCCGGCGGAATCCCGGCGGCGGGATCGCCGACCTCGCCTGCGGCGAACTGCCAGAGCGCCTGCCCCTCCACGGAGAGGACGAACTCGACGAAGCGGCGGGCGAGCGCCGGATCCGGCGCGCCCGTGAGCATCGCGATGGGGTCCGGATCGATCACCGTCTGCCCCAGCGGATCGACGTACGCGAGGCGGTCGAGCGCCGGATCACCGAGTGCTCGCGCCGCGTCGCGGAGGCTCTGCGCCTGGAACCTCCCGTAGAAGTCGATGCACAGCCCCGCGGCGGCGTCGCCCGCCGCGACGTCGATCGGCGCCTTCGGGGCGCTCGAGACGATCGAGCGGGAGTTCGCCGCCATGCGCCGCAGGATCGCCCAGCCCTCGGCCCATCCCCGCCGCTGGAGGATCGCCTCCATCGCGGTGGCGACGGATCCCGACTGGGCGGGATTCGCGAGCACGACCCACCCGAAGAGCCTGCGGTCGCAGAGGTCGGCCCACTCGCGCGGCTCCGGCACGCCCAGCCTCGCGAGCACGTCGAGGTTCGAGACGATCCCGAAGCCGCTCAGCGCCACGCCGAACCACCGGCCATCTGGGTCGAAGAGCGGGTCGTCGCCGATCCGGTTCTCCCCGTAGACCTCCGCGAGGAACTCCGGGGCGAACTCGATCGGCGCGAGGATGCTCGCCCGCCGCCGCTCGCCCCCGACCTCGACCTCGATCGGTCGCGCGAGCTGACCGAACTCGTAGGACCCGCCTCCGAAGAGGAGGTCGGCGCTGCCGCCGAGGGGACGTCCATCGCGGAGCGAGGACTCCGCCGCGGCGGTCAGCATGCGGCGGATCTCGCTCGTGCCGCCGGGAGTGCTCCACGCGACCTCGACCGCCTCGCCATGCCGCGCCTCATGCCACCGCGAGAACGCTCGCCCGAGCTCGCTGCGGATCTGCTCGTTGTGCGGGGAGAGGATCACGAGCTGCCGCCGCCCGCCGCTCGACTCCGCCTGCTCTGGCCTGACGAGCAGCGGAACGCCGACGATCACGACGAGCGCCGCGAGCGGCCACCAGCGGGCGAGGCTCACCGCGGCGCCCTCACGACCTCCGCGACCTCCGCGCGGAACCGCGCCGCCGCCTCCGCGACCGCGTCGATCCAGTGCTCGCTCTCCGGCTCGAAGGCGAAGATCACCGAGCGGCTCGCCGTGATGACCGCTCCGCGCCCATCGCCGCGGAAGCACGCCCGCACGTCGTCCGCGGAGCCGCCCTGCGCACCGAAGCCCGGCACGAGGAAGATCTGCCGGGGCATGCGGCGACGCAGCGCCGCCGCATCCGCGGGATGCGTCGCCCCGACCACGGCGCCGACGTCGCTGAAGCCGCTGGCGCCGACCGACTCGTCGCCCGCCTTCGCCACCATCTCCGCGACCGCCTCGGCGACGGTCCTTCCGTCGTCGAGGCGAAGCGACTGCACCAGACCGCCGTCGGGGTTGCTCGTCCTCACCAGCACGAACGCGCCTCGCCCGCGGCGGAACGGCGCGAAGCCCTCCGGACCGAGGTAGCCGTTCACGGTCGTCCAGTCCGCGTCGAAGCGACCTCGCGCCGCCTCGGCGTAGTGCTCCGCGGAGACGCCGATGTCGCCGCGCTTGGCGTCGAGGATGACGACGAGGTCCCTCGACCGCGCCCGCGCGGCGACCGCCGCGAGCGCCGCGAAGCCTTCCGCGCCGTACCGCTCGAAGCACGCCGACTGCAGCTTCACCGCCGCGGCGCGGCCGGCGACCGCATCGACCACGCCCTCGGAGAACCGCTGGATGCCGACCACCTCGGGGAGGCTTCGGCGAAGCACCGCCGGCAGCTTCGACCAGACCGGATCGATGCCCACGCAGACGGGAGATCCGACCCGCTCGATCGCGTCGAGCAGCCGGTCGGCGGGATGACCGGTGACGGAGGGCGCGGTGCGGGCGGTCGAGGTGGTCGCCATTCCCGCGATGCTACCGGCGCGTCGCGACCGCCCCGGACTCGGGGCTGCCGTAGCATCCGCTCGTGGACGCTGCCTCCCTCCCCCCCACCCGACTGCACCTCGACCGCGCCCGCGGGTTGGAAGTGGAGTGGTCCGACGGTCGCACGAGCTTCTATCCCGTCGCCTACCTGCGGCGGATGAGTCCCTCGGCGGATGCACGCACGCTGCGGGAGGAGATGTCGCGGAACCCCCTGACCGTGCTGCCCTCCTCATCGAGCGGTCCCCTGCAGGCGACTTCGGCGGAGTTGGTCGGTCAGTACGCCGTCCGCATCGACTTCTCCGACGGGCACTCGACCGGGATCTACTCCTGGCGCTACCTCCGCGAGATCGATCCGGACCGGACCAGCGCGTCATGACCGACGGCGGAGCCTTCGACGATCTCGAGCGAGTGCGGTGGACCGCCGACTCGCTGCGGGCGGCAGGCATCGCGCATCCTTCGCCTCATCTCGTGCGGATCACGGTGGATGCGCGGAGCCTGAGTCCCCTCGTGCCGCACCTCAACAACGTCCAGATCGTCCAGCTCATCGACCGTGCCGCGGAGGATCACCTCGACCTGCACGGATGGACCCGCGCCGCGCTCCTGGCGTCACGACGAATGTGGTTCGTGCGGCGCCACGAGATCGACTACCTCGCCGAGTCCTTCGCGGGTGATCGCCTCGTCGTCGCCACCTCGGTGCGGTCCTTCAGCCGCACGACCTCGCTCCGGGCGACGCGGATCATCCGCGAGCATGACCGGGCGGTCGTGGTGGAATCGCTCTCCCGGTGGGTGCATGTCGATCTCGACACGCGGCGTCCGGTGCGGATCCCCGCCGAGGTCCTCGCCGCGTGCCCCGCCGAGCCCGCCTCCGAGCCGACCGGCACGACCTGACGCCGTCGCCGGTGGACTGGGCATCACCGGGCCCGACGAGGGTGATCCCGACGAGAAATCTTGAGGTCCGGATGCCCGTCGGAATCGCCCTGGTCCTCGTCGCCTGCTTCAACTGATTGCCCAATTGAGGTTTATGGCGGATTGGGGAAGCGAGCGAAGCCGGGTGGAATTTTCGTCGGAACACTCAAGAACTGCCGGGCGTCCGGTCGAATAACTAGTCGGAGACAGGGTCTCCCCTACCTCGCATCTTTCTCCCCTCCGCCCCGTTGATGCCTCGTGCTTCAACGGGGTTTTTCGTTGGTGAGCGTCGGGCTCCCCACCGCGGTCGGCACCGACGTTGCCGTACGCTCCACGGATGTCTCGACTTCCTCCCGGCGCGGCGCGGGGCACGGCTTGCCTGACGCTCCTCGGCGCGGTCATGACCGCCTCCGCCAACCCTCCGGTCGACTGGGCGATCGGTCCTGACGGGCGCCCGCTCGAGCGGCAGACCATCACGGTGGACCTCCCGCCTCGACCTCTCCGCATCGCCATCCTGCCGGACCGGACCACCGGTCGCGCGTGGGGACTTCCCTACCTCCGCGCCGCCGTGCTCGACCTCGAGCGGCTCCAACCCGACGTGATCTTCACCATCGGCGACATGGTGCAGGGCTACACCCGCTCGGTCGCGCGATGGAACGAGGAGGTTGCGGAGTGGAAGGCGATCGTCGAGCCGCTTGATCGAGCGCCCTTCCCCGTCGCCGGAAACCATGACGTGGTGTCGGGTTCTCGCGATCCTGCGGACGACGCCTTCGAGACGCTCTACCGCGAGGCGTTTGGACCCCTTCGCTACGCGGTTGACCTTCCCGGCGCGACGGTCGTCGTCGGCTTCAGCGACGGACGGCGGGCGCAGGAGGGCGTCGCGTTCTCGGAGGAGGACCTCGCGTGGCTCGACGCGACGCTCGGGGACGCCGCGACGAGGGGCGAGCCGATCATCCTGCTGATCCACCGCCCCATGTGGCGCTCCGCCTCGTCTCGCTGGAGCGAGCTGGTGCATCCCATGCTCGTCCGCCACGGCGTCGACGCGGTGATCGCCGGGCACTTCCACGCCCTGCAGCGGGATCCAGACCTTGACGGCGTCCAGTACCACATCCTGAGCGCCTGCGGCGGGATGATCGACCAGCATCCGCTCACCGGGCAGCTCCAGCACCTGAGCTTCGTCCACGCCCTCGCCGACGGCTCGGTCGAGGTCCACCATCAGCTCGTCGGCGCGACGCTCGGACCGAATCAGGTCTCGGCGGCGGATCAGGATCGCGCCTTCCGCATGAAGCGGGACGCCGAGGTCGCATCGATCCTCGGCGCCATCGAGGAGCCCCTCACGGGTCCCGCGCAGGGCTCGCTCGGACTCGAGCTGTTCAACCCGCTCGACGTCCCGGCGACGTTCGCGTGGAGTCCGCTCCGAGAGCCGCCTGGTGTCGAGCTGGTGCCGCCCGCAAGCGACGGCGGGCTCTCTTGGAACTCGCGCACGTCGATCGACTCCTTCAACCCCTTCACGATGAGGACCGACTCGCCGCTCTCGGTCGCCGCGGGCGGTCCCATCGAGCTCGCGCCAGGCGAGCGACGACGCGTCGATCTCGGATGGTCGATCGCCGCCACGCCCACCGCGCCGCTCCCGCCCACCGAGGTACGGATCCGCGCGACGTACGCAGACTCGCTGGGGCGATCGGTGCCGATCACGCTCATCCGCCGAGTCCCCGTGCAGCGTGTCGTCTCGCCCTCCAAGGAACCCGCCGCGCGTGGCTGGCACGCTGCGCCGCATCCGCTCCCGATCTCCGCCTGGGACTTCTCCCCCTACGACACCTTGGAGCCGGACGCCGAGGCGAGGCTCGCGTTCGACGACCGCGGCGACCTTCGAGTCACCATCGAGGCGGCGGACGGTCTCGTCGCCGCGGCGGTCGAGGACGTCCGGCTCGATCGCACCCGCCTCGCCGATCCGATGGTCGACGCGGTCCTGATCGAGCTTGGCGAGGAACCCGCGTGCCGCCGCTGGCTCGTCGAGCTTGATCCCGACGGTCTCGAGGAGATCTTCGAGGCGGTCGGCGACCGCGTGGTGGTCGTGCCTCCCGAGCAGGCCGATCGTCCCTTCGTCGACTGGGATCGGATCCCCGGGGGCTGGCGGGCGGAGATCCGGGTGCCAAGGACCTGCTTCCCGAGTCCCTCCGCCGCGAGGCTTCCGCTGCAGATCGGCGTCGCCGACAACGACGACACCTATCACACGCAGTGGCGCTGGATCGCCCCCCGACGCGCCCCCCTGCAACTTCAGGTCCCTTGACCGCTCCATCGACGACCGATCCCGGGCAGGTCGGTCGAACATCGCCGAGCGATGCTGCGGAGTCCTTGGCGGCGGGTTGACGAGTCCGTCGCCGTCTCGTTGAATCCCCGCCTGCCGCCGGTTCGGTCGCCGGAGGCTTCCGCGGATCGCCGGTGCCCCGACCCCGGCTTCTCCCATCGCCTCGTCGGGCACGGCGCTGCCGTGAGGAGCACGACATGAAGACTCTCGCCCGCACGCTCGCCGGACTGCTCGTCGCCACCACCTTCGGCGTCACCCTCGTCGGATGCGGCGGCTCCGACGGAGGCTCGCCTGACCAGGTCGCCGAGCCGAAGCCGGTCGATCCCGCCAACCAGGTCAGCCCCGGCTCGTCGAAGTTCCAGAATCCCGAGCAGCGCTCCGGCAACTGACTCCGATCACGAGATCGAGCCTGAAGGCGGGCGAGTCACCCTCGCCCGCCTTTCTCATGCGCGAGGACCTTCACTCGAGGACGCGGGATGCCGGCCGATCAGTCGAGCAGTCGCGACAGCACCGCGAGTCCCGCGCGGAGCCGATCCTCGGCGACGGCGAAGCTGACCCGGAAGTGGGTGTCGCGGTGGCTGAAGACCTTGCCGGGAATCACCAGCAGCTGCTCGGCGAGCGCCCGCTCGACGAACTCGCTGCCGCTCACCCCGAGCCGCGGCGGCACCTCGATGAAGGCGTAGAACGCCCCGCCCGGCCGGGCGATGGAGACCTTGTCCCCAAGGGCGTCGAGCAGCAGATCGCGCCGACGTTGGTAGGCATCGACCTGCGGTCGCATCGAGATCGCGAACGACTCGACCACGCCGTGCTGGAGCGGCGTCGGCGCGCAGATGTAGCTGTGCTGCTGCAGCTTCAGCATCTCCGCGATGATCGGCGCCGGCCCCGTCGCGTAGCCGAGCCGCCAGCCGGTGCACGCGTAGGTCTTGCCGAATCCGCCGATCACGAGCACGTCCTCGCTGTACCGCGCCGGCGTGGGGCAGGTGCCGTGCTCGAGGGCGTCCTCGAAGACGAACTCGTCGTAGATCTCGTCGGAGATGAGGAGCACGCCGCGCCGGGCGCAGAGGTCCACGAGGTCCCGCACCTCCGACTCCCGCAGCACCACGCCGCAGGGATTCGAGGGACTGTTCACGATCACCGCCTTGGTGCGGGGACCGATCAGCGGCTCGACCCGCTCCGCGGTCATCCGGAAGTCGGGGTAGGTCGGACAGGTCACCATCCGCGCCCCGGTGATGGGACCGATCTGCGGATACATGACGAAGTACGGATCGGGGATCACGATCTCGTCGCCCTCGTCGGCGATGGCGAGGCACGCAAGCAGCAGCCCGCCGCTGGTGCCGCTCGTCACCATCGTGCCGATCGAAGGATCGTCCAGCCGCCAGCCCGCACGGTCCCGCGTGCGCTCGCGGATCGCCGTCAGGAGCGCGGGCAGTCCCTGCGTCGGCGTGTAGCCGTTGCGGTCGCCCTCGATCGCGGTGATCGCCGCCCGCTTGATCGGCTCCGGCACGGGGAAGTCCGGCTGCCCGATCGACAGGTTGATGGGGTTCGCCATCTTCGCGCCGAGGTCGAAGATCCGGCGGATGCCGGAGGCATCGACCGCACGGGCGCGGCGCCCGATGAGCGCCTCGGCATTCAGCCGAACGCCGCGGGGGCGAGGGTCGTCCAACGCGACCACGCCGCGAGCGTCCTTCGGGAGGGTCATGCGGGCATCTGAGCCAGGGTGCGATCCGAGGATCGACCGCCCGGCGGGGTCACTTCTTCGCGGGCGACTTCGCCGCCTTCGCGTCCTTCGCGGCAGGCGCTGCGGCCGCCGGCGCGGCAGCGCCACCCTCCGCGGCCTCGCCCTCGGTCTTCTTGGGCTTCTTGCCCGCGGCGACCTTGATGCTGCGGACCTTGGGCAGCGACAGCGCCGACCCGTTGCTCGGATCGAACCGCTGCGACTCGGTGAGGCGAGCGATCCGCTCCGCGCGGGTCAGCACGTTGCGATGCTGCTGAAGGGCACCAGAGGCGGACTTGAGGCTCGAATGGATGCTCATGGGTCGCTCGAAGAAGGGTCTCGGACGATCGAGGGGACGCTTAGCGAGAGGACGCCGGCGGTCCTCGAAACAACTCAGGGTAGGCACCGGAGAAGTCGGCGTTGCCCCGCCGAGAGGACTTCCAGCGAAGTCCGACCTCGCGGATCCGACGCTCCAGCGCCTGCACCTCGTCGCTTCGACGGGCTCCGTCGGCGTAGCCGGGGGTCACGATGACCTTCCGGAGCACCCCATTATGGTCGGACACCACGCTCGCCTCAAGTCCTTGCTCGCGGCAGAACGCCGCCAAGGCGGGAGCCGTGTCGGGCGTGGCGTGGGCAATGACGAAGTAGTTCAGACCCGCCCGCCGGGGATCGCCCCCGGCACCAAGGGCAGCCGGCGGACTCGGGACGCCTTCGCTCGGAGCGGCGGGACTCGTCGCCTCGGCGGTCGGCGTTCCGAGCGGATCCTGCACGGACCGCCCGACGACCGCCTGCTCGAGGGTCCTTGCCAGCTCGGTCCGCGTCTCGTCCCTGCCCCGCGAGAAGCCCCAGGTGAACGCCACGACTCCGATCCCAAGGGCGACCGCCAGCGCCACCAGCAGGTAGCCGACCGGAACCCGGACCGAGCGACCAGGTCCGAGCGGCACCTCATCGCCGGGACTCCGCCCTCGACCGGGCTCGAGTCCCCGCGTCCGGGAGATCAACTCATAGGGCACGGGACCCCGTCGCCGCAGCATGGTCGGATGGTAGCGACCGGTCCGAGCGGACCCCGTGGACTCAGGCGCGGGCGGAGCCCGCGGTCGCCTCCGCGACCGGCTCCTCCGTGATGAGCTCGCGGAGCAGGGTCCGGAGCTCCATCGGGTCGTGACGGTCGCAGACCGCCTCGATCGCGGCGAGCACCTGATGGAGCGGCTCGCCGCGGAGTCCCGGCTCGCTGGCGCGGCGGATGCGGCGGTGCTCGGTCGGCTCGGACTTCGTCGCCGCGAGCAGCTCCTCGTGCAGCTTCTCCCCCGGCATCAGCCCGCAGAACTCGACCGGCACGTCGCCCGCGCCGCGCTCCGACTCGCGCAGGACCTTGCCGCGTCGCCGGGCGAGGTGCCGAGCCAGGTCGATGATCCGCACCGGCGCGCCCATGTCGAGGAGCAGCACGTCGCCGCCACGACCAAGGCTTCCCGCCTGGATCAAGAGCTCCACCGACTCCGAGAGCGTGATGAAGAAGCGGGTCGCGTCGGGATGGGTCACCGTGACGGGCCCGCCGAGGTCGATCTGCCGCAGGAACTTCGGGACCACGCTCCCGCTCGAGCCGAGCACGTTGCCGAATCGCACGATGACGAACCGCGTGGGACAGCCAAGCGGCGACTCGCGGCGGCTGCGGCTCGGTCGGCTCTCGACGACGCCGGTCCACGATCCGGAGGCGAGGTCCTGCAGGACGAGCTCGGCAAGCCGCTTGCTCGCGCCCATGACGCTCGAGGGTCGCACCGCCTTGTCCGTGCTGACGAGGACGAAGGTCTCCACCCTCGACTTGATCGCGGCGCGGGCGAGGGTCTGCGTTCCGAACACGTTGACGGCGACGCCGGTGACCTCGTTGCTCTCGACGAGCCCGACGTGCTTGCACGCCGCCGCGTGGTAGACCGTCTGCACGCGGTGCGAGCGCATCAGCTCCTCGACGAGGACGCCGCTCGCGACGCTGCCGAGGACGGCGTGGATCGGCACCTTGGCGACGAGGGGATCGCGCCGGGCGAGCTCCGCGAGCTCCTGCTCGATCTGATAGAGCGCAAACTCGGAGTGCTCGAGCAGGACGAGCCGCGATGGTCGAAGCCGCGCCACCTGCCGGCAGAGCTCGCTGCCGATGCTGCCGCCGGCGCCGGTGATCAGCACGCACCGCCCCGCGACGCAGCGGCCGGCGAGGTGCGGGCGCACCGGCAGGCGAGGGCGCCCGAGGAGCTCCGCGAACTCCTCCTCCCTCAGCGGAGCCCCCGACGCCGGCTCCGCGGGCGGCGCCACGACCTGCGAGGCGACCTCGCCGCCCGAACGGGCGGCGATCAACCGCTCGGCGAGGCTTCCCCACGCCGCGAGAAGCCCGGCGATCGCGTAGAGCCCCACGGTCGGTCCCCGCTCGCCGGCGAGGAGCGCCATCGCCGCCACGAGCAGGGAGGTCACGATCGAGGGCGCGAGAAGCCGGACGTCGCGTCGATCGTCGGAACCCGCGACCGATCGAAGGATCGCGAGGACGACCGGACCAAGCACCGCCGCGCCGAGGACGACCGCGAGACCTCGGGGCTCCGCGATCGCGTCCCATCCGTGGGCGATGCCCCGGGCGAGCAGCGTCGCGCCCCCGAACCACGCGCCATGAATGAGGACGTCGAGGGCGCGACCGATCGTCCTGATCCGCCGTCCGCGGGCGAGCGAGTGCTGCCGTCCTGGCATGGGGTGGAAGATAGCCTGACGCGTGCGGGAGGGGAACCGATCAATGACCGGCGACTTGGGCTCTATCGGCGAGCCCCCCCGAGTTCCCCCACGCGATGGCGCTCGCGATCGAGAAGCCGCCGCTGTGCGAGAGCGAGAGGTGCCACGAGTCGATCCCGAGGCGCGCGGCGATCATCCTCGCCTCTCCCCCGAGCCGGACGGTCGGTCGTCCGGACGCCTCGCGCACGACCTCGACGTCGGTCCACGCGATGCCTCCGCGCCACCCGGTGCCAAGCGCCTTGAGCACCGCCTCCTTCGCGGCGAACCGCGCCGCGAGCCGCTCGACTCGTCCGGCACCGCCTGCGTCCGACCGCTCCCCCGGCGTGAAGATGCGCTCGAGGAAGCGATCGCCATGCTCCTCGACCATGCGGGCGATGCGGTAATCCTCGACGAGGTCGATCCCGTGCCCCACGATCCGCGGCGCCCCGTCACGATCGCTCATCGCGGGGTCCTCCCGGAGGACGCGTCCTCCGGAACGCCCGCCGCCTGCCACGCCGCGACCGTCTCGACGATCCCATCGAGGGGATCGCGCCACTGCCTCGGGTCGATGACGACCGCCGGTCCCTTCCCGGCGACCTCGATCGCCACCCGAAAGCGACGAAGGTCGAGACGACCGTCTCCGCCGCTCGAGCGAGGCGCGAGGCGCACCCCGTCGCGACCGAGGTCGGCGAGCCGCGCGACCGCGACCTTCGCACCCTGCTCGAGCATCGCCGCGGCGGGATCAAGCCCCGCCGCGAGGAGCGCCACCGGATCGAGCCCCACGCCGAGCATCGCCGAGTCGCCGGCGGCGCCGAGGGGCAGCTCGTGATCCGCAAGGCACACCCCCGCCCGCTCGGCGATCGCCAGGAGCGGCGCGACCGCCTCCGGCGCCTCGCGCGGAAGACGCAGGCTCACCGGGACGCGGGCGAAGTCCGCGGCGAACCGCACCGCCTCCTCGACCGCCGCGACCGCCCGATCCACGCGGGTCGCGTCACGGAAGTGCTCCGGAGGAATGAAGAGGTCGATCCCGACGAGGACGAGCCCGAGCCGCCGCAGCGATGCCCTCAGGTCCCGCCGGGCGCTCGCGTCGAGCTCCCGCGGGCGCACGCCGGGCATCGTCGCCGACCACTGGACCCCGCGCACGCTCCGCGCCGCGATCGCCTCGAGCGCCTCGCGCGGCGGAAGCCCGAGCGAGTCGAAGGAAGCGGCGAGGCTTGATCCCTCATGCGGTCCGAGCATCGAGGGCGAGTGTAAGGGGTGAAGCGAACTCGTAGCATGAGGTCGTGGCGCACCTGCCCGACGGCGAACGATCCGACCGCCTGCTCGCCGCGACGCTCGCGGTGGCGCTGATGCTCTGGCTTGCGTGCGGGATCAGCGTGGCGGTCGCGGCGATCTCGGCATTCCCGGTGCTCGCCGAGCGGGGAGCGACCGTGCCGGGACTCGAGGCGCTCGCGGCGGGCGATCCGGCGGCGGCGGGGCGGATGGTCGCGGGGTTCGTGATGGACCGCGTCTTCGCGATCACCGACCTGGCGCAGGCGATCCTCGCGGGAGTGGCGATGCTCCTCGCCACGATCCTCGCCTGGCGCCGCCGGGGCGCGGCGGGCGGACCGACCTCGACCGTCCTGCTGCTCTGCGTCCTCGCGGCGGCATCGCTCGTCGCGGCGCACGAGGTCGCGATCGCGCCTCCGATGCAGGCGGCGCTCGCGGAGCACCGGGAGCTTGCGATGACCGCGAGGCTCGAGGATGCCGAGAGGGCTCGCCGGGCGTTCGACTCGCTCCATGCCCTCGCCGACCGCACCTACGGTCTCCGCCTCCTCGCGGTCGCCGCGGCGTTCCTCCTCCTTCTCCTTCTCCCTCCCCGGGCGACGCGATGAAGGAGACGCCCCTGCCGCGGAAGTCGGACGCGAAGCGGGCTCGCGCCGCGGAGATCCTCGCGGCGCTGCGGGCGCGTCACCCCGACGCGAGGTGCGAGCTCCACTGGACCACGCCGCACGAGCTCCTCGTCGCGACGATCCTCTCCGCGCAGTCGACCGACGTGGGCGTCAACAAGGCGACGCCGGGACTCTTCCGGGCGCTGCCGACCCCGGCCGCGCTCGCGGCGGCGGGACCCGCGGGCATCGAGCCTCACGTCCGGACGCTCAACTTCTTCCGCAACAAGTCGCGGGCGATCGCCGAGAGCATGCAGGCGATCTGCGATCGCTTCGGCGGCGAGGTCCCGCGGACGATGGAGGAGCTCCTCACCCTCCGCGGGGTCGCGCGGAAGACCGCGAACGTCGTCCTCGGGAACGCCTTCGGGATCAACGAGGGCGTCGTGGTGGACACCCACGTCGCCCGGCTCGCCAAGCGCTTCGGGCTCACCCGCCACGACGACCCCGCGAAGATCGAGCGCGACTTGATGGCGCTCTTCCCGCGGGAGACCTGGACCGACCTCAGCCACCTCCTCATCTTCCACGGTCGACGCGCCTGCAAGGCGCGCGGCGGCTCCTGCGCCGAGGACGCGATCTGTCGCCGCTTCTGCCGCGAGGGGGCTCGCGCGGCCAAGATCCAGGCGATCCCGGCGAGTCCGGCGACCCCGCCTCGGCGACAGGCGTCGCCCGCCCGATCCGGGTCCGCGACGAGCTCCCGGCGCCGCTCGACCCGCGGCTGATCGTCGGCACTCCGACAGTCCCTCGCCGGCAACGCTACTTGTCGTCCACCACGCCGAAGCCTCCGTCCACGCTGACGAAGGTGACGCGGGTGCCGACCCGCTGCGGGAAGAGGTACTTCACCGGCCCATCGAGGAGGAGTCCGCCGACCCGCCCGAACCGCGGCTCGGGCTCCTCCTTCGTCGGCGGCTCGAAGCGGAAGAGCTCGAGCCCGCGGTCGTGCCCGACCCAGAGGCTCGATCCCACCGAGAGCAGCGTCCACACCGTGCCCTGCGGCTCCGGCGCCCACTCGAAGGGCGGCAGACCGGCGACGTTCACGGTGATCCCCTGCTCGTCCTGGTCGATCGTCGCCGAGCCCCAGATCGCCACCGCCTCGCGCTCGGGCGTCGCCGACTGCGCCTCGGGCTTCCCCGTCCGCTGCGCGCCGCGCAGCGGGTCGTAGACCCACGCCTCCTCGTCGTGCCCGGCGACGACGAGCTTCCCGTCGTGCACCGCGTAGACGAGCTCCGACGGCTCGCGGGTCACCGCGAAGAACTCGTCGCCCAGCGTGCCGGGCGTGCCCCGCAGCCGATAGAGCCCGCGACCGAAGCGACCGGCGACCGCGAAGACGTTGCCGTCGACCGAGGCGATGTCGAGCGCGCCGAGGATCCGGATGATCTCCGGGTCGCCGAGCTCGCCGTCCTTGATCGGGTAGCCGGTGATCGCGACCTCGTCGACCGCCCACAGCACGCCGTCGAGGACGCGGATCCGCGAGACCTTGCCCGGCACCGCCGCCATCGCGATGACCCGCAGGTCGCGACCCATGATCCCGACCTCCGCGACCTCGCGATCCTGCAGGACGAAGGCGAGCCCGCCCTCGGGCCCCACGCCCTCCGGGAGCGCCTCGAGCCAGGTCGCGGCGCCGAGGTACTTCTCGCCCTCGATCCGATGCACGCGACGACCGGTCGCCGCCGCCGGACCTTCCGCGGTCGGCACCACCGGCGAGGAGACCTTCGCGCCCGCCTCGGCGAGCGACGCGACGAGGCGCGGCGAGCCCGGCGCCGCCAGCGGCACCACGCCGCCGAGCCCGCTCACGAAGATCGTGCCGTCCACCTCCCGGACCGAGCGGGGGGCGATCCCGAGGTCCTTCGCGGTCGTCTCGAGCTCGACCTCCGGTCGAAGCGGATCGAGCAGCGAGATCTCGAAGACCGCGGTGTCCTCGAGCACCGCGAGCATCCGGTCGTCCTCGAGGATCACGAGGTCGCAGAGCGGTCCTCCCTCGCCATCCTCGCGGAGCTCAAGCGTCCGCCGAAGGCGCCCGGTCGCGGCGTCGAGGACCAGCAGCGACGAGCCGAACCCGCAGTACCACACGTCGCCGTGCACGATCGAGACGTGGTGCGTGCCGCCGGTGCGGTCGAGGAGCCTCGCCCTCGGCTTGGGCGGCGGACCGAGGTCGCGCGGCTTCGGCGGCGTGAAGCAGCCGCCGAGGAGAAGAACCGCCGGAAGCAGGACGAGCGGGAGCCGGGCGAACGCGGTGCATCGGGGGACGCTTCGCATCGCCGCAGGGTAGCCCGCGATGGACGACGAGGGCGAGGCGGTCGGCGAGCACGAGAGGAGCCCGAGTCCACCCGTACACTGCGGCGATGCCGGACTCCCCCCGCCTCCTTAAGCTTCGCGCGATGCTCGACGCCGAGCCCGGGGACTCCTTCTGCCTCTACGCGATCGCCCAGGAGTGCACGAGGCTCGACCGCCACGCCGAGGCGATCGACTGGTTCGACCGCACCATCGCCGCCGACCCCCGCCACGCCTACGCCCGCTTCCACAAGGCCCGCCTCCTCGAGCGGCTCGGTCGCGCCGCCGACGCCCGCCGCGAGCTCGAGCTCGGGCTCGCCGCGGCGAGGGCAAGCGGCGACGAGAAGGCGGCGAACGAGATCGCCGGCGCCCTCGCGGCGATGCCGGCATGATCCGCTCGAAGCGCTCCGCGCCCGCGAAGTCGAAGCCGACGTCGAAGTCGAGCTCGAAGACGGCAACGAGGACGACGACGCTCGCTCGCGCCAGGAACTCGATCGCCTCGCGCGTGCAGGCGGTGGCGATCGATCCGCAGGATCCCGCCGAGGCGACGGTGCTCGTCGGCGGTCGCGTCGTCCTGCGGGCGGCGATCCTCGACCTCGACGAGCTCGGCGTCCGCGCGGGGGTCGCGTGGTCGGCGGTCCTCAAGCGACGGATCGAGCAGTCAGGCGCGGTGCGGCAGGCGCGATCCGACGCGCTTGAACTCCTCGCGGACTCGCCCCGCGGGGAGCCCGCCCTGCGGCGGGCGCTCGCGCGGCAAGGGCACGCCCCCGCAAGCGTCGCCGCGGCGATCAAGGCACTCCGCGAGGAGGGCTGGATCGCGACCGCCGCGACGACCCGGCGCGGCGTGAAGTCCCGGCGAAGATCCTCGGCGTGAGACGCGAGGCGTGAGGCGCGCGACCCGCGGCAGCGACCGCGTCGCCGACGCTACCATCCGCCACGATGCTCTCGCCCCGATCGAACGCCCTCGTCCCGGCGCTTGCGACGTCCCTGCTCGTCGCCTGCACGGGTCGCCTCAACGAGGCGGAGGGACCCATGGGCGCATCGCTTCCGGATCTCTCCCCGACGGTGCCCCCGACCGCCGAGACCGCGCCGCCCGAGGTCGATGCGTCGTGGCGACCGAGCGTCGTCGATCGCTCGCAGTGGACCGTCGTCGAGATCGCCGCGCCGCGAGGGCAGGTCGAGACGAACCCGACCCCCGCGTTCGAGGTCGTCGTGATGCCGGG
Source organism: Phycisphaerae bacterium (assembly GCA_016873275.1). GTDB lineage: Bacteria > Planctomycetota > Phycisphaerae > Phycisphaerales > SM1A02 > VGXO01. Next base: position 47,875 of record VGXO01000013.1, read on the forward strand.
TCGGAGTGCCCCGAGCGACGCGATGCCGACCGCCGGCTCCGCGGTCTCGGTCTCCGAGGATGGCGGTCGCGTCGCGCTCGAAGGGGTCGCGGATCCCTTCCGAAGCGCCTGGAGCCTGATCGAGTCGCCCTACGGGCTCGTCGTGCGACCGCCGTGGGCGAGGGTCATCGGACCTCGTCCGGCGTACTCGGTCACCGCGGCACCGTCGACCGCTGGAGCGTCCGCGGCGGCGATCGTGCGCGAGCCGACCGGCGCCGAGCCGCCCGCGTCGGACGACGCGGCGCCATGATGCACGGCTCGCGCGACGGCACTCCCGGCCCGCCGCCGCCCCGCGCCGGACTCGAGGTCTCCGCGGTGCAGGTCGCCCGGGCGATCGCCGAACGCGAGCCATTGATCCTCGTCGACTGCCGCACCGAGGAGGAGCGACGGATCGCCTCGATCGCCGGCAGCGTCCACGTCCCGATGTCGGCGGCGGCGGAACTCGTCGCGGAGCTCCTCGAGGAGCATGGCGAGGTTCCCGCGATGCCGCCGGTCGTGGTCCACTGCCACCACGGCATGCGCAGCCTCCGGATGGTCTGCGAGCTCCACGCCCGTGGACTTCCCAACGCCCGCTCGATGGCGGGCGGGATCCACCAGTGGTCGCTCCTCGTCGACCGCTCGGTGCCCACCTACTGAGCCCCGCCCGGATCGATCGCGTGCTGAAGCATCGACTGCTGACCGGCTCGCTCCTCATCGCCCTCCTCGTGGGCGTGACCTGGCTCGATGGTCGCGTCGGCGGCGCGTTCGTCTCGATCGAGGCATGGCAGCGCGCCTTCGGCGCGGGCGCGACGCCGCCGCGCGGCGCGGTGATCGTCGCCTTCACGCTGCTCCTCGTCGCGCCGCTGCTTGGGCTCGAGATCGGTCGCCTGCTTCGCGCCTGCGGCAGCGTGGTGCCGGCGTCGATCGTCGCCGTCGGCGTCCCGCTCCTCGCGGCGGCAGTCCTCCTCGCCGGCACCGCCGGCGCCGGCGCGGCGCCCGCGCTCCTCCCGATCGCCGCGGCGATCGCGGTCGGACTCGCCGCGCTCCTCGCCTCGGCACGACCGGGCGCGTTCCTCCCCGCGGTGCAGTCGGTCGGCGGCACGGTGCTCGCGGCGGTCTACGCGGGCGGATGCCTCGGCGGATGGCTTCTTCTTCGCCAAGGTCACTCCGCGTGGATCCTTGGCGGCGCGGTCCTCCTCGTGAAGAGCTCGGACATCGGGGCGTACTTCACCGGCATCACCCTCGGGCGTCGCAAGTTGATCCCGTGGCTCAGTCCGGGCAAGACCTGGGAGGGCACCGCGGGCGGCATCCTCCTCGCGATGCTCGTCGGGTGGATCTGGGCGTCGTGGTCCGCGGGAGCGCCGAACCCCGCCGACCGCGTCGCTCCTGCCCTCGGGATCGCGCTCGGCGCGGTGCTTGCGGTCGCGGGTCAGGCGGGCGACCTCGCCGAGAGCCTCCTCAAGCGCGCCGCCGGGGCGAAGGACTCCGGGAACACCCTGCCGGGGCTCGGCGGCGTCTTCGACGTGATGGACTCTCTGCTCCCCGCCGGGGTGATCCTGCCGCTCGTCCTTCTCGCGGCGGTCTCCGCAGGCTGAGCAGGCGCCGACGCCGGACAAGTCTCGCGTGAATCCTCCGGACTCGGACCTCCCGCCGCAGGCGGGCTCGCGGTACGATCGGCGGTTCGCGTCGTTTCCGCCGAAGACCCCGCCCCCACCGGATCCGCCCATGAGCCTGATGAGGCAGCTTCTGACCCTCCACCGGGTGAACACCCAAGTGACCGGTCTCAGGCAGCGGCTCGATTCGGCGCAGCGGTTCCTCGACGCACAGCAACGGACCTTGAACGAGCTCCTCCAGCAGGGCGAGGAGCTCCGCCGCCAGATGCGGCAGCTCGAGGCGACCACCGCCAACCTCGAGACCGAGGGGAAGAGTCACGCCGAGCGCATCGAGAAGCTCCGCACCGACCTCAACTCCTCGAAGAACGACCGCCAGTACCAGGCGATCCTCGCGGACATGAAGTCGCTGCAGGCGAAGCGCGACGAGCTTGACGCCACCGCGATCGGACACATGGACCGCGTCGAGGCGCTCCGGACCCAGCTCGCCACCCTGCAGGGCTCGATCGACGAGCGCACCACCCTCCGCGACCGCGCGAAGTCGGAGCTCGACCAGCGGGTCGCCGACGTGAGCACCCGGCTCTCCGAGCTCGAGACGGAGCGGGAGATCGCCGCCCGCGCCGTGCCCGCGGACGCCCGCAAGACCTTCGAGCGCGTCGCCAAGGAGACCGAGGGCGAGGCGATGGCGCCGGTCATCGAGGTGAGCCGCCGGCACCGCGAGTACGCCTGCGGCGCGTGCAACCTCGAGATCCCCAAGGAGTCCTTCTCGAAGCTCTCGGGGACCGGGGAGTCGCTCGTCCAGTGCAAGGCGTGCGCGAGGATCCTCTACATCGACGAGGACGCCCAGGTCGCCGTCGGCGAGTGACCGCGAGAGCGACGCGGGCGCCGCCGACGACTTCATCCGGTCCCGCCGTCGATCCAACCCGTCCGCGCGAGGACGCCTCCTCACCAGACTTGACCAGAGGTTCGACCCGAGACTCGACCGGAGCTTCGACCGGAGACTCAACCCGAGACTCGAATGAAGACTTGGTCGGAGACTCGACCGGAGCTTTCATCGGAGATTCTTCATGGCCGCGATTCCTCCCTTCCTCGGCGACACCACCCTCCCCTTCCCGCCCCCGGCGGTCCGCGATGCCCTCGTCGGGCTCGAGGGCGTCGCGCGGAACATGGGGGACGTGACGAGCGTCGAGCGGGTCGATGCGCGGACGCTGAAGCTGGTGGTGCGGCCGGGCTTCTCCTTCATCCGCGGGACGCTGCGGGTGACCATGACGATCGACGAGGTCGAGCCGGGACGCAAGCTCGTGCAGACCGCGAAGAGCGAGGGGATCGGTCTCTCGATGACGATCGAGAGCGCCATCACCCTCGAGCCCGCGGGCACCGGCACCAAGGCGTCGTGGGAGGCGCGGGTCGTCGAGCGGAAGGGTCTTGTCTCCGCGATCGGCGCGTCGCTCATTCAAGCCGCCGCGAACAAGGTCCTCGAGGACGGCTGGAACGCGGTGCGGAAGACGCTCGGCGCGGGCTGATCGCCTGACGACTCTCCCGCGAGGAGCTCCGCGACGAGCGGGAGAGGTCGGTTCGCGACCGTCGGTCGCGAACCGGGTGAGGGTGGCATGACTCGAGACGATCGTCGCGGGGCGCACGCATCGCGACGACGCCGGTCCCTCCTCGTCGTGCTGCGGACCGCCCCCACCGGGCTTCTCGCTGCGCTCGAAGCCCGACTCCCCCGCGTCGCTCCGCTCGCGGGAGAGTGACCGAGCGATCCGCCTACTCCGCCAGGAGCTCCGCGACGAGCGGGAGCGTGTCGAGCCGACTCTCCCACCTCTCCCGCGAGGAGCTCCGCGACGAGCGGGAGAGGTCGGTTCGCGACCGTCGGTCGCGAACCGGGTGAGGGTGGCATGACTCGAGACGATCGTCGCGGGGCGCACGCATCGCGACGACGCCGGTCCCTCCTCGTCGTGCTGCGGACCGCCCCCACCGGGCTTCTCGCTGCGCTCGAAGCCCGACTCCCCCGCGTCGCTCCGCTCGCGGGAGAGTGACCGAGCGATCCGCCTACTCCGCCAGGAGCTCCGCGACGAGCGGGAGCGTGCCGGGCCGACTCTCCCACCTCTCCCGCCCGGAGCTCCGCGAAGAGCGGGAGAGGTCGGTTCGCGACCGTCGGTCGCGAACCGGGTGAGGGTGGCCTCACTCGAGACGAATGCGAGAGTTCCCCCCGTGCGAACGCACGCCACCCCAAAGCACGCGCGGGGTCCGCACGGCTGCGGACCCCGCGTGATGGATCGATCCTGCCCGTCCGCGACGGCTTACTTGAACGCCTCGAACTCCTTGCCGAGGAGCTTGGCGCCCATCTTGAGCTTCATCACCTCGTCGGTGCCCTCGTAGATGCGGCAGACGCGGACGTCCTGCAGGTGGCGGAACGGACGGTAGAGCTCGCTCCACCCTCGACCGCCGAAGATCTGCACCGCGTGGTCCGCCGCCTCCCACGCCGCGTTGCTCGCGAAGAACTTCGCCTGCGCGACCTTGTAGTCGGCGTCCGCGAGGAGCGTCTTGTCGCCGGGGCGGTCGTCGGACGCCTGCTTGGCGAGCGCCGCCCGCTCGATCATCGCCTCGCTGGTCGCGCGAGCCATCTCGATCTTCGCGAGGTGGTCCTGCACGAGCTGGTGGCGACCGATCTCCTTGCCGTGCTGGTGGCGGGTCTTCGCCCACTCGATGCACTCGCTCAGGCAGTCCTCGATCGAGCCGAGGCATCCCGAGGCGACCGAGAGGCGACCCGAGACGAGGGTGTGCATCGCGATCCGGAAGCCCTCGCCCTCCTTGCCGAGCATGTTGTCGCCGCGGACCGGATGCTCGTTCATCTGGAACATCGCGGTGTCGCAGGTGTACATGCCGGGCTTCGAGTGGAGCTGCTCCTTCTCGAAGGTCGCGCCCGCGGTGTCCACGATGATCGCGCTCATCCGGCGGTCATCGCCGGTCGCGCCCTCGGGGAAGGCGAAGACGATCACCGCGTCGGCGATCGAGCCGTTCGAGATGAGGTACTTGACGCCGTTGAGGATGAGCTTGTCGCCCTGACGGCGGTAGGTCGTGCTGCCCTCGAGGGGATTCGAGCCCGCCTCCGGCTCGGTGAGACCGAACGCGAGGATCAGGTCGCCGGAACAGGACTTCGGCAGGTAGCGGAGCTTCTGGTCCTCGCTGCCGTACTTGAGGATCGGGTACTGACCGATCGAGGACTGACCGCTGAAGAAGGTGCGGGGACCGGAGCCCTCGCGGTTGATGCGGGCGAGCATCCGGGCGTAGGTCAGGCTGTCGGAGCCGCGACCACCGTAGCGCTTCGGCACCGGCATGCCGCAGATCCCGTGCTTCTTCGCGAGCGACGCGATCGCCGGGTTGAACTCGCGCTCGAGGTACTTGATCTCCTCGATCGGACGGAGTTCCTCGCAGTACGCCTCGACGTCGGCGATGAGCTTCGCGCGATCCTCCGGCGTGAAGGTCTCGGCGGTGGCGGGTGCGGCGGCAGGGGCGGCGTGCAGGGCGTTGGGAGTCATAGGGTCGATCCTAGTCAGAGCAGGGCGGTCAGGTCAGGACGGCCGGAGCAGGTCGCCGGAGTCGGCACGGCGACGCCGGGGAGCGGCGAGGAGGCGTGCAACGCGAGCCTCGCCCGAACAACGTTCCTCGGTCGTCATCGGCATGGGCGAGATCGCCCGCGGAGGAAGGCTCCCTTGATGGCTCAATTGATGGCTCACTTGATGGCTCACTTGATGGCTCACTTCGTGCCTCCCTTGGTGCCTCCCTCGGTCCGACGGCCGAACGAAGAACCAGTGCCTTCGCCAGAACGCCCTTCCGGAGTCAGGATGCCCCACGGACGGGGTCACGAGGTGGTCGAGATCGCCGATCCGGCGGGGAGTCGGGTCGGCGCGACGCGATGTGCCCCGGCCGCGACCTCCGCGAGGGGTTTCCGGACCGATCAGCCGTAGCCGAGCCGGTCGAGGTCATCCTCGTCGAGCCCGAAGTGGTGCCCGATTTCATGGAGGAGGGTCACCCGGATCTCCTCGCGGACGCGGTCGATGCCGCCCCAGACCTCCCCCGTCTCGTCCTTCCAGCGTCGCCAGCCTCCCGCCGCCTCGATGATCCCGAGCCGGAAGAGCGAGATCGTCTCGAGGTGCCCGCCCGGATCGCTCACGCTCCGCTCGGTGAGCGGCACCCCCGAGTGCAGACCGCAGAGGTCCGCGGGGTCCTCGACGCCGAACTCCTTCATGACCGACTCGGGCGGCACGTCCTCGACGTAGACCGGCGCCTCGTCGAGCAGCCCGCGGATCGAGGGCGGCAGCTCCTCGATCACCCTCTCGAGCAGCCGATCGAAGCGGTCGCGGTCCTCGCGGCGGATCATGCCTCGACCCGACCCACGAGCTCGCCGATGTTCCCCGCGCCCTGCGCGGCGGTCCAGCGCTCCAAGCCGCGCACCACGCGGGCGGGAATGCGCGGATCGACGAAGAGCGCCGTGCCCACGCCGACCGCGGTCGCGCCCGCGAGGATGAACTCCGCCGCGTCGCGCCAGTGCAGGACGCCGCCAAGTCCGATGATCGGCACCTTCGCCGGACCCGCGACGGCGCGATGGATCGCAAAGACGAGCCGCACCGCGAGCGGATGCACCGCGGGTCCGCTCAGACCGCCCCTCCCCGCGGAGAGCCGCGGCTTCCGCGAGTCGACGTCGATCGACATCGCGGGATAGGTGTTCGCGATCGTGAGTCCATCCGCGCCCGCCTCGACCGCCGCTGCAGCGATCGCGATCGGATCCGGCGCATCCGGCGCCATCTTCACGACGAGCCGCGTGCGCCCCAGCACCGCCCGCACCTCGCGGAGCACCGTGCGGAGCGCCTGCGGGTCATGCCCGAACTGCCGACCATCGGCGGTGTTCGGGCAGGAGACGTTGAGCTCGACGATCGGCAGCGCCGCGACCTCGTCGAACGCCCGCGCGACCGCGACGTAGTCGGCGACCGAGTGCCCCGCGATGGAGCCGATCGCGACCGTCCGCAGCGACGCGATCGCGGAGACCTTCTCGGCGAGGAACCGCTCGAGCCCGACGTTCGCGAGCCCGATCGCGTTCATCATGCCCCCCGGCACGTCGATCACCCGCCACGGCGGATGCCCCTCCCGCGACTCGGGGGTGATCGACTTCGTGGTGACCGCGCCGATCCCCCGCGGATCCATGAAGTCCGAGACCTCCGGCCCGTAGCCGCAGGTCCCCGCGGCGAGGATCACCGGGTTCGCGAGCTCCACGCCCGCGAGGGAAGTCGAGAGGAGTCCCATGGATCGAGTCGCGTCGGCGACCGCACGTCGCCGCCTCTATCATCGACCCCCGCGCGAGGGCGTCAAACCGGGAGCGGGCGAGCGGTCCGTCCGCTCGAGCCTCGCCTCCCTCAAGCTCCCGTCCGTCGCGCGATCGAAGGAGCCCTCGTGAGCACCACGCCCACCGACCTTGACCGACGCATCGCCCAGTTCGAGCGCATGGCGTCCGCGGACCCCGACAACGAGATGGCGCACTTCTCCCTCGGGAACGCCCTGCTGCAGGCAGGTCGGCCGGTGGACGCCGCGCGCTCGTTCGAGACGTGCGTGCGGCTGGCGCCCGGGATGAGCAAGGCGTACCAGCTCGCGGGGCAGGCGATGATCGACGCGGGCTGGGCGGACAAGGCGGTCGAGGTCCTCTCGAAGGGCTACGAGGTCGCCGCGGGCAAGGGCGACCGCATGCCGCAGGAGTCGATGGCGAAGCTCCTCCGCTCGATCGGTCGCGAGCCGCCGCGGCTCTCCGCGGAGGTCGAGTCCGCCGCCGCGAAGCTCCGCGAGTCGGGCACCTTCCTCTGCCAGCGAACCGGTCGCCCCGGGCACCAGATGGCGAAGCCACCCTTCAAGGGTCCCATCGGCGCATGGATCCACGCGAACATCTCCGAGGAGACCTGGCAGGAGTGGATCCGCCAAGGCACCAAGGTGATCAACGAGTTGCGCCTCGACCTCTCCCGCGAGCACGACGCGGTCACCTACGACCGCCACATGCACGAGTACCTCGGGATCGACGAGGCGGCGATCCGCGGCGAGGCGGCGCAGACCCGCTGAGGTCGGCCGCCGCGCGGAGACCGCGGAGGACTTCCTCCCTCTCCCGCGAGTCGCCACGCGACCATCGGGAGAGCTCGGGATCGCTCCACCTCTCCCGCGAGTCGCCACGCGACGAGCGGGAGAGGTCGCCTCGCGAACGCAGTTCGCGAGGCGGGTGAGGGTGGTCCGACTCGCGACGATCGTCGCAGGACGCACCTGTCGCGATGACGCCGGACCCCGCTCGTCGTGCTCCGGACCGCGCCCCACCGGGCTTGCCGCTTCGCGACAAGCCCGACTCCCCCGCGTCGCTGCGCTCGCGGGAGAGTGCCCGATCGCTCCACCTCTCCCGCGAGTCGCCACGCGACGAGCGGGAGAGGTCGCCTCGCGAACGCAGTTCGCGAGGCGGGTGAGGGTGGTCCGACTCGCGACGATCGTCGCAGGACGCACCTGTCGCGATGACGCCGGACCCCGCGCGTCGTGCTGCGATCCACCCCCACCGGGCTTGCCGCTTCGCGACAAGCCCGACTCCCCCGCGTCGCTGCGCTCGCGGGAGAGTGCCCGATCGCTCCACCTCTCCCGCGAGTCGCCAGGCGACCATCGGGAGAGCTCGGGAACGCTCCACCTCTCCCGCGAGTCGCCACGCGACCATCGGGAGAGCTCGGGAACGCTCCACCTCTCCCGCGAGTCGCCACGCGACGAGCGGGAGAAGTCGCCTCGCGAACGCAGTTCGCGAGGCGGGTGAGGGTGGTCCGACTCGCGACGATCGTCGCAGGACGCACCTGTCGCGATGACGCCGGACCCCGCGCGTCGTGCTGCGATCCACCCCCACCGGGCTTGCCGCTTCGCGACAAGCCCGACTCCCCCGCGTCGCTGCGCTCGCGGGAGAGTGCCCGATCGCTCCACCTCTCCCGCGAGTCGCCAGGCGACCATCGGGAGAGCTCGGGAACGCTCCACCTCTCCCGCGAGTCGCCACGCGACCATCGGGAGAGCTCGGGAACGCTCCACCTCTCCCGCGAGTCGCCACGCGACGAGCGGGAGAAGTCGCCTCGCGAACGCAGTTCGCGAGGCGG